>MGVZ01000031.1 GCA_001800745.1 Euryarchaeota archaeon RBG_16_67_27
CGATCGCCTCCTTCAGACACAGGAAGGCCATGAGCTCGAGCTCGCTCACGAGGTGGTCCGGCCGCTCGTCCCGCGTCTTCACGCCGAACGCCCGGAAGAACCCCGCGACGTCCGCGAGCTCCTGGGTCAGCCGCATGCCCGGGGCGTACGAGGCCTCGAACGGAGGGACCTCGCCCTTGAGGAACAGCGTCGCGTACTCCCGGTCCAGGATCCGCGGGTCCGCGCGGAGGGACGGGATCGCCGCCTGGAGTCCCGCGACCTCGGCGGACAGGCCGACCCGGTCGTCGACGGTCGACGCGGCGCTCTCGAGCGAGGCGACCGCGGCCTCGTCCAGGGTCCGCTTCGGTTCCCCGAGGGCCGACGCGAGCGCACCGTACAGCTGCGCGCGGGCGAACGCGCCCTCAATCGCACGCATGTCCACAGGAAGCGTGTCGATCATGGCTTGCCCGGCTCCTTCCGTTCCTCGGGGATCCGCATGGGCTCGTTCCGCGCCTCGAGCCTTCGCAGGACGAGGACGACGATGGGCACGGCGATGAGGATGATCGCGGTGACGACGAGCGGGTCCACCGCCGTGCTGCGGACGGCCTGGACGCCGAGGGGAACCCAGCCCGTCGTCGACTTTCGGGAGCCCCGGTCCTCGTTCCCTCCGTCCCAGACGGCGAACGCGAGGGCGTTGTTCCGCCCGATCGCGTTGTCCTGGGGGTCCCCGGTGTCGAGCGCGCGCGCGATCACGACCGTCCACGCGCCGTCGCGCCACTCGCCCCATCCGAGGGCGTCCTGGCGCACGCCCGTCGTGATCGTGAAGAAGCCGTACGCGAGGGCGTCCTCGACGGGGGTGACCTTGAGCGGCTGGGAGAACGGGTTGCCGACTGTGTAGCCGACGAGGTAGAGGCTCGCGTTCTCCGGGAACTGCGCAGGCACCTCGTACGGGGGCCCGCCGATCGCGTACGGGTAGTAGTCGACCCAGAAGTTGGGGAACTCGTCCTGGAGGTCGTGGAAGCCCTCCTCGATGTCCGCCTGCCAGTCCGCCTTCCACTGGAGGATGTTCATCCGCGCGTTCGCCCCGCCCATGCACAAGTACGGCACGTCGGACTGCGCACCGACCTGGATCGCGACCGCGTCCCGGAACTGCTGCGTCGTCGTCGTGTACGCGTCCTTCGTCGCGTCCGCCCACCGGATCCGGAACGCGATGTGCGTCCCGTTGTTCAGGGAGCGGACCTCGATCGCGTCCACGGTCGGGTTCTTCTGCGTCGGCGTGATCATAATCTGAGCGGAGAGGGGGAGGGCGAGGGGGACCGCGTCCGCCCAGAGCGCGCTGTCCGGTTCCGTGACGGGCAGCGGACCGTCGACGGCCCATGAGGACAGGCTCGTCCCTGCGGCCGCGGCGCTCGGCGCGAGGCCGAGGCTCTGGAGGACCGTGAGGAGGAACGCGAACGCGAGGACGCCGCCGACGACGGTCTTCGGATCGATCCGCATCGTGTCACCTCCTCACGTGATGTTGTGCCGATACACCCCGATGGCGGGGTCGCTGAAGTCCCGGACGTACGTGGGCTCGACGAGAGGCACCCGGACGGCCTCGACGTCCTGCATGTCGTACCCGACGGCCTCCTGACCGTCGAGGGCGAACCGCCCGAGAATCCGGTCCGTGCTCACGCACAGGAGCAGCACGGCGCGCAGGAGCGGCTCCGACGCCGGGTTGTCGTGCAGCCTCTTGTACGTCGCGACCGCGGCGTCCGCCCCGGGCCCGAACATCTGCCGCAGGAAGCGCGCGTCCGCCTGGACGGGCGGGATGTAGTAGATGTTCGGCTCGAGCCCGAGCTGCGGGTAGAGCGGGAGGGCGATCTTCTTCGTGTGGACGAGGAAGTCGATCGGGTTCTCCGGGTCCGCCTCGTTCGGCTTGTGGACGTACCCGACGATCCGGATCTTCCCGATGCAGTTCCGCATACAGCGCGGCCAGCGTCCCTGCTCGACCGCGGGGTAGCAGAAGATGCACTTCTCGCTCACCCGGGTCACGTGGTTGTACATCGCGCGCTTGTACGGGCACGCGCGCACGCACTCCCGGTACCCGCGGCACCGCTCCTGGTCGATCAGGACGATCCCGTCCTCCTTCCGCTTGTAGATCGCCTTCCGCGGGCACGCCGCGAGGCACGCGGGGTACGTGCAGTGCATGCAGATCCGCGCGAGGTAGAAGTTCCAGATCGCGTGGGGGATCGACAGGTGGTGCAGGCCCGAGTCAATCGGCGCGTTCGTCTCGTCCTCCCCGCGGTTCGGGTACGCCCAGTGGACGTCCTCGGGAAGCCAGCCCTCCGCGCGCTCGCCCGCGGGGGCCTTCTCGAATATCGTCTGCCCGCGGAACGTCGCGGGGCGCGTGGCCGTGTCCCACGACGCGGCGCCGGCCTTGTCGAGGATCCGCACGTCCCAGCCGAGCGGGTACGACCCGTACGGCTTCGTCTCGACGGAGTTCCAGAACATGTACTCCTGGCCCTTGCCGCTCGTCCACGTCGTCTTGCACGCCATCGTGCACGTCTGGCACCCGATGCACTTGTTGATGTCGAAGACCGCGCTGACCTGCCGGTTCGGCCGGGACTCCGCGTACTCGTACGCCATCGAGCGGTTCAGCTGCCAGTTGAAGACGTCGGGCATCGTCAGGCACCTCCGTAGTCGCCGCGGAGGTACCGCTTCATCGCGTCGTTCTCGTACGTCGGGCGGAAGCCCTCCGCCGCGGGGTTCCACAGCCCGGTCCCGGACTCGCCGCCGTCCTCCGCCTTCGCGATCTTCACGAAGGACTCCTTCGGGGCGCCCGTCGCCCCGTGCACGTCGAGGGCGAAGCCCTTCCCGATGAGCTGACCCGAGCCCTCCTTGCGGACGAGGCTGTCCGTCATCAGCGTGGGCTTGAGCCAGGCGCGGGTGATCGACTGGTGGGAGCCGTACCGGTACGCGGCCTGGTACCCCGTTCGCGGGTTCTTCGCGAGGCCGTCGGACCGGGTCTCATGGCCCTCGACGCTCCCGTGCGTCGCCCCGAACATGTGGAACCACGCCCGCGCCGTCCCGCGGGGGATGTTCGGGTAGTACCGGGCGCGGACCTTCCAGCGCATCACCCGGTAGTCGTCGGGCTTCGACTCCCAGCCGCGGAACGGCCGGTCGCCGGGGTCGCCGTCGACCCAGATGTAGTCGCCGTCCTCGATCCCGAGGACCTTCGCGTCGAGCGGGTTCATGTCCACGTAGCCCTCGCCGACGTACGGCTTGCGCTTGTCCCGGCGGTAGAAGTCCCCGAACGGGCCGAAGTACACCATGCTCAGGTCCATCGACGACGCCATCGAGTGGCAGGCGTGCCGGTACTTCGGGGTGTAGAGGATGAACCGGTACGCGGGGTCCAACGCGGTGAGCGGATGGACGGTCGTGCGGATCTCGGACCACGGCTTCACCGTGTTCCGCACCTGCCGGGTCTCCGCGTCCATCGCCGCCGGGTTGATCCCGTAGTCCGCGGGGCCCTTCGGCCGGAGGAACGAGTGGGCGCCCCCATGGATCACGGAGGGTTCGTAGAACGTCGAGTCGACGGTCTCCCGGAACACGGGGACGTTCTCCCCGGCGTCGAGCCAGTCGTCCTCCTCGCGGTAGAACTCGAGCCGGCCCGTCTTCGTGTAGAACGGCTTCGACTCGTGGACCTGCTCCCAGCCCATGATCCTCGGCGTCGTCCGGTTCATCACGTACTTCGGGATGCCCTGGGCACAGGAGTCAAGCACGTCCTGGAAGCGGTAGCCCTTCAGGCTGTTCGACTCGTCCATGGAGCGCTGGATGTACGGGGCCATGTCGAGCTTCCCGTCGGGCGTGCGGAAGGACCAGGCGTCGACGAACCGGGTGTCGCCCGTGATCGCCGCGAGCTTCTCGCTCACGCCGACGTACGTCTCGAGGTCGTCGGCCACGGGCGCGACGGGGTCGAGAGGCGACGGCACGGCGACCTGGAGGAACGGGTTCGTGCACGCGCCGTAGATGTCCGGGAGCTTCCGCTCGATCCACGACGGGACCCCGAAGACGATGTCCGCGTACTCGCACGTCTTCGTCCAGAACCACTCGTTCACGACGATCATCTCGATCCGCGGGAGCGTGTTCACGATCACGTCGTACGCCCACTTCGAGTTCCCGAGGATCGAGTTCCCGTTCACCCACCACGCGGTCTTCGTGGGCGTGGGCATGTGGGTGAGCCCGGTGAACGTCTTCGTGCCGACCTTGAGCGGCCGGTCGCCGTAGTTGTAGTAGTGCGCGGACTCCGCCTTCGTGTACGAGCGCACGGTCGCGAGGGCGTTCGGGTCGAGCTGCAGGTTGAACGGGTCCTCGAGATACCACTGCGCCGCGCCGTTGAACACCTCGAGCCGATAGTTGCCCGCGTACGAGCCGACCTCTCCGCCGAAGTGCCCCTCGTTCGCCGTGAGGGCGGCGACGAGGAAGATCGCGCGGTCCTTCAGGTCGTTGTTCCAGTAGTGGTTCGGCCCCATCCCGACGGTGAACAGGGTCGTGTTCGGGTGCGCGGCGACCTGCTCCGCGAAGGAGACGATCGCGCTCACGGGGGCCCACGTGACCTCCGCCGTCTGCGCGGGCGTGAAGTTCACGTCGATGTACTCCTTGATCACGTCGAACACCGGACGCACCTGTGCCGTCCCGCCGCCCGCGAGGGCCACCGTGTACGTGCCCGTGAGGGCGGGGTCCTTCCCTGCGAACGCGGCCGCATAGACGTCGCCGACGTGGTCCCGCGTGATCACCGCAGGGCCGCCCGCGAGGGTGTCCCAGACGACGAAGTCGTCCCACTCCGCCCGGAGGGCCTGCGGGACGTACTGGCGATCCTGGGCCGTGTAGTCCGCGGGAGGCCTCTCGCCCGCCGCGAGGACGCGCGTGTAGTTCGTCAGGGGCGCGGGCGTGTAGCCGGCGATGATGTCCTTCGCGCGGAGGAGCTTCAAGGTGTCCATCCGGACGAGCAGGGGAAGGTCCGTGTGTCGCTTCACGTAGCCGACATCGTAGAGGCCGTTCGCCATCAGGTACTGCGCGACCCCGAGGGCGAACGCCGCGTCCGTCGCCGGGCGGATCACGATGACCTCGTCCGCCTTGTTCGAGGTGCTCTGGTACTCCGTCGTGACGGTGATCACCTTCGCGCCACGGAGGCGGGCCTCGGAGACCCAGTGCCCGTCGGGCATCTTCGTCGCGATCCAGTTCATCCCCCACGTCGTGATCAGCTCGGCGTACTCCGCGGCGAAGAGGTCGAAGTCGCTCGTCTTGTTCCCGTGGACCATGGGGTGCCCCGGCGGCAGGTCCGTGTGCCACGCGTACGAGTCCCAGGTCCGCGGGCCCCGGGCGAGGTCCGGGTCCGTGATCCCGCGGATGTTCGCGTCGAGGAGGGCGAGGAGGTTCGCGAAGCGATACAGGCCGGTGAACCGGAGGGTGGACAGCCAGGACATGCTCGCCCGGAACTTGAGCGTCTGGATCCCGACGCCGCCCATCGCAGTGATCATCTCCTGGTCGTACCCCTGGGTCGTGAGCCGGCTCGCGCCCGTCGCGCCGTCGTACGTCTCCGCGACGTCCTTCAGGACGTGGGCGACGATGTCGTACGCCTCGCCGTTCCCGAGGGCCTCCCAGGTGTCCTTGCCGCGGTTCGTGAAGTACTCCCGGAGCGGCAGCCCGTCGGTCCCGCGGGGCATCCCCGCCCGGTACCAGTTCAGGAACCCTGTGCGGACCATCGCGCCCTTCACCCGCCGGTCGCTGTAGAACCGCCGGAGGTACGTGTGCCCGTTCGGGCAGATCCGCGGGTCCCACCGCGCGCTCGCCTTGTTCCCGTAGATGTCCGTCGCCTGGCCGTAGCCGAAGGAGGGGTCGATGAACTTCACGACGCCGTTCTTCACTCGGGCCTGCAGGAGACAGCCGTGCGTGTCGTTCGGCGCGCACAGGAAGACGAAACTCGAGTCCCAGGAGTACAGATCCCGGTAGACCTTCTCCCAGTCCCGGTTCGGGTAGCCCTCGAGCGGGTTCAGGTTCGGGTCGATTGGCTCGACGAACGTGAAGCCGAGCACGGTGTCGGGGAGGTACCTCGCCGCGAGGACCCCCGCGACGCCCACCGGCAGAAGCTTCAGCACGTCCCTTCGCGTGATCCGCATGCCCCGCTCCATGTGCACACCCGCGGAAGGCCGGAGTCCGCGATTCGGAGACTCCGATCCGTCCCCGAGACGCGAGGTCGCGCGTATGAACGCTTAGTCCGTATTGTGCCAATCGCGGAAAGGCGCGCCGAACCGGTTCGGGAAAGAGTTGATACGCGGAGGAGATTGCGGTTTCTCCGGGGGAAGCCCCGCGTTCGGCGGCGACGTCCTCGCTCCCACCGATCCGCGGCGACCGAAACGTTATCCAGGACAGATCTGTCCCGGATTCCGTGTCCGCGGATGTACTCGAGCGCGTCGCCGAGCGCGTGTACCGCATCCGCGAGCGCTTCGTGAACCTCTACGTGATTGACGTCGGGAGAATCGTCCTCGTCGACACGGGCACGAAGGGCGCGGAACCCCTCGTACGGGAAGCCCTGAAAGAGCTCGGGAAGGAGCTCGCGGACATCCGGCTCGTCCTCCTGACGCATCATCATCTGGACCATGTCGGGACCGCGGGCGTCTGGAAGCGGGAGGCGAAGTCGACCGTCCTCGTGCATGACGATGACGCGGACGTCGTCGCGGGCCGGGAGCGACGGAAGGGCAAGGGGATCGGGCTCCGGGCGAAGACGTTGATCGCGTTCGCAGGCGTGTTCGCCTGGTCGATGCGCGTGCCCCCCCTCGAGCCGGACCGCCGCCTCACGGGCCATGAGACGATCGACCTCCTCGGCCTCCCGGCGGTCGTGATCCACGTCCCCGGCCATACGATCGGCTCGTGCGCGTTCCACCTCCCGACGGAGGGCGTCCTCTTCGCGGGGGACGCGGTGAACGGTCGGCAAGGCTCGCCCGTACCGCCATGGTTCGTCGAGGACCCGGGCGCGGCAATCGCCTCGTTCGAGCGACTCGTCGCGATGCGCCCGCGAGTCCTGTGCCCCGGACACGGCGATCCGGTACGGAATCCTCCCGCGTAGACGAGCCGCGGTCGGTGCCGATCCGCCGCCCTCCGGGCGGTTGCCAAAAGCTCCATAACGGGCCATGGCCTTGCCCTCGCCGGATGGCGATGTCCCTCCTCTGCCCGATCGACTTCCGCTACGGCCGGCCGAAGATGAAGGCGATCTTCGACGAGGAGGCGCGGCTCCAGAGGCTCCTCGACGTCGAGGCGGCCCTCGCCCGCGCGCACGCGAAAGCGGGAAACATCCCGCGGGCGGCGGCGGAGGAGATCGCGCGGCGCGCGAACACGAAGGACGTCCGGATCGACCGCGTCAAGGCGCTCGAGGAGGAGACCCGGCACGACATCATGGCCGTCGTCCTCGCGCTCACGGAGGCGTGCAAGGGGGACGCGGGGAAGTCCGTCCACCTCGGCGCGACGAGCAACGACATCTCCGACACGGCGACGGCCCTCCAGCTCCGCGACGCGATCGCGATCCTCGACGACGACGTGTACGCCCTGGCGCGCACGCTCACGAAGCTCGCGCTCCGGCACAAGCGGACGGTCATGCTCGGCCGCACGCACGGCCAGGCCGCCGTCCCGATCACGTTCGGCCTGAAGATCGCCGTGTTCGCGTCGGAGGCGGGGCGACAGCGCGACCGGCTGAGGGAGGCGACGCCCCGCGTCCTCGTCGGGAAGATGTCCGGGGCCGTGGGCACGGGGGCGGCGTTCGGGCCGAAGGCGCTCGAGATCCAGGCCGCGGTCATGAAGGACCTCGGCCTCACGGCGGACGAGGCCGCGACGCAGGTCGTCGGCCGGGACCGGTACGCGGAGCTGCTCGCCGTCCTCGCGAACGTCGCGTCGTCCCTGGAGAAGTTCGCCACGGAGGTCCGGAACCTCCAGAGGAACGAGATCGGCGAGGCCGCGGAGGCGTTCGAGGAGCGCAGGCAGGTCGGGAGCTCGACGATGGCCCAGAAGGAGAACCCGATCGCCTCGGAGAACGTGTGCTCCCTCGCGCGGATCGTGCGGAGCCTCGTGCTCCCCGCGTACGAGAACATGACGCTCTGGCACGAGCGCGACCTCACGAACAGCGCGGCGGAGCGGTTCCTCCTGCCCCACGCGTGCGTACTGCTCGACGAGATGCTCGTGCGGACCGCGGAGGTGTTCCGGAACCTCCGGGTCTATCCGGACCGGATGCGGGAGAACCTCGACGCGACGAAGGGGCAGGTCATGGCGGAGAGCGCGATGATCGCCCTCGTCCGGAAGGGGATGGGTCGGCAGGACGCGCATCGGCTCGTCCGCGACGTAGCGCAGAAGGCCCGCCTCCGCGGGATCCACCTGAGGGACGTCCTCGCGGCGGAACCGCGGGTCTCGAAGCTCCTCTCCGCGCGGGAGCTCGCGGACGCGATGAACCCGGACAAGTACATCGGGAAGAGCGTCGAGATCGTCGAGACGGTCGCCGCGAAGTTCCCGTGAGCGGGCGATGCACGGCAACGTCGGCCGTCCGGGATGTTATAGTTAAACAACTATAACACGGACGCGCGGGCGGCGCTCGTGAACGGCCTGCGTCCCGCCAAGGATTAAGCCCGCGGGCCCTGTACCCGACCGGATGCGGTACGCGACCCTCGCCCAGGCGTACGGGAAGCTCGAGGCGACGACGAAGCGTCTCGAGATGACGGACATCCTCGTCGCCCTGTTCCGCGAGGTCCCGAAGGAGGAGATCGACAAGGTCGTCTACCTCACGCAGGGCCGCGTCTTCCCGGACTACGCGGGGATCGAGCTCGGCCTTGCGGAGAAGCTCGCGATCCGCGGGATCGCACGTGCGACGGCCCGGCCCGACGAGGCGATCGGCGCGGCGTGGAAGGCGTCCGGCGACCTCGGCCTCGTCGCGGAGGAGCAGCTCCGCGCCCGGACTCAGACGACCCTGAGCTCGGAGCCGCTCACCATCGAGACCGTGTACGCGAGCCTGAAGGAGATCGCGACGACCGCGGGCACGGGCTCGCAGGAACGCAAGCTCCAGCTCCTCGCGGACCTGCTGAACGACGCGACCCCGGAGGAGGCGCGGTACCTCGCCCGCACCGTCGTGGGGAAGATGCGCCTCGGGGTCGCGGACATGACGATCGTCGACGCCCTCGCGGCGACGCACGCGACGAAGGAGGACCGCGACCGCGTCGAGCGGGCGTACAACGTCTCGTCGGACCTCGGGGAGGTCGCGGCGGTCCTTGCCCGCGACGGCCTCGACGGCCTCGGGGCGCTCCACCTCGGGCGTGGCCGCCCGATCCGCGCGATGCTCGCGGAGCGTCTCGAGACCCTGGAGGAGGTCCTCGAGCGCCTCGGGGAGTGCGCCCTCGAGTACAAGTATGACGGGCTGCGGGTGCAGGCGCACGTCGGCCCGGACCGAATCCAGCTCTTCTCGCGGCAGCTCGAGGACATCACGGGCCAGTTCCCGGAGATCGTTGCCGGGCTCCGCGACGCCCTGCGAGCGAAGGAGGCCATCGTCGAGGGCGAAGCCGTGCCCGTCGACGCGAACACGGGGGAGTTCCTCCCGTTCCAGGAGGTCTCCCGACGCCGCGGGAGGAAGACGGACGTCGACCGCATGGCCCAGGACTTCCCGGTGACCCTGTTCGCGTTCGATTGCCTCCTCCTCGAGGGGGAGGACCTCACGACCCGCGGGTACCGCGATCGCCGGGGCGCCCTCGAGCGGATCCTCCGGGAGACGGACGGCGTGCGGCTCGCGACGATGCGGACGGTCCGCGAGCTCCTGGACGCGGAGTCGTTCTTCGACGAGGCGCTCCAGAAGGGCTGCGAGGGGCTCATGGCGAAGTCCCTCGACTCGACCTACGACGCTGGCGCGCGCGGGTACCAGTGGATCAAGTTCAAGAAGGAATACAGCGCGGAGATGAGCGACACGATCGATCTCGTCGTCGTCGGCGCGTTCGCGGGACGCGGGAGACGGGCGGGTACGTACGGCGCTCTCCTCATGGCCGCGTACGACGCCGAGACCGACGTCTTCCGGACGACGTGCAAGCTCGGCACGGGCTTCGACGACGCCACCCTCTTCGGCCTGCCCGAGCGGCTCCGGCCCCACGCACGCGAGGAGCGCCACGCCCGCGTGGAGTCGAAGCTCACGCCGGACACCTGGTTCGAACCCGCGGTCGTCCTCGAGGTCCGCGGCGCGGAGCTCACGGTGAGCCCCGTCCACACGTGCGCGCGGGACGCCGTGCGGCCGGGCGCGGGCCTCGCGGTCCGCTTCCCTAGGTTCACGGGCCGGTGGCGGGACGACAAGCGGCCCGAGGACGCGACGAGCCAGAAGGAGCTCCTCGGGATGTACGCCGGGCAGCTCAAGGCGGTCCGGAAGGCCGCGTGAGCCGCGGACGTGCCGTCGAAGGGGACCGACCCTCTCATTCTCAGGCCGGATAATCGAACCGCTGGGTACTATCGTTCCAGTCCGGAATTCTCAAGAGGGAAGGATTAAACCCGCGGGTTCGCGTCCGCATCCGACCTCAGGCGCTGACCATGAGTCATCTCACGCTGGAGCAGTGGCTCCCCTTGGCGACCGCGATCACGTGGTTCGCCCTGGTGATCTACCAGGTCGCCCGGGACCGGTACCGCACGTGGACGGAGGTGTTCTTCCTCGGCGCGGCGTTCTTTGCAGGGCTGTACGCGCTGAGCGACCTCCTGTTCTTCAACGCGGTCGACCTGCGCTGGGCGGAGACCGCGGCGCTCGCGAGCTTCACCGCGCTCACCCTGTCCGCCCTGTTCTTCATGCTGTTCGGGGTCGTGTTCTACACGAGGATGCGGAGGACCCTCTTCCTCGCCGCGGGACCCGGCCTCGTCCTCCTCCCGTACGTGTGGCTGAACCTTGTCGTGGGGTTCGAGAGCCTCGAGCCCGCCGGGGGACCGCCGTATGTCGGGGAGTGGGACGACACCGCGTACCTCCTCTGGGCCGCGTTCGTGCTCCTCTACGCGGTCGTCGGCGCCGTGGCGTTCTTCCTCACGTACCGGGAGGTCGCCGCGACGACGCCGAAGCTGCGCGGGAGGATGCGCGGCCTCATGATCGCGTTCGTGCTCATGGTCGCGGTCGTCGGCGCCGTGGCGTTCTTCCTCACGTACCGGGAGGTCGCCGCGACGACGCCGAAGCTGCGCGGGAGGATGCGCGGCCTCATGATCGCGTTCGTGCTCATGGTCGCACTCGGCTCCTCGACGAACCTGATCCGCGGGATCGTGGGGTACCGGATCCTCCCCCTGTTCTCGACGGCGATGATCCTGCCCGCGGCCGTCGCGTTCCTCGCCTTGTCCCCGATGAGCAAGGAGCGGCTGTCCGTCGCGGTGCGGAAGTGGAAGGCGCGGCACTATGACATCAAGGCCGCGATCCTGATCTTCGAGGACGGCACCCTGATCGACTCGAAGGTGCGCGCCGGCGAGCGGATGATCGACCAGGACCTGTTCTCCGGGACGCTCGACGTGATCCAGAACTTCATGCGGACGTCGATCCCCCTGCTCCGCGGGAAGTGGCTCCGGTCGATCAGCCAGGGGGACTACACGCTCGTGATCGAGCGCGTCCGGCGCGCGACGCTGACCCTCGTCCTATCCGGCCAGGAGACGGACCAGCTCCGCCGGCAGATGAGAGACCTCCTCCTCCGCTGGGAGGACGAGAACCGGAGGGTGCTCGACCACTGGAACGGGCTTCCGGAAGAGGCCGTGGGGACGGACGCGCTCCTCGCCCAGTTCTTCATCGAGGCGCCGATCGACCTCCCCGACGGCTTCGCCCGCCCGGAGTCGGAGACGCCGGGCCTGAGCGCCCCGCCGAAGGGCTGATCCGCGATCCGAAGGCCGCCGCCCGCTCACGCGTAGACCTGGACGAGGCCCGCGGGGGAACCGAGGACGAAGAGCTTGCGAGGCTTCGGGGTCAGCTTCACGACGCGCTGGCCGAGCAGGACCTCGCGCTGGCGGTGCCGGTCCTTGATCTCGTCGATCGACACGTAGCTCTTCGCGAGCGCCTCCCCCTTGAGCAGGAGCTTCGCGAGATAGCCGACGGCGACGAGCGCCGCGTACTCCTCGTGCGTCCAGTTGCTCGAGAGGGTGCCGTTCTGGCAGTACACGTACGCGGACTTCCTCATCCGGATCGGGATCCAGCCCCCGCTCACCTGGAGCTTCGTGTGGCGCATCACGACGTCGATGTCCGGGACCGCCTCGAGGAACCCGCGCCCCTCGTCCGTGAGGAACCATTCCTCCTGGTAGTCGATGAGGAAGTGGGCGTCGAAGCGTGCGCCCGCGGGCACGGGGAACGCCTTCCGGAACGCGGCCTCGAGCTCGTACCCGGGCCTGATCCCGTGGACGCGGATCGCGGCCCGGTGTCGCCACGCGTACGCCTGGAACGGCTCGATCCCCCGCGCGAGGATCTGGAGGAACCGCTTCGTGTCCTCGGGACCCCGCTCCCGGTTGTACGCGGTGTGCGTCAGGAGGACGGACGTCCGCGCGCCGAGGGACGCGAGGGTGTGGACGAGGGAGAGGCAGTAGAGTGCCGCGTCCGTCTCCACGTCCCCCGAGGAGGGCACGGTGAGCGTCGACCGCGTGCCATCGGGGATGTCGTACAGCACGAAGTCCTTCAAGTCCGCGAGGGCCGCCTCCGGGTCGACCCCGAGGCAGAGAGAATGGGAGAGGATGTCCCACGCGCGCGCGAACGCGTCTCGGATCGCCTCGGGCGTGGCCAGTTGCAGCGCCCCGCCACTCCGGGCCGGGAGTGGTAACCGCTCATCCACGAGATCCACCGACTCCACGAGGCTCTGCAGGAATTCCTCTTGCAGCCGTGCGGTCGTCTCTTGGGGCTCGATCGAACCAGGGGGTTCCAGTCCTGTTTCATCGGGGGGCACCGGCCGCGACCGGGCGGGGATAGCGCTCGTCACGCGATGTTCCCTCCTCTCCCACTCGTTCCCGGAAGTGATTATCAGTTACTTAATGATTGCTACACTTCGTACCAATTGCTACCGATTGCATCAAAACGTAGAAATAGCGGGCACACGATTGCGCAGCCGGATGGCCGGGCGTCGCGCGACGAAGGGAGAGCCGCGGGAGAAGGTGCAGTTCAACATCCGCGTCGAGGCGGACGTCCTCGAGGGATTCCGCGCGTACTGCGAGCGGAACGCCTTGGACCCGCAGGGCCAGATCGTCCTCTTCATGAAACGGGTCCTCGATACAGAATTCGACTTCCAGGCGCGGCTGTGGACGGCGCTGAAGGAAGAGGCTCCCTGATCCCCGGGGGCGTCGGGGCGTCGAAGCGGCGCGCGAGGATCGCGACCTCCCGAGGCGGCATGGAATCCGGACCCAAGGTCGCGAACAGCCGGCATCCCCCGAGGCTCGCGAGGTCGAGGATGTCCTTCACGAACGCGAGGACCGCGGGAAACTCGTTGAACAGGGCGAGCTGCTCGAGGCCGACGACCGCGACGTCCGACCCGGGATGGGAGGCGATGAACGAGCCGACCGTGCGCCGCGCCTCCGCGTCGAGGGACGTCGGCCGGACCGTCGGGCCCGCGCTCTCGCTCGCGTCCGTGGCCCAGAGGACCTCGTACGCGGGTCCGAACCTCTGACGCGCCTTCGACGGATGCTCCGTCGTCAGGAGGAGACCCCCGCGGCATCCCGCGGCCCCGAGCGCGGCGGGCGCCTGCTGGCTCGACACGAGGAGGAGGACGTGCTCCCCGTTCGCGACTGCGCCCGGCGCCGGCGCCTGGAGGACCTCGAGCACGCGGTCCACCGCGCCCCGCAGGACGGCGAGATGCTCCGGTTCGAACGTGCCCTGGCCCACGGCGAGGATCGTCGTCCCCCCGGACGCGCTCGCCTGGTTCGTCACCCGGCGGAGGAACCGCGCCAGGGCGCCGAAGCCGTTCACCTCCGCGAGGTAGTCGAGGTCGTCGAGGAGGACCGCGGTCCCGGGGTGCTCCCGCAGGAACTTCACGATCGTGTGGAGCAGCTCGAAGTCGAGGGCCACGGGCCGGACGGCGCGCGCCTCGCCGGATGTCGTCGTGAGCCAGACCACGGGGGTGCGCTCGAGGCCGAACCGCCGCGCGACGCGGGAGGGCGGCAGCCCCGTCACGCAGAGTCCGGGCGTGCGCGCGACGACCTCCCGGAACGCGCCCATCGCAGTCGCCCGGCCGGGCTCGAGGACGAGGTAGTTCATCCCGGGGTCGAGGCCGTGCCTCCGCGCGGGGGGCGGGCGGACCTCCATCACGGGCTCGATCACGAGGTAGTGGTAGCGCGCGACGGCGAAGGCGATGATCGCGGACCACACGAGGGTGTACAGCGTCCCCAGGCCCATCCGTGTGTCCGCGCCCGAGAGGAGGGGCCAGAACACCTCCGTCACCCCCGCGGGGATCGTCCCGATGACGAGGCCCGCGGCGACGACGCCCTGCATGCGCCGGGCGCCCCCGCGGACCCGCGTCCACGTGAGGACGAAGCCCGCGACCGCGGCGTACATCCACGCGCCGAACAAGACCGCGGCGATCGGGTACGTCCGGGAGACGTGCGCGCTCGCGCCCAGGGCGTTCTCCGAGACCCCGTCGATCACGAAGTCCGTCGCCGCGACGAGGACCGCCCACGCGACGAACGGCGCGTACACGGCGGGAAGCACCCACCGTCGCCGGAGGGCAGGGCTGCCTTCCGGATACGCGAGGGAGAGGTGCATGAGCGCCGCGGGCACGAGGGAGATCCCGATCCAGGCGGCGCGGGCGAACGGCTCGATCGCCTCCGCGGCGGCGCCCGCCATCGACCGCTGGATCGCCTCCGCGACGTCCCACAGGACGAACGCGAGCATGAGCACCCCGAACGCGCGGTTCGCGGTCCCCCGCGGGTTCACGCCGAGGACGAAGAGCCCGAGGAACGCGCTCACGCCGAGGGCCGCAAGGGACAGGACCGCGCCGAGAGAGACCACGGGATCACCCCGCCCCGCCGTCACTCGGACACGATCTCGAAGCTGTTCCCGTCCACGAGGAGCGGGAAGTAGTCGAGGTCATGGTTCACGCCCCGCATCTTCACGACGCTGATGTACCGGCGCACGGAGGTCCCCATCCCCGCGTCGATCTCCCGCAGCCGGAGATGGACGATCGTGTCCGCGAGGAACTCCTCGACGCCGTGCTTCGCGAGCCGCACGCCGTCCCGCTCCATCTCCGAGACGAGGAACGCGGTCGCGTTCAGGTCGCGGATCTCCTCGATGAACTGGAAGATCTCGTTCCGTGGGTTCTCCATCGGCGCGAGGGCGTACAGGGCGTCGAGGGAGTCGAGCGCGAGGAGGTCGCAGCCCATCTCCTCCTTGTATCGGACGAGCTGGCGCCGCAGCCCGAGGAGCCACCGGGGCGCCTCGCGGATCTCCTCAATTTCCCGGCGGAGCGCGCGGACGTCGATCACGTGGACGCCCTTCCCCTTCCCCGGGTCCATGCCGAGGGAGGCCATCTGCGAGACGAGGGAGGCGCGGCTCTGCTCCATGGACAGGTAGAGCGCGGACGAGCCCTTCAGCGCCTCGCGGAACAGGATCCGGTACACGAACGAGGACTTCAGGGAGCCCGGCGGTCCGCTCACGAGGACGACGTGGCCTTTCGGGATGCCGCCGCCGAGCCGCTCGTCGAGGCCCTCCACGTACGTGGGGATGCGAGCCTCCGGTAGGACCTCCTCGGCCACGGAACCCTCACTCCCGACCCTGACTCGGACTAACATGGAGCGTGCCGGATAAATAGCTTATCGAGGGGCGATGCGGGGCGCGCGGGTTGGGACCTCCCCAGGAGGGTCGAAGTCAGGGCGGAGGATGGGGCCCGATCGAGGGACGATGGACGAGCCGATCACCTCGTGCGATGTCTGCAGGGAGCCCGTCCGATGGAACGACTTCCCGCGGCACCGTCAGGAGCAGCATCCGGGTTCGAGGGGCGCAAGGGGCGGAGAATCCTTAAGCGGGGAGCGGGCTTGCCCGCCGGGATTCCCATGCCCGCCA
>MGVZ01000032.1:0-4658 GCA_001800745.1 Euryarchaeota archaeon RBG_16_67_27
TACGTGGCTCTCCTCGAGACCCTGCTCATCCTCCTCGTCGCGTCGGCCCTCGCGGGTCTCGCGGGTTCCTTTCTCGGGATCGGGGGCGGTATCTTCCTCATCCCGTTCATGACCCTCGTCCTCGAGGTCGACCTCCGCACCTCAATCGCGGTCAGTCTCGTCGGCGTGATCGCGACGTCCTCGGGGGCCGCCTCCGTCTACGTGCGGGACCATCTCACGAACCTCCGGCTCGGGATGTTCCTCGAGATCGCGACGACGACGGGTGCGATCGCCGGGGCGCTCGTCGCGGTGCTCGTCGACCCGCGGTTCCTCTACGTCACGTTCGCCGCGGTCGTTCTGTTCGCGGCCGTGTACATGCTTCGAACGCCGGAGACCGCGAGGGACCGCGCGTACCGCGCGGGCACGGAAAGCCCCGTCGCGCACCGACTCGCTCTCGGCAGCCTCTACTTCGACCACGAGGATGAGGGCGTCTACCGGTACCGCGTCGATCGCCCGCTTGCCGGGTTCGCCGTCAGCGCGGTCGCTGGAGGGTTCGCGGGCCTCCTCGGCCTCGGGGGCGGCTTCGTGAAGGTGCCCGCGATGAACCTCCTCATGCGGGTGCCCATGAAGCCCGCGATCGCGACGAGCAATTTCATGGTCGGCGTGACGGCCGCGGCGAGCGGCTTGATCTACTACTCCCGGGGCTGGCTCGATCCGACCCTTGCCGCGGTCGTGATCATCGGTGCGTTCACGGGATCGAACCTCGGGACGAAGCTCATGATGCGCGCGAAGGCGGAGCGGATCCGATTCGCCTTCGCGGTCTTCCTTGCGGCGCTTGGCCTCCTCATGGCCCTGCGTGCGTTCGGTGTCGAGGTGCTCGCGTGATCGGGCCGCGGGACGTCGTCGTCGGGATGGTCCGGCGGCTCCAGGCGCTCCGACGCGCCGCGGTGGCAGAGGTCGAGGACATCAACCGCCTCATCTACCACGTGCTCCGGGGCGGGGTCGTCTTGGCCCTGGCGTTCGTCGTCCTCGCCTTCCTCCTCCATGCCTCGGGAGAGGGGCCGCTCCCCCGGTCCTCGGTCCCCCCGCGCGACCTCTTCGGATCCCTCCTCCCGCCCTCTCCCGCGGGCCTGATGAACCTCGGTGTGCTCATCCTCCTCCTCACGCCCGTCGGGCGCGTCGCCCTGAGCCTGGTCGCGTACGCGGAGGAGCGCGACCTCCGCTACGTGGCGATCACCGCAATCGTCCTCGCGAACCTCACGCTCGCGCTCGCCCTCGGCCTCGCGTGAACCTTTAAGGCGGCCCGCGGTTGCCCGAACGTGGACGAGGTCCTGGAGGCCGCGCGGAGCGTGGACTGGGCGAAGCTCGGGGAGCGCATCCTGTGCGACGCCTGCCTCGGCCGGCTCTTCGGCAAGGTCGGCCACGGCCACACGAACGCGGAGCGCGGCCGCGCGGTCCGTGCGGAGGTCCGCCTGCCGGAAGGCGTATGCGGCCTGTGCCAGGGCTTGTTCGACGGCCTCGACGACCTCGCGCGGATCGCGGCCCGGGCCCTCGAGCCCTGGGAGTACCGGACCTTCGTGATCGGGTCGAAGGTCGATCCGGAGCTGCAGGCGCGGGAGGAGGCCCTCTGGTCGGAGCTCGGCGTCTCCCAGCCGGAGCCGATGAAGGCGGAGCTCAACCGGGAGATCGGCAAGCGGGTCGCCGACCTCACGGGGAAGGAGCCGGACCTCGCGGAGCCCGAGGTCGTCGCGGTCGTGGATCCCGCGTTCGACCACGTCGAGGTCCAAGTGAACCCCCTGTTCCTCCGTGGCCGGTACCGGAAGCTCGCCCGTGGCATCCCGCAGACCCGGTGGCCCTGCCGCCGATGCCAGGGCAAGGGCTGCGCGCGGTGCGGAGGTACGGGCAAGATGTACCCGACGAGCGTCGAGGAGGTCGTCGCCGCCGAGGTGATGAAGGAGACCGGCGGCACCGGGCACGCGCTCCACGGGATGGGTCGCGAGGACGTCGATGCCCGGATGCTCGGTCGGGGTCGTCCGTTCATCCTCGAGATCGACATCCCGCGTCGGCGGACGTTCGATACCGCCGCGGTCGTCGCACGGGTCAACGGCTCGGGGAGCGTCGAGGTCGATGGCCTCGTGCGCGCGACGCGCAGGGACGTCGTCGCCCTGAAGGAGGACCGCGCGGCGAAGACGTACCGCGTCCTCTTCCGCTCGTCGCCTCCTGTGGACGAGGCAAAGCTTAAAAAGGAATTGTCGGTATTGCTGGCGCAGCCGATCGCCCAGCGCACACCCTTTCGCGTCGCCCATCGGCGCGCGGATACCACGAGGCATCGACGGCTCCGGACCGCTGAGGTTCTGAGGGTCGACGGCGACCTCGCGGAGGTCCGCGTGACGGCGGACGCCGGGACGTACATCAAGGAGCTCGTCCACGGCGATGCGGGACGGACGCACCCGTCCCTCGCGGAGCGGCTCGGGGTGGCGTGCGAGGTGCTCGAGCTCGACGTCCTGGACGTCCACGACGGGGAGTAGGCATGGTCAAGGCCTCGAAGGGAATCATGGAGAAGACGCGGCAGAAGTTCCGCCGCTCCCCGCGCCAGCGCGGGCTCTCCCCGATCACCCGCTCCTTCCAGAAGTTCGAGGCGGGCGAGCGGGTTACCATCGTGATCGATTCGAGCGTGCAGAAAGGCTGGCCGCACCACCGGTTCCACGGGATGACCGGGACCGTCGCCGCGAAGCGCGGGCGCGCGTACGTCGTCGACGTGCGCTTCGGCGGCCGGACGAAGCAGGCGATCGCCCTTCCGGAGCACCTCCGGCGCGCGTGAGGAGGCGTGTTGATGGAAGAGGACTACGTGTCCCTGGCGGAGATCAAAGTCCTTCTCGAGAAGGAGAAGCAGGCGCGGGGCCAGCTCAGCCAGGAGCAGCAGTACGCCCTGTCCCACGCGACCACGTTCGCGAAGGTCGATGCCTCGAAGGTCGTCGCCATGGTCAAGGAGCTCATGGCGATCCCCATGATGTCCACGATGAACGCGGTGAAGATCGTGGACGTGATGCCGGGCCACCTCGACGACGTCCGGGCGATCTTTGCGAAGGAACGGTTCGCGCTCTCGAAAGAGGATGCGGAAAAGGTCCTGGAGATCGTGGCGAAGAACCAATGAGGGGGACCCTCCCATGGAAGACCACGCCCGCATCCTCGACCATCTACCGCAAGGTCACCCCGACCAGTCGAAGTTCCGCCGCGAGCCGCTCTCGTACGCCCTCGGGGAGGACGAGTTCAAGCTCTTTGAGCTCGTGCCCCGCGACGACGCGAGCCTGACGATCGGGCAGAAGGTCTACATCGGGAAGGAGGTCGAGAGGCGGCTGGAGATCCTCCACGTCAAGCGCCGAGTCGCGTTCGAGGAGCTCACGACGGCGGCCCAGAGCGAAATCCCGTACGTCGTCCAGGAGATCGTCAAGGAAAAGGAGGCGAAGTTCGTCGGGTTCTACAACAACGCCCAGGCGATCACGACCCGCTTCCACATGCTCGAGCTCCTCCCAGGACTGGGCAAGAAGACGATGTGGGCAGTCCTCGAGGAGCGGAAGAAGGGGCCGTTCGCGACCTTCGCGGACCTCGGGACCCGCGTCAGCGCGGTCCACCACCCGGAGAAGCTGATCGCGAAGCGGATCGAGATGGAGATCTCGGACCCGACGCAGAAGTACCGGCTCTTCGTCGCGCGGTAGGCGTCAGCCCTTCCGCGTGGCGTCCGCCTCGATCCGCTGGCATTCTTCGACGGAGATCCCGAGCTTCTTCCGGAGCGCCTCCAGGAGCTCCCGCTCGTCGCCGCGGACGGGCCCGTCCTCGAGCGCCTCCTCCGCGACGGCGCGGTAGATCCCCTGGCGGTTCGAGAGGACTTCCTCCATGACCTGGGTCTCGATCCGTTCGTGCTCCTCCCGCGACACCCCGAGGTGCTCCCGGAGCTGCTCGACGAGGAGGCGCTCCGTCGCGCTCACCCGGCCGTCCTTCCAGGCGGTCATGATCGCGCGGGCGTACGCCTCGAGCTTCTTGAGGCGCTCGTCCATCGCGCGCCTCCGGCGCTCGTCGATCCCCTCGAGGTGGGCGAGGTCGAGCGTGTCGACCTCCATCGCCTCCCGGACGATGTCGGAGAACGTCAGGTGGACCGATGTCGCCTTGTCGATTTCGGCGAGGGTCATCTGCCGGACGTCTCCGGCGACCTTCACCGGCACGCGGACGACGGCGAGCCGCTCCTTGATCCCCCTCGCCCGTTCCCATCCCCGCGGCGCGAGGTAGTACGCGAGCATGCGCTGCTTTTCGCCCTCGATGTGTCCTTTCGTCTCCGTGAGGTCGCCGGACTTCACCATGTCGTCGAGGTACCGGGAGAGGTGCTTCCGCTGGACGCCCGCGGCGTACGCGATCGACTTCTGAGTGAGCGTTCGCGGCAGGACGTAGCGCTCCTCCATGTTGCGGAAGTCGGACAGGTAGAGGAGGATCCTCGCCTCCGTCGTGAGGGCGAGCGGTGAGTTCGGGTCCACGGCCCGGGATGCGCGGGAGTGAGGCATAATCCTTCGTCTTCCGACAGATCTGGTTTCGCGGGACCCGGAGATACGTTCTTAAGGGCTCCGCGGGCTCCGCGCCCACGGCGATGCTCTCCCTCCCCGTCCGCGCGCATGCGCAGGAGCTCCGCG
>MGVZ01000032.1:4692-4883 GCA_001800745.1 Euryarchaeota archaeon RBG_16_67_27
CGCAAGCGGGCTGTGCATCCAGTGCCGGGGGGCGAAGCTCCTCTGCGGCAAGGCACGCTGCCCGATTCTCGTGCGGCACGACGTGATGATGCGGACCGCGCCGATGATCGACCGCTTCGACCTCGACGGCGCGTCGCCGCCGGGCGTCTTCGTCGGTCGGTTCGGATACCCGAAGGTTTTCGTGGGCCCCC
>MGVZ01000032.1:5103-6595 GCA_001800745.1 Euryarchaeota archaeon RBG_16_67_27
CGCCGGGCGTCTTCGTCGGTCGGTTCGGATACCCGAAGGTTTTCGTGGGCCCCCTCGTGCCGCCGGTCCACGGGGACACAGAGATCCTCGACACCCCGGAGGCGTGGCTCGGAAAGACGATGGAGGACATCGTGGGCTTCCGCGCGCAGCTCGTCCGGGGGATGACCCGCGTGCACGTCCTCGACGTCGAGACGGGCGGGCGACTCGTCGACCTCACGCGGGAGCTCGCGCTCTCGACGGCCGCGACGGACGTCGAGGTGTCCTTCTCGAAGAAGCCCCAGGGGCGGCTCGTCCTCGACGACAACGTGCAGCCGTTCGGGCCGTCGGCGCCGCTCCGGCGGTTCGAAGCGAGCACGATCCGTGTCGACCGCAAGCTGGACCGCGCCTATTCCGACGGCGACCTCCTCGCGCGGGAGGCCGTGCTCGAGCTCTACGACGGCGGCGTCGCGGTCTCGAAGATCCAGAGGGCGTTCAGCGTGGGGGCGTTCGGCGAGGCCCGGAACCGGAAGTTCGTCCCGACCCGGTGGTCGATCACCGCGGTCGACGACACGATCGGGAAGGACCTCCGGGAGGCGGTGAAGGCATTCCCTCTCGTCAGCGAGATCCGGGTGTTCGAATCGATCGGGTTCGATGACCGGTTCCTCGTGGTCCAGATGCCCCGGCCGTGGCGGTACGAGCTCATCGAGGCGTGGTATCCTAACACCCTGTGGAACCCGCTCGGCCGCGAGGTCGTGATGTTCGGGGACCACGAGGGGATCGACGGCCGGTCGACGTACGCGAGCATCGGCGGCTGCTACTATGCCGCCCGACTCGCGGTGGGGGAGGCCCTGCTGCGGGAGCGGCGCCAGGCCGCGACCGCGATCCTGCGGGAGACGCATCCCGGATACATCATGCCCGTCGGCGTCTGGAACGTGCGGGAGCACGTCCGGGACGCCCTCCGGCGGCCTCCGCGGTCGTTCGCGACGATGGCGGACGCCCTCGGCTACCTGGGCACGCGGCTCGACATCCCCATGGAGCGCTACGTGCGGATGAGCGAGGTCCTGAAGCACGTCCTGTACCAACGGACGTTCGACGACTTCGACCTCCTGGCGCCGGGCGCCCTCGCCGGGGTCCGCAGCCCCCGATGACGGGTGGTACGCGATGTCCTCGCCGAACGAGTTCCCGTCCGCGCCCGTGCCCGCGGTCGGGGCGATCGTGTTCCGCGACGGCGCGGTCCTCCTCGTGAAGCGCGGCGACGAGCCGAACCGCGGACGGTGGAGCGTCCCCGGCGGCTCCCTGGAGGCTGGGGAGACGGTCGAGCAGGCCGCGGCCCGGGAGTGCCTCGAGGAGACCGGGATCGTCGTCCGACCCGTCCGGGCCGTGCACGTGATGGACTACGTCGACCGCGACTCCCTCGAGCGCGTGCGCTGGCACTACGTCCTCATCGACGTCCTCTGCGAGTACGTCTCCGGCGAGCCCGCTCCCGCCTCGGACGCGGAGAACGCGCGCTTCG
>MGVZ01000033.1:0-1706 GCA_001800745.1 Euryarchaeota archaeon RBG_16_67_27
CGTACTCCACGAGATTGCGCATGATCCGGAGCAGCGTGCCGGGCGTGCGGCCCTCGTACACGACCGCGAGGTAGACGACGTTCCCGCGGACGAGTGCGACCTTCTGGTCGCCCATGGTGAGCTCGGTGAGCTCACGGGTCTCCTCGTCCGAGAAGCTCCTCTTCGCGAAGTCCATGATCGCGGTGAGCATCCCGGTCACGATGTCCGTGTCGAGGGTCGTCGGATCCGAACGGGAGACGCTCGACACGAGGATCCCGACGTTCGTCACGAGGAACGCCCACTGGATCGTCCGCCGCCGGTACAGGATGAACGCGGCGAAAATCGCGCCCCCGAAGGCAAATGGAAGGGTGATCACCCAGGGCGGTACGCCCGCGAGCACCGGCAGAACGACGATCACGCGAACGGGGCGGACCGTGGTGAACTCGCCGTCGCTCAGTTCCACGAGGACATCCTGCGTCCCGGGAGCGTCGAAGTACAGGAGCAACCCTTGCCCGACGACCCGCGCGCGCGCGTTCGTCGTCGCCAGGGTGAGGGAAGGCAACGGCGTGTCGATGTCCTGAAGGTAGGACGAGAGGTCGACGAACGCGGTCGTGGCGTTCACGACGAATTCGGGAAGGTTCGCGAACCAGGGCGCGTCGTTCACGGCGAGGACGGTGACCTCCACCGTGTCCTCCGCGAGGGCGCCGTACGTGTCCGTGGCGCGGAAGGTGATCCGTTCCACGCCGTTCCAGTTCGGGACCGCGGCGAGGTCGACGGAACCCCCGACGTCGATCGAGACGGACACGCTGACGTTCCCGGAGCTGTAGAACAGCTGCGCACTGTCCGGGTCCGAGAAGAACGCGGTCAGATTGTACACGTCGAGCCGGGTCCCGTCCTCGAGGAACGAGGTGTCGGAGAGACGCGCGAGAAGGATTGGCGGATAGTCGTCCCCCACGGTCACCCGGAATGATGTGGAGACCGCGGTCGTCCCGTCGTCCACGGTGATCGTCACGTCCTCGAAGGAGCCGTTCATGGCGAACGGGTAGAGGAGGGTCAAGAGCCGGCCGGAGACGGAGACGAAGGCGCTGGAGGTCGTGACGACGAGGGCCCCTGGAGGGGTATCGGGGTCCACGATGTACGGCCCCAGGTCGAACACGTACGGGTCGTCGTACCGGACGACGAGGTCCGGCACGTTGCCGATCGTCGGTGGATCGTCGATGGGCAGGATCGTCACGATGATCGTGTCCTCCGCGAGTGCGCCCGTGGGGTCCTGCCCCCGGAACGTGACCTGTTCCCAGCCGAACCAGTTCCTCTCCGCCTCGATGTCGACGGTGTGGTTCCCGAGGATCGTCACGTTCAGGTGCGTGTAGCCCTCGGAGAAGAAGAGGGCGTCGTTGTCCGGATCCGTGAAGTAGTCGTCGAGGTCGAAGACCCCGAGCTTGCGCTCTCCCTCGTACATGGTCACATCGGGCAGGGGGAGGTTCAGGACGGGCGGTCGGTCCGTCGTGACCTTTACAGCGATGACGCGGGCCGTCGTGTCCTCGCCGTCGCTCACCGTGAGCGTGACAAACGCCCACTGGCCCAGGAGGCTCTGCGGATAGAGGAACGTCACATTGAACCCGGACACGCTCGTGTGGGTCGGGTCGTCCGTGACGAGGGAGAGCTGGCCCAGAGGGTCGTCGATGTCCGTGACGTACGGGGAGAAGTCGAACGTGTACGGTTCGTCG
>MGVZ01000033.1:1730-3170 GCA_001800745.1 Euryarchaeota archaeon RBG_16_67_27
GGAGCATCGTTGACCTCCGTGAGGTTGATCCACGCGTCCCGGCGTGCCCAGTTCCCGTCCGAGTCCGTGAGCCAGTACGTGACACGCATGTTCCCCCACGCGTTCGGCTGGGGGTAGAACGTGAGGAGGTGGTTCCCCGGCGTCTCGAGGCCGCCGATCGCGACGATCGCCGGATCGTATCCGCTCACGTTCCAGCGGAGGCCGGACAACGGGGTGTCGTCATCCCGGACGAGCCCGGAGAGGAGCAGGGACCACGGCGAATCGTCCTCGAGGTGCACCATGTTGGGGACCGGCGCCGTGATGCGGGGGACAGGGTCGATGACCGGGGCGTCGTACGTGACCCGAAGCCGGGGTCGGAGCGACGGGTCCGGATGATCGGAACTCGCGAACGCGTGGGTCGGGCCCGCGGCCTCGTTCGCCTCTGTGAGGCCGAGTCCCGTGTTCGGGAGCGCCCCGGTGAACCAGTCACGGACCAGCGTCGTCACGTTCCACGAGACGAGGCCGCTCGACGCCGCGGACGTCGACTCGACGGCTCCGAGGTCCCCTCCGGTCGTCGCCCAGGACGTGATTCCGTCCCTGTACGCCCAGGACACCCCTGCGGCCGGATACGTCACTGCGGCCCCGAGGGAGACCTGGAGGAACGGAGCGCCGTTCGGCGAGTTCCCGTCGAGGGCGAGGTGCGTGTGGTTCCAATTGTATCCCCAGGTCCGCCAGTCGTGGGCCAGGCCTCCGGTGCCGAAGACCTCGATACCGATCCCCGTTGGGATGACGATCTCGAGGGTCCCGTCGCCATCGAGGTCGGCGATCGCCGGCGTGTAAAGCGCGAACTGGGAGATCCCCCGGAGACCCGGGGCGTTTTGCGTGACGTTCCACCTCTGGACGAGGCTCCCGTTCCGATTGAGGACCCGGAGCGCCGCGGTCCCTCCGGCTCCTTCCTCGACGTACACGATGTCCTTCGAACCGTCCCTGTCAAGGTCCACGACCGCCGGGTACACGGGCTGGAAGGCGTCGTCGTCGTAGCTCCAGAGGACCGCGCCGTCGCTCCCGCGGAGGGCGAAGAGTCCGCCCGACTCCGTGGGCACGAGCACCTCGAGGCTTCCGTCCCCGTTGAGGTCGGCAAGAGTCTGCCCGCCTTCTTTCCAGCTCGAGACGGGCAAGGCCACACTCCATTCGAGGGCCCCAGTCACCGCGTTGAAGGAGTAGATTTCGCTCCCTTGCGCCTCGTCCGTCATGACGGCCTCGAGGACGCCGTCGCCGTCCACGTCCCCGAGGGCCACGGCGTTTTCCGGCCACGTGGCGGCCGGCGGCGAGGTCGCCCAGCGCTGCGGTCCGCTCACGTTGTAGGAGTAGATGAAGCCGTCGTCGCTCGCGAAGAAGAGGTCCGCCTGGCCGTCCCGGTCCGGGTCGGCGACGCTCACGGCGTAGGACCAGTCCCCCGCC
>MGVZ01000033.1:3211-15074 GCA_001800745.1 Euryarchaeota archaeon RBG_16_67_27
AGCGCCTCCGCATCTCTCCCTCGGCCGCCGAAGACCACGTCGAGCACGCCGTCGCCGTTCACGTCGACGAGGACCGTGGGTCCAAATGGGATCGAACCGAGCAAGAGCGACCTTCTCCACACGACCCCGCCGCCGTCGTTCATCCGGACGATCTCCGGGTCGTTCAGCACGACGACGATGTCGAGGGCCCCGTCGTTGTCCATGTCGCGGACCTGCGGTGCGTACGGGATCGAGCGGGTCGTGGAAACCTGCGTTGCCCATTTCTGCTGTCCCGTGCCAGTGAGGGCGTACAGGATGCCGTTCTGCCCTCCGAAGATCACGTCGAGGGCGCCGTCCCTGTCCAGGTCGACGATCGACGCGCCCGAGGACCCCGTCCCCGCGTTCCACGTCCACAAGGGCACGGGGCTCCACGTCTTCGTCCGATATGCGGGCACACCGGTGCCGTTCCGGCTGAACTGGATGTCGAAGGTCCTCGTCGCTAGAGGGCCCGCGGACACCCCGAAGACGACCTTCGCTGAGCTGATCTGGCCTCCCGACATCGTCTGCGCGTACACCTGCGCCGGCACGGGCGTGCCGCCGCTGAATACCATCAGGTCGCGCTCCGGGATTGCGATCGTGTACGGGGCGAACGGGAAGGTGAACTCGACCGGCTCGAGGACCCGCCCCACTCCCGCCGTCTCGCGGACGGTCACGGGCACCCGGGTCCACTCGTTCTCGCCGAACCCTTCCTCCCAGGGAGCGAGGGCGCGGCGGACTTGGACGGACCCAGCGCCCCCCGAGAGTTGCTGCGCCTCGAGGCTCGCGCTCACGATCGTCGCGCCGATGGGGATCGCCCCGAGATCGAACCGGAGGAGGGATCGCGCGAGACTCCCGTTCGCCGCGTTCCGGCCAACGAACAGGGTCCCGTTGTCCCCGTAGTTCGCCGCGCGGGTGATGTCCAGGATGAACGCATCCGTCCCGTTGGTCGGGTCGGGTTGGATCGTGACGATGAACAGCGCCGAAGGGCGCGTCTCCTCGGGCGGCATGCCTCCCGCGGCCCCGGTCGACGCAAGGGACGCCACGAGGGCGATCGCGCTGACGAGGAGTGCGAAGGAGCGAGCTGCCGGGCTAGGCCTCGGGCCCGTGGCGAACACGACGAGGGTCCGGTGGCCCCCTGTGTCCTAAAGCCTTTGGCGATGGTTATCGGTGATGATTGATTTCCCGGAGGGCCGTGGCCCGGACGCGGAGGCCGGACCTGCGGCTCGGGGCGCGGTGTGCGAAGCAGGCCGCCCGTGATACTCATCCGTGATTCCCGCGGCGCGGAACCATGCGACGGCACCCGGAGTGGGGTCGGAGCGGATCCGCGGCTCGGTCCCTCCCGAGAGAATACCCGCGCGGGACCTATTCGCTCTTCTGTCTCCGCTCCCTCCGCAGACCCGGAGATGAAACGATGGGAGCGCTTCGATACCTGAGGAGCATCGGCGGTCCGATGACGACGATGGGTGCGGGCCTCGTCATGGCGTACGCCGGCTTCGCCGCGGACTTCTACAAGCACGAGATCGAGAAGGCGGTCGGCGAGGTCGAGACGATCTGGTCTCCCGTCCACGTGCCGATCTTCCTCGGGATGGGGATCGTGGCGGCCGGCTTCCTCTGGGCCGTGCGCCGGGCCGGCCGCCGGGCCTTCGCGAGCCCCTCCTAGCCTCGTCAGCGCTCGTGATCGCCCGTCGGGACGGGACGCGGGACGATCTCCCTCGCGCCGCTCCGGCGGAACGCCGCGATCACGTACGCACTCGGGACGACCGCGATGGCCGCGAGGAGCGCGAGGCTCGTGCCAAGGCCGACCACCGTGACCACGTACCCGACGATCGGCTCGAAGATCGCGAGGGAAAGGGTCGTGAAGAAGATCGAGATCGCGAGGACCGTCGCGCGGTCGTTCGACAGCACGCGGCGGTTGATGATCGTCGTCACGATCGGGCCCTCGAACCCCCAGATCACGTAGTAGGGGATCTGCGAGGTGACGCCGGCGACGATGCCTGCGGTCGACGAGAAGACGCCCGCGGAGACCGCGTAGACAAGGATCATCGGAGGGAAGACGAGGAAGAACGTGAGCCAGAGGGCGCCCGACTCGCCGAAGCGGTCCAGGAGCCGGTCGAAGGACCGACCTGCGGCCGCCGCGACGCAGAAGAACCCGCCGTAGGCGATGCCGATGAGGGCGAAGTTGCCTCCCACGATCTCCTCGATGAACAGCGGGCGGAAGAACGCGATGATGTACGTGACGACGCCGATGAGGATCTGGAAGACGATGATCAGGACGATCTGCGGGTGGCCGCGGGTCGTCCGGAGGCCCGAGCGCATCTGCGCGACGAGGTTCGCCTCGGGGACCCGGTGGACGGACGGCTCGGGGAACGTCGTCGCGACGACGAGCGCGAGGGCGCCGGGCAGCGCGTAGACGAGGAGCGGGAGGTTCAACCCTCCGGAGACCTGGACGAGGTAGCCGCCGAGGGGGGCGGCGGCCGCGGCGGAGATGAAGGTGAGCATCGTCCCCCGGCTCGTGATCGCGGGGTACCGGGACTCCATGCCCGCCTCCGCGAGCGTGTCGTACAGGTACGCGGACACGGTACCCCACATGAATGCCGCTCCGATCGCCCACACCGCGTTGCCCAGGGCGAACATCGGCAGGGAGTTCGCGAGGCCGAAGAGGACGATGCCGGAGACCCAGACCGCGACGCCGACGAGGATCGCGGGCCGGCGGCCGTACCTGTCCGCGATCGCCCCTGCGGGGATCGTGAGGAGGAGGCTCGTCGTCCAGAACACGATGTCCACGAGGGTCGCCTGGAACTCGTTCGCGTGATTGAGCAGCCAGAGGGTCCAGAACGGGGTCCAGATCTGGAAGCCGACGAGCATGTCGAACACGTAATACCGGCGGATCCTCGCATCGATGGAGGGCCGAGCGCTCACGCGCGGCGGCAGCTCGCGGAGTGAGATAACCCTTCGTCTCGGGTCGCGTCCGGCACCGTCGAGGGCGACTCAGGGCGCGAGCCAGCCCCGCGCGTCCGCGAGGAGAATCGCGAGCGTCACCACGGAGGATTCGAACTCACCGCGCCGCGCCCGGTCGAGCGCATCCCGGATCGTCAAGGTCTCGACGTCCTCGGTTTCGTTCGGATCCGGCGCGCGGTCCGTTCGCAGGCAGTCCTTCGCGAAGAAGAGGTGGAGCGCCCCCTCGAGGTACGCGCCGAGGTTGTTCCCCTCGTACAGCGGGAGGAGCCTCGCCGCCTCGTGCCCCGTCTCCTCGAGGAGCTCCCGTCGGGCGCACGCCTCCGGCGCCTCGCCCGTGCGCGCGATGCCTCCGGGGAGCCCGTACGCCGCGCGACCCAGGCCGTGCCTGTAGCCGCGCGTGATCAGGACGCGCCCGTCCTTCGTCATCGCCAGGACCGCGGCGGACACGCCGAAGTGCAGGCGGATCCAGTCCCGACGCTCGCCGCTCGGGAGTTCGACCTCGTCGACGGAGATCGGCGGCCATTCGTCCCGGATCCGCCGAGTGCTCAGCGTTTTCGGCAGACCCGTCATCCCGCGAACGCCCGGGGCGGGACACGCGGACCAACTACAAAGCTCCAACGATGCCCGCGGGGCCCGGGTTTCCTCTCGAATCCTTTTTATCGGGCACTCGACTATCTGCGGCCGATGCCCTTCAAGTTCTGGAAGAAGGAGAAGGCCGAGAAGGGGAAGGAGGAACCCGAGGGCAAGGAGGAGCCGGGGCCGGAGAAGGAGGCCCAGGCGCCGGCGGCGGAAGTGGTGACGGTGGCCCCCGAGGCGACCGCCGCGCCGAAGCCCGTTCCCCCGGGGGCCCTGGAGGCGGCCGCTCTCGACGCGCACGGACAGCTCGTCGAGCTCGGCCTCACGATCCCCGCGACGAAAGCGATCTTCGCGAAGCGGTTCGCCCCTCGTCCCGGGGCGGAGCCGGGGTTCCTGAGCGCGTACGAGGCGGAGCCGTACAAGGCCGTGACCCGGGTCCTCGCGGCCTGGCTCGGGATCCATGCCGCCCACGACTTCGATCCCGCGAGGCTCCTCGAAGAGGCGAACCCGCGGCTCAGCTCCTTCGGGATCCAGATTGAGCTGAGGGAGATGTCCTGGCTCGACCAGGAGCTCGGGCTGCGCAAGGCGAAGCTCGTCCTCGGCGGGCAGGAGAAGGTCGTACGGTTCAAGGACGCCCGCGACCTCATGAAGGGCGTGAACGAGCTTATCGCCCCGAAGAGGGTCGCGTTCCTCGAACTCGAGACATGGTCCGACGACTTCGACTTCCTCCTCGTGAGGGAACCGCGGTGGGACCGGCTCGCGGCAACGAATCTCGTCGTCATCAAGGCGCCTCAGACCGCGGCGGACGGCGAATGCGGCGAGTGCGGGGCGAAGGTCGGCAAGAACTGGAACGACTGCCTGTCGTGCGGCGCCGTCTTCGGCTAGGGTTTCGCGTCCTTCGTCTCGTCGCGCGCTCCCGGTTTCGACCGGAGGATGGGCCCGGGGTCGTACAGCTTCTCCGGCCACTCCCGCCGGACGACGCGCATTCCGCAGTGGGGGCAGTTCTTCTCGTCGAGATGCTCCTCGTTCCGGGTGAACACGACCTTGCCGTCGCAGAAGGGGCAGTGGAGGGTCCGCGGCTTCCGCATGAGCCGTTTCGCGTAGGACGACATCGCGCCCTCGCGGAGCTCCGGTGGCATCGCTGCGTCCGAAGCGATGTCCGGATATGAAGGTTGTGTCCCGCGCGCGAGCGGACCGCGCAAAGGTCAAGAGGTGCGGACGCATCTTGCGCGACGATGCGCACGACGGGGCTCCCGCTACGGGGGCACCACGAGACGAGCGGCGCGGTCTTCCGGTCCGAGGCCGGGTGGTCCGTGCCCGGGAGCTACGGCCCCGTGTCGTCGGAGGTCGCGGCCGTGCGCACGGCGGCGGGCGCGATCGACCTCTCCGACCGGGGCAAGGTCGAGGTCCGCGGGCCCGATCGCGTGACGTTCCTCGACGGGCTCCTCACCGCGGACGTGAAGGTCCTCGAGCCGGGCACGCTCGCGTACGCGCTCGTCCTGACGGACAAGAGCCGCGTCGTCGGCGACGTCCGCGTCGTCGCGTTCGAGGACCGGCTCCTCCTGGACGTCGAGGCCGCGCAGAAGGAGGTGATCCTCGACCACGTCCGGCGGCATCTCGTGAGCGACGACGTCGACCTCGTGGACCTGGGGTCCGTCGGCCACCTCGAGGTCCACGGGCCCCGAGCGGTCGCGGCCGCGTCCGCGGCGATCGGAAGGGACCTCCGTGCGACGGCGCCGAATCGCGTGGGGACGTTCCCTCTCGGGAAGCGCGAGACCGGGCACGCCGCGCACGTCCGGACCCTGGAGGAGCCCGCGATCGCCCTGTGGGCGTCGGCCGGCACCCTCGAGCCGATCTGGGAACGCCTTCTCCGGTCCGGGGCGGCCCCCGTCGGGAGGGACGCGTTCGAGACGCTCCGGGTCGAGGCGGGCGTCCCCCGGGTCGGAGCGGACATGGGGGAGTTCACCCTCGCCCTCGAGGTCGCACCCGAGGGCTCGATCAGCTTCACGAAAGGCTGCTACGTCGGGCAGGAGGTCGTCGCCCGCGCCACATACCGAGGCCACATGAACCGAAAACTCCTCGGCCTCAAGATCGACGGGGACGTGCCGCCTGCGCACGGGGACCGCGTCGTCGCGGCCGGGAGCGAGGTGGGACGGGTCACGAGCGGTGCCTGGTCGCCGACCCTCGGCCGCCCGATCGCCCTTGCCCTCCTCCGCATCGACCGCGTGTCCGCGGGGGACCCGATCTTCGTCGACCGCGCGGGGTGGGATCTCCGGGCCGCGCTCCATCCGCTCCCGTTCGTGCGCGGCCATTCGTGACCGCGCAACGCGCCACCCTGAAATACGACTCCCGCCCTTCGCCGCGCGAATGTGTCGGATGATGGGGGTCGTGAGCCGCGGGCCCGTGTACTACGATCTCTTCGAGGAGTTCGCGGACCTCGCGACCCGCGGGATGTGCCCGATCGGGGCGCCGGACGAGCGGGGCCACAAGGACGGCTGGGGGCTCGCGTGTTTCGAGGATGGGCGGCTCGCCGTCCACATGCGGGACGTCGGGGCCGCGACGGAGGCCTCGAAGTACTACGGGACCGCGTGGAAGATCGCGAAGCTCAACCTCGAGCGGGAGCCCGGCCGTTCCCTCATCGTCCTGGGGCACCTCCGCCGGGTCTCGGAGAAGTCCCGCGTCCAGCAGCGGTGGTCCCACCCGTTCGTCGAGGAGCGCGACGGCGCGACCTGGGCGTTCGTCCACAACGGCTCCCTCTCCCGCGGAGGGGACGCGGACCGGATCGATTCGCAGGTCCTCTTCGGGCTCCTCCTGGACGCCCTCCGGGGCCGCGACCATGCGGCGGTCGCGGAGGCGGCGCGCGAGGCGAGGGACCGCGCGATCCGGGACCACGGGGGCTTCACGAGCCTCAGCTTCCTCCTCACGGACGGTGTCGCCCTGCACGCGTACCGGGACTTCCAGGCGAACGGGAACTATTACACGTTGTATCAGGACCACCTCGGCGAGATGATCGTGACCGCGTCGGAGCCGATCCTCGGCATGGCGGACGAGCCGCTCCCTCGCGGCGTGCTCCACAGCGTCACGCCGACGCTCGAGGTCCAGCGAACGACGATCGCTTGAGGGTCATTGCCCGCGCCGGCCCGCGTCGAGCAGGTCCCGCAAGAGGAGCAGCCGGCGCACGCGTTCTCGCAGCGGCGGATAGCGGCTGAAGACCCCCTTCACGGGCCCGTGGATGCTCAGCCCCCACGTCGCCCGCGGCGGCGTCCCTGCCTTCGAGAGCTTGAGGAGCGCGGACGCGAGGGCCGCGGGTTTCCCCGTCGACCGGGCACCCGCCTCGTCCGCGAGGTATTCCCGCTCCCGGTGCACCGCGGGATCGAAGAACTTGCTGAACGGGTCGAAGAACAGGATCCGCGAGAACACGCGGGAGAACACCTTGAATCCCGCGTCGTGGTGCTTGAGATGCATGAGCTCGTGCGCGACGACGGTCTCCACCTCGTCCCGGTCGAGTTGGCGGAGCAGGCCGGACCCGACGATCACCGTCGGGCGACGTCCCCCGACGGCGATCGCGAAGGGCGCGTCGGAATCGACGATGCCCACCGCGGGCCGGGGGAATCGCTCGAACTCCGCCACGAGGTCCGCGTACGACTGGAGCCATGCCTCGTCCCCGCCCGGCTCCCGCGGAGCGAACCGGCGGAGCACGGACGCGGGCGCGTACCGCCAGACGCCGAACGACACCGCCGCGGAGGCGACGAGGGATGCGAGGACGGCCCCCGCGACCGCGACCTGAACGCCCGTCGTGGCGTACGCGACATCCCTCGCCTGGGCGATGCAGAGCACGAGGCTGACCGCGAGGAAGAGCCAGAAGAAGATCGAGAGGGCGTACAGCCCCGTGAGCAGGCTCACGCGGAGCTTCGCGTTCCGCGCGTTCGTGGCGAACACGTACAAGAGGGTGCCCATCGACGCCCCGCATACCGCGAGGACGGAGAGGGGGACCGGGGACGTCCAGTACGTCGCGATCGCCTTGCCGAGGAGCTCGAGCCCCTCAGACATGCCCGCGCTCCTTCCGGCGGCCCTCGGCGACCGTCCGCTCGAGCGCCTCCCGCTCCGCGGGAGGGAGGCCTTCCCGGTCCTCGAGGAGACTCGACACCGCCGCGCCCCCGAACGTGTCCACGAGCCGGCCGAGCATCGTCTCGAGCGCCCTCCGATACGCCCGGCCGTCCTTCACCCGGTAGAAGATCCGCTTCTCGCTCTCCCTGCGCATCGCGATGAGGTCCTTGTCGACGAGGCGGTACAGGGTCGTCGTCACGCTCGTGTACGCGACGTCCCGCGTCCGGCGGACTTCCCGATGGATCGCCCCCGGGGACGCCTCGCCGAGGGACCGTACCGCGCCGAGGACGGCCAGTTCGAGCTCGCCAAGTTCCACGGAATACGAGAAGGATAGTAATCCGGATAAACGTTTTCCCTAAGGGCGCGTGGTTCAGCCGAGCGTCTCGGCGGCCCCGGCGACTTCCGCGAAGCGTTTCGAGAGGAGGTCGAGCGCCGCGAGGAGGACCTCCCTCGCGCTCAGCGAGCCGTCGGTCTCGAACTGCATGAGGATCCGGCTCGGGTCGTTCCCGACCTTCGGAGTGTCCGTCTTGTAGTGGTCGGCGAACGCCTTGCACGCCTCGCATTCGGCGGACAGCTCGACGGGGTGCTCTTCCACAGCGGTCGTCTCCATGTGGCTCGCGCAGAACGGCACGCTCGGGTCGAACGGGTCGAGACTCTTGTTCCCCGCCTTCAGGGTCGGGTAGTACCGGTAGCCGACGCCGTGGGTCGGCTGCCACTTCGCGTGGTCCTTCCCGGTCCCGAGGACCGCGGTTGCGTAGATCAGCATCGCCTGTCCGTCCCCGAGTTTCACGATCGGGATCGCCTGGTCCTTCGGGCGCAGCTTCGCGTCGCCGATCGGCTCGAGGTCCCCCGAGGTCACGAGCCCCGGCCCCCGCCGGTTCACGGAGTAGATGATCGTGCAGCTCGGGCAGCCCTCCCCGTGGCAGGAGGGGCACGACTCCCGCGGGTTGTACAGCCCGAGGTCCGTCGGGATCGGGATCAGGCCCAGGCGGTGCGCGATGATCTCGTCGAAGAGCGGGCTCACGCTCTCGTACTCCTTCCCATCCTCCGCGCGGATCGGTCCGAGGTGGAACTCGACGTCCTCGATCGCCATCTTCGGGACGTCCGCGATCAGCACGCGGCGGAGGGCATTCGCGAACGCGGGCGACGTCTCCCCGAGGACGAACTTCAGGAAGTCCTCCCGCGCCTCGAGGACGTCGATCTTCATCTACACCCTCCGGCCCCGGCGCCCGCCCTTCGGCTTCGTCCCGTCGTGCGGGACCGGGGTGACCTCCTCGATCCGTCCGATCCGGAGGCCCGCCCGGGACAGCGCCCGGATCGCGGCCTGAGCCCCGGGGCCTGGAGAATGGGATTTGTTCCCTCCGGGCGCGCGCACGCGGACGTGGATCGAGTCGATTCCCTTCTCCTTCGCCGCGTCCGCAACGCGTTCCGCGGCCTTCATCGCCGCGTACGGGGACGCCTCGTCCTTCGCCGCCTTCACGACCATTCCGCCGGTCGCCTTCGTGATCGTCTCGGACCCCGTGACGTCCGTGAGCGTGATGATGATGTTGTTGTACGAGGCGAAGATGTGCGCGACCCCCCACTTCGGCATGCCTACGCCTCCTTCCCCTCGCCGCCGTCGCCCGCCGGGGGCTGGGGTTCGACGCCCTCCCCGCCGGGTCCTTCGCCCTCGGTCCCCTGTGCCGCCGCCGGGGGCGTGGGAATCTGCGACCCGGGCCGCGCGGGGTGCATGTCGTTCGAGATTGGCGACCTCTCGTCATAGACGATCCCCATCTCCTCGACCCGGCTCACGATGTATCCGGGGATCGTCACTCGCCGGCCCCTCACGGACACGTGGCCGTGGACGATGAACTGCCGCGCCTGGCGGGGGGTGAACGCGAGGCCCTTGAGGAACGTGAGTGTCTGGAGCCGCCTCGACAGGACCGACTCCACGTCCAGCCCGAGGACGTCGTCGAGGCTCGTGCCCTCCAGGGGCAACAGCCCGAGCCGGCCGAGCCGCCGGAGGAGCTCCTCGCGCTCCTTCTGCGCCTGGGTGTCCCCGGTCCGCACGAGGGCCTGGAGCTCCCGCGCGCGCTGGCGGAACCGCCGGAGGACGAACTGGGACCGCCAGAGCTCCTTCTTGTTCTTCAGGCCGTACTTCTTCAGGAGCTCGTTCTCCGCGAGAATCCGCTGGCCTTCCCAGGGATGGGACGGGCGCTCGAACTTCGCGCGGGAGAACTTGGGGTCGCCCAACGACTCACTCCTTCTTCTCCTTCGCGCCCTCTTCCGCTTCCTTCGCCTTCGCGGCCTGGATCGCCTGCTTCTTCATCACGCCGACGGTCAGGCCCGTCCGACCGTTGCTCCGGGTGCGCTGCCCGCGGACCTTCTGGCCCTGCTCGTGGCGGACGCCCCGGTACGACCGGATCATCTTCATCCGGTTGATGTCGTCGCGCCGATGGATCTCGACCTCCGCGCCGAACACGTGGAAGTCCGCACCCGTCGCCCAGTCCCTCGGACGGTTCACCATCCAGTGCGGGGAGACCTCGCCGAGCTTCCCGAGGGTCAGCGCGATCCGGTCCGTGTCCGCGTCGGAGAGGTTGCCGAGGCGCTCCGTCCTCGACACGCCGGAGAGGTGCGCGACGGCTTCCGCGACACGGATCCCGACGCCGCCGATGGCGGTGAGGGCGTACGCCACGGACCGCGTGCCGTCGAGTTCCGTGTTCGCCATGCGGACGATGTACCGGAAGTCCTCCTTCACGCCCTCGAGCTTTTTCGGGGCCCTCGGGGCCTTCGGCTCCTCCTTCGGCTCTTCCGGCTTCTTCCGCTTCTCCTTCTCCGGTCGCTCCGCCTTGCCCGGCGATGGCGGGGCCTCGGGTGCAGGAGGAACCTTTTCCTCAGGCATCAACAATCCCCATTGGGGACATGGCTCCAAACTCCAGGACGTATTTAAGGGTTAAGGGTTGGGCGCGAGCCGGCCCGAATCGGTCCATCGGGCGATGTCCCCCTGGGGAGCTCGGGCGATCGCATCCACGCGGAGGCGGTGCGCCGGTCACTCGTGGATCGACCGAAGGAACCTGCGGACCTCGGCGTTGAAACGCTCTGCGGCCTCGACGTTACTCAGATGAGCGACGCCGGGCATGATCACAAGCCTCGACCCAGGGATCTTGGCGTGGAGGTCCTCGGCCACGTTCAGCCGGGGAACGCCGATCGGCGTCGCCGTACAAGAGGAGCGTCGGCACCTCGATGCGCGGAAGCACGTCGCGGAGGTCCGCTCCGGCAAAGGCGTGCGCCATCGCCCGCCATCCGGCCGGATGGAACTCGGATGTGATCGCCAACACTTCGTCGACCAATTCCGCGGGCGCTGATTCCGTGAAGAAGCCCGGGACGTATCCGCGCACAACGTGGTCGGGCGGCAGGTCGGCCTCCCGCAAGGCCCGCTGCAGGCGTTGTTCGACAACCTCGGCGGGGAGGGAACCGGCCCACCCCGCATAGGCAGAGGCCAGCACCAGGGTCTTCGGGACCGTGGGATGTCGGCGGTACAGCTCCAGAGCGAGCCCCCCGCCGAACGAGAGGCCGAGCACGTGCGGTCGAGCCAGGCGGAGCGCGTCGACGAACGCGGCGAGGGTGTCGGCGTAGTCGGGCAGCCGGAACGTCTCGGGCGGATCCGATGACCGGCCGCAGCCCGGCGCATCCCACGCCACCACAGTGAACTCGTCCGAGAGGGCGTCGAGCTGTCGCCGCCACACCCGGCTGTCGCAACCGAACATCCCGTGCAGCAGGACGAGCGGCGGCCCGTCACCCGCCCGCTCGTATGCGATCCTCAGATCGCCGATGTTGACCTCACGCGTTTCGGCCATGTTCCTGCCCCGTGGATCTCGCGCGATCGACCGTCTGCAAGCTCACGTCCTCCGTTCCTACGGGGGATCCCGAGCCGTCCGTCCGGCGTCAGCGAATCGTCCGCGGCGGCGGTCCCCGGGGTCCGCCCGGGACGCGCTCCTCGAGCCCGTTCCCGGGCCGACGACGGTCCCGGCCTCCGGGGTCGCCTTCGTCGATCGGAGGACCTTGTAGCCGCTCCCGCGCCTCACGACCGCGACGTTCCCGAACGCCCGTTCCATCCGCGCGCGGATCGCATCCGCCCCTTGCCTCGTCCGCGCGACGATCCACAGGGAGCCGCCGTCGAGGAGGTGCGCCGGCGCTTCATGGACGATGCGGTCGACGATCGAGC
>MGVZ01000033.1:15085-22815 GCA_001800745.1 Euryarchaeota archaeon RBG_16_67_27
GACCGGCGCGGATCGGCGGGTTGCACAGGATGTGGTCGAAGCGGAGACCGGAGACGGGTGCGTACAGGTCCCCTTCCCGCACCTCGGCGTTCGCGATCCCGTTCGCGCGAAGGTTCTTCCTCGCGAGACCGGCGGCGCGTTCGTTCACGTCCGTGAGGATGACCCGACCGCCCTCCGTCATGCGCGCGGCGGCGATCCCGATGGCGCCGTACCCGCAGCCGATGTCGAGGACGAGCTCGCACGGCCCGAGGTCGAGAGCGTCGACGAGGAGCTCCGAGCCCCGGTCGAGCGAGCCGCGGGAGAAGACGCCCGCGTCCGTGAGGAAGGTGAACGCGTGCCCGCGGATCGTGACCTGGAACTCTGAGGGGGCCCGACGCGAGGCGGGCTTCCGGGAGAAGTACTGATCTGCCATTCCCGCACGTGCGAACGCGGCGGGCGGGCTTAAGTCCGTCGGCTACGGGTTCGGGCCCGCAGGCTTCCCGGACTGCCCAAGGAGGAGCGTCGCGATCCGCAGGTCCTCGCTCGACCCCGAATAGTTCCCGTCCCGGAACTCCCGCTCCGCGCGGCCGAGGAGCTCCTGGACGTCCGGGAGGAACGGGAGCCTCTTCTCCCCGAGGACCTGGACGCGGGCGCGGGTCTCCGCGATCGCCTTCGCGAGGGTCTCCCTCACGTTCCGCCGCTTCACGAACGCGGCGTTCGCCCGCTCGAGGTGGTCGAGCGCGCGTCGATAGCTCCCCTCCCTGAGAGCCTTTCGTGCGTCCCGGACTGCGGTCTCCGCGTCGTACGAGTGGAAACCCTCCCGGGTGAGCTGCGCGTACAGGATTTCCGCGTCCTGGATGCCCGTCGTCGCGGCGCGGTACTCCCCGCCGAGCGCCTCCGCCTCCTTCGAGAGGCGTCGAGCCATGTCGATCCCGGGCTCGATGAGGCCCCGGGCGAGGGACGCCCATGCGGCTTCGATGTGCCTCTCGAGGCGCTCCGTGGCGATTCCTTCCCCGCGGAGGTCCGCGAGGTGGCCCTCCGTCGCGGTGAGAAGGTGCGCGGCCGCGATGTACTCCCGCCGGAGCTGCCCGGCGCGCTCCTCGATCTCCTTCGCGATCTGCATGGAGCGTTCGATGTTCCCGAGGGCGAGCTCTCGCGTCGCGTCGTGGAGCATCGCCTCGAGCCGACCCGCGGCGCCCTCCGAGAAGAGCCGGGGGTCCGGGCCTCCCGGGAGGTCCGCAAGCGCCTCCGTCGCGAGCTCCGCGAGGAAGATTGCGTTCGAGGCGGCCGTCGCATGCTCGAGGATCCCGCGGCCGTCCGTCTCCGCCTTCTCGACGAGGACGCGGGCCTCGAGGTAGTTCGGCACGAACACGCCGTTCTCCCAGATCCCCGCCATGGCCTTCTCCTCCGCGCGGCCGAGGATGGCCTCGAACGCCTCCGTCGGGAGTCCGACGCGGCGAATCTCCTCGATGCAGGACCGGAGCGCCTTTGCGGACTTCTGGTAGCCGCTGTGGCGCTCGTCGAGCGTGATCGCGATCGCCTCCGCCCTGCGCGCGGTCTCGAGCGCCTTCGCGTACTCCTGGGAGGCGAAGAGGTCCTTCGCGATTTTCAGGGTGTCCTCCGCGGGCCGCATGTCCGTCTGCGTGAGCCGGAGCACGGTCACGAGGCCCTCGGAGTGGCCGATCGCCTCCTCCGCGTGCCGCGCGCGCGCGGCCTTCAGGATTCCGTGTCCGTTCGGTTTTGGCGTCGACATCGCCCGGGACTCCTCATGCATGCGCCCACCGTCCGAGCTAACGCGGAGAAACTCTCCACAGGCCGGTGGGACGGGAATAGATTGGAGGCCGAGTGTAAAAGAGTTGTGATTGTCCCTCCTGATAATCAGCGGTGATAAGCTCCCGCGTTGCCGGCACGCCGATCCGCGGTTCCGTCCGAATACCATTATTATCGGTGCGGGCCTACGCCCGCACGTCCATGGGTGGCGTCATCGCCCTCTCCCGGCCCCTCAACTGCGCGATGTCCGCCGTCGGGGTCGGGATCGGCGGGGTCGTCGCCGTCGGCGCGGCGGCGTGGGGCCCGCTCTCCCTCCCGCTCGCCCTCGCGGCGGCCGCGGCGGCCGCGTTCACCGCGGGAGGCAACGCCCTCAATGACGTGTACGACGTCGAGACGGACCGCGTGAACCATCCGGAGCGACCGCTCCCCTCCGGCCGCCTGACGACGCGTGGGGCCCGGAGGTTCGCCGCGGCGGCGTTCCTCGCGGCCGCAGGGATCGCCGCGTTCGTCAACCCGTGGTGCGCCGCGCTCGTCGGGATCAACGCGGTCGTCATGATCGGGTACGAGGAGCGCTTCAAGTCGCGGGGCGCGTCCGGGAACGTTGTGATCGCGTACCTGGTCGGGTCCCTGTTCCTGTTCGCGGGCCTCGCGACCTTCGGAGGCGACGGGACCGCCCTGCTCCGGTCCGCCGTCCTCGCGGCGCTCGCCTCCGCGACGACCCTCGGTCGCGAGATCACGAAGGACATCGAGGACATCGCCGGCGACGTCGACCGGAGGACGCTGCCCCAGCGGATCGGGGCTCGGCGCGCGGGCCTCGTCGCTTCCCTGGCGTTCGGCGCGGGCGTGGCGATGAGTTCGGTGCCCTGGGCTCTCCAGGTCCTCGGCCTCGCGTATGCCCTCCTCGTCCTCCCGGCGGACGGAATGTTTATCTACGCCGCTCTTCACTCGGCCGCACAGCCATCGCGCGCGCAGCGCGTCGCGAAGTACGCGATGATCGTCGCCCTGGCCGCGTTCCTGGCGGGTGGTGTCCGGTGACCGTCCACGAGTACATCCTCGAGAGGCGCGCGCGGGCCCGCCTCCACATGACCCTCCTCGATCCGGACAAGCAGACGCCGCAGGACGCAGGGGTCCTCGCGAAGGAAGCCTCGGACGCGGGGACGGACGCGATCATGGTCGGCGGCTCGACGGGCGTCACCCAGGTCCGCGTCGACGAGACCGTGCTCGCGGTGAAGAGCGGCGCGAAGGTCCCCGTGATCCTGTTCCCCGCGAGCGCCGCGAACCTGTCCCCGCACGCGGACGCCCTGTACTTCATGAGCCTCCTGAACAGCCGGGATCCGCGGTTCATCATCGGCGAGCAACGGATCGGAGCCGGCATCGTGAAGGCGTGGGGCCTCGAGACGATCCCGATGGCGTACCTCGTCGTCGAGCCCGGGATGCGCGCGGGGGAGGTCGGCCGGGCGGACCCGTTGCCGAGGAACAACCCGACCCTCGCGATCCAGTACGCGATCGCCGCGGAGCTGCTCGGGATGAAGCTCGTGTACCTCGAGGCGGGGAGCGGTGCGCCCGAGCCCGTGCCCGCTGCCCTCGTGCGCGCGGTGAAGAACGCGGTCGGCATCCCGGTGATCGTCGGCGGCGGCATCCGTTCGCCGGAGGCCGCGGCCGCGGTGGCCCGCGCGGGCGCGGACGTCGTCGTCACGGGGACGATCGTCGAGGTCGCCCGGGACGGGGACGCCCTCCGGAGGATCGTCGAGGCGGTGAAGGCGGCGCGATGAAGATCCGCGTCAAGACGGCGGCGCAGAGCCAGGCCGAGACGACGGTCATGGCGCGCCGGCTCTTCATGTCGCCGGCCCCGCGGCGGATGGTCCTGCCGATCCTCGTCTTCAGCGGGATGGAGGCGTTCCTCCTCGGGTTCCCCGCCCTCGACGTGCCGTCGTTCGCCTGGGCGTTCGCGGCGATCGCCCTCCCGGCGTACGTCGCCGCGGCCGGGACCGTGCCCCTCGCGGAAGCGCTCGGCGGCCGGATGTACCTCCGGCGCTCCGCCCTCCTCGCGTTCCTCGGCCTCATCGTCCTCGGGAGTTTTCAGGTCGTCGCGGTCGCCTCCCTCTCCCTGTACGCGGTCCTCGCCCGCATCCCGTTCGACTACCCGTTGGACCGCGTCGCCCTCCTCGGCTACGGCGCGGTCCTCTGGACGCGGCAGGTCATCCTCGCGAGCACGTCGAACTCCGATCACGCGCGGTCGTTCCCCGCGGCGGTCCTCCACCCGGGCCTGGGGCTTGCCGCGCTCGCCCTGATCGGCGCGGTGGACCCGTTCGAGGCCGTGCTCGGCCTCCTCGTCCTCGGGGTGTTCCTCGCCGCCGCGGTCGCCTTCGCGGCGATCGCGAAGAGGCCGCTCATGCGCTCGTTCGGGACGGACGGGCTCAAGCTCCTCCGGCACACTCTCGACCACTACACGGAGGTCGAGGAGGCGGGCGTGTCCGAGCTCGAGGCGTTTTTCGAGTCGATCAGCGTGAGGGCGCGCGTGCGCGTCGCCGGCGTCGCGTTCCGCGGCCCCCAGGGCCTCCGTGCCCTGTTCCTCGCTCCGGGGGTCCACCCGGGCCCGATGGGCTACGTCTCCGGGAGCGACCTGCCGACGAAGGTCGCGCGGGCGCTCGACGGCCTCACGCCGAACGTCCTCGTCGCGCACGGGCCCACGACCCACGACGAGAACCCCGCGACGACCGAGGAGGTCGGCAAGATCGCGGACGCCGTCCGGGCCCTCCTCGATCGCCCGGCGTATGAGCCCGACGCGGGTCGGGCCGTCCGCATCGCGCGCGGGAAGGCGAACCTCCTCGCACAGGCGTTCGGGGACCGGGTCCTCCTCGTCGCATCGTTCGCCCCGAACCCCACGGACGACGTCGACAGCGCGACGGGTCACGCGGCCGTGCAGGAGGCGAGGCTCGCGGGCGCCGCGGACGCGGTGTTCGTGGACGCGCACAACTGCCTCGAGCCCGGGACCGGGCTCACGCACTTCGGTTCCCACGAGAGCCACGAGATATTGGAGGCGTCGCGGGCGGCCGCGGAGGCGGCGCTCGCCGCGCCCCGTGGGCCGATCCGCGCGGGCTACGCGCGCCGCGCGGGCTTCTGCGCGCCGGAACAGGGCATCGGCGCCCGGGGGATCGAGGCGCTCGCGATCGAGGCCGCGGGACAGACGACCGCGTACGTGCTGTTCGACGGGAACAACATGGTCCCGGGGCTCCGCGACGAGGTCCGCGCGCGGCTCGAGGGGATCGTCCAGGAGTCGGAGGTCCTCACGACGGACAACCACTCCGTGAACCTGACGATGACGGGCTTCAACGCGGTCGGAGCCGCGCTCGACCGGAACACGATCGCTTCGGAGGCGGAGGCGGCGGTCCGCGAGGCGGTCGCGTCCCTCGCCGGGGCGGAGGCCGCCGTCCTGTCGACGGAGGTCCCGGACTTCCGGATCTTCGGGCCGCAGTCCGCGTCGCGGCTCACGACCTCGATCAACGCGACGATGGCGGTCCTCAGGCCCGCGCTGTACATCACGATGTTCGGGGCGATCGCCGCGGGGGCCCTCGTGCTCGTCGCGTTCTAGAAGAGGTCGAGGAACCACCGGTGGATCCGGAGGTCGCCGCTGAGCTCCGGGTGGAACGCGGCGCCGATGAGGTTCCCCTGCCTCGCGAGGACGATCCGGTCCGCGTACCGCGCGAGCGGCCGGCACGCGCCCCAGGTCCGGAGGATCGCCGGCGCGCGGATGAACACGCAGTGGAACGGGGCGTCGAGGCCCTCGACGTCGAGGTCCGCCTCGAACGACTCCCGCTGCCGGCCGAACGCGTTCCGGTCCACGGTCATGTCCATGAGGCCGAGGAGGTGCGTTCGGGTGCGCTCCGCCTGGGCGCCCGCCTCCTTCGACAGGAGGATGCAGCCCGCGCACGTCCCGAGGATCGGCATGCGCTCCTCCGTCGCCCGGCGCACGATCTCGTCGAAGAGGCCGAGCTTCACGAGGAGCTTCGAGATCGTCGTGCTCTCCCCGCCGGGGATCGTGAGGCCGTCCGAACGGTCGAGATCCTCACGGCGGCGCACGGGGAACGCCTCGCCCTTGCGCCCGGCCTGCCGGATCGCGCGGGCGACCGCGTCGACGTGCTCGGTCACGTTCCCCTGCACGCCGATCACGCCGATGCGCATCGGCGTCCCGAGGGCGGGAGACGGTAATAAACGGTTCGCGCTCCCCTCGGGCGGCCTACGACCCGCGCCGGAGGAGGTCGAGGATCGCGCGCATGACAACCCCCGGATCCGGGAGCGTCCCCACCCGGGCGCTCCACACCCCGTTCAGGAGGACCTCGTCCCCGGGCCGCGGGGCGTCCTCCCGGCGGAGGGCCGCGTCGGCCTCGGGCAGCACCGCCTCGCCCATGGGCGAGTGCTTGAGCGCATCCGGGTGCGTCTCGTCGAGCGCGACGACCTCGAAGAACCGGTCCATGAGGAGCGGCCGAAGCCGCCCGTGCCCGACGACGCTCACCCGCACCCGGTCGACGGTCGGGTCGAGTCGCGTGTTGAGCTCCAGCGCGTCCCGGAGGATGCCGACCTGGGAGAGGCCGAGATCCGGCGACGTGCCTCCGAACGGGGTCACGTACCAGTGGCGAAGGGTCTCCACGGGGAACGTGGGAGGATCGTCGGTAACGCTTCCCCTTCGGTGCGTGCGGCGACGATTTCCTCCCAGGCTATTTCATCCTTTTTTCCTGGGAATCGGACGTGCGAATCACGCGTCTCGTGACAGGAGCCGAATCCGAGTTCGATACGCTTATCTAGGGAACGGTTCTACCGCGCGACGGGTGCCCTCACGCCGATCGGGTTCGTCCTCGTGGACATCGAGCCGAAGCGGGAGAAGGACGTCTACGAGAGGCTGCTGAAGATCGACGAGATCGCGGAGCTGTATCCCCTGTTCGGGGACTACGACCTCATCGCCAAGGTCGAGGCGGACACGTACGAGGCGATCGGCGCCGTCGTCGTGTCGAAGATCCGCGCGATCGAGGGCGTGAAGGCGACGAAGACCCTCGCGCGGATGTCCCTGTGATCAGCCGAACGCCGCATGCGCGGTGAGGAGGCGAGCGATCCGTCGCTCGACCTCGCGCCGCAGCTTCACGTGGTATTCGAGGAGCAGGTCTGCGGCCTTTCGGTGGGTGCCGGGCCTCCCGACAGGCCCGACGTACGTCCACCGGCGCCGGCTCCCCGACGGGGTCCGCGCGTACGCCCAGAAGTAGAGGTAGCGGCGGTTCCGGATCCGGCGCACGACGAGGCCACAGCCGAGCTGCGCGTTACCACCGTACGGTGGTAACAGCGGCCGGGCGCTTCCGACCTCCCCGTGCACGCACGCTCCCTGTACCCGCGTCCCGTGATGTCGGCACGGCCCCGCGGACCGTGCCGGCTACGCATCGTGCCGCGGCTCGTAGGCGGCGGTCGCCTCGATCGCGACCTTGAGCCCCGGGCTCTCGATCCCGAGCTTCGCGGGGGACCGCGCGGGCGGATCCTCGGCGAACGACTCCCGGTACGCCTCGTTCATCGCCGCGAAGTCGTGCGGGTCCGCGAGGAACACGGTCGTCTTGACCACGGCGTCGATGCCGAGCCCGAGCTCTGCGAGGATCGCCGCGATGTTCGCGATGCACTGCCGCGTCTGGCCCGCGACGTCGGGCGCGGCCCACTCCCCCGCCTTCGCCCCGGGGGCGAGCGGCGTCTGGGCGGAGATGAAGACGAAGCCGTTCGCGACGACGCACTGGCTGTACGGCCCCAGGGGCTTCGGGTGGCCCGGGAGGTCCGGGATGGCCTTCATCGGCTCACGGATCGGGCAATACGGAGGCGAAAGAAAAGGGTTCCCGCCGCCGCGTCCCCGTCGGGAATCCCGCCCGTCCCTCCGGCGGGATGTAAAACTATATTACTGCCGACCGTCGTTTGACGGCGGACCGGAAGCGATCGTGGCCTCCCCAGCCCCC
>MGVZ01000033.1:22856-24930 GCA_001800745.1 Euryarchaeota archaeon RBG_16_67_27
CGGGGTTCGATGTCTTCGCCCGGTTCTACAAGGAGAACGGGACGAGCGACGAAACGCTGATGCAATATGCCTCGTTCGTCGGCACGCTTAGGAGTCTGGCGGACAAGCCGCTTCTTGACCTCAGCTCGGCGGAAGTCAAGCGGTTCGATATCGACATCGTGCGCGGCAGAGCGGGCGTCTACCGTGCCGTCCTCCGTATGTTCTACAACGCGAACGAACGAGACGACCTACTGCGTGCGCTCCCCAAGTTCAGGAAGAGGAAGGAGCGCCGGGCCGCGTTCGAGACGATCATCATGCCGGATGATGCGGCGTCGATGATCGCGGCGGCCGACAGCCTGCGCGACCGCGCGATCCTCGCGGTTCTATACGCGGGCGGAGCGCGCATCAACGAGATCCTGACGTTGAAGATCCGGGACGTCAACCGCGTGAATGGCGGCTATCAAATGTTCTTCGGGAAGAGCAAGGCGCGCGGCCAGGAACGCTACAGCCCCAAGATCGAGAGCGTGTGGAAGCGGCATCTCGACGCATGGCTCGATGCCCATCCGTTCGGGTCGAATGCGGATGCATATCTCTTCACGTCGACGGAGAACGTCGATACGCACGTCAGCGACGGGACGATCAACGCACTCCTGCACGCGTTGGCGAAGAAGGCCGGGATCACGAAGCAGGTCAATGCCCATTGGTGGCGGCACTCCAGGATCAGCTTGGCGTTCGCCTGCCACGAGGCGGACCTGGGGACGATCTGCACTTGGTTCTGGGGAATCCCGGTGACGCCGATGGCGAATCGGTACAGTCACTACTCGGGGCTTGAGATGACCATCGAGACCCCGAAGCCCGTCGAACTCCGTGCCGTCCCGGCGCTGCCCGTGTCGATGACGTTCCAGACTCGCAAGGACGTCATCGACCTGACCGCGAAGGTCGAGCAGCTCGAAACGGAGCGGCGCGATATCATGAAGATGTTTCGGGAGATCATCGATACGATGCCGAAGCAAATCCGCGATGCGGTCGACGCGAAAGACCGGGAAGCGAAGGAGCTGTCCTAGGGCCGATACCTGTCGGGCAGGGCGTCTGATCACCCATTGGATTCTCACCCGACAGGCGGCAAACCTCAGGGATGTCTCTCTAGGAACTCAAGAATCGCTTTCTTCGCCAAGGCGTACATGGAGAGCTTCTTTCGCTTCGCGTACTCTTTGATCCTCTGGAACTGCTCGTCGCTGAAGATCGTGGCGATGCGTTGCACGGGCTTCCGATATGGCATAGTATACGCCGGATTTGTACCGCTTGGGATATACCCTACCATATCATATACCCCACTATGCCATACCCTGGGCGGTGCCCAGGATGGCCAACGGCGGGACGGTTCTCTTTCAGCTCGATATTGACTCGCCTATCGCCGGCGTACTTGTCGAAAGCCTACTCGATGCCGCCCGTCAGCACGGCGTCCGTCTGCGATGGGGCGCGGTCCGTGGGGGTTCGATGACGCTCGCGCTCGATGGTGAGATCGGGCAATCGGAGATCGTGGACATCCTCGCGCTCAAGTGCCGAGCGAAGCTCGGCCATCCCTCCACAGAGACATACCCGAGCCCGGCGGCCGGCGTGCCCGCCGGCTCATCTTTTTTTTCGGAGGGGTGAACTTGTGGCCGCGCGAGAACGGCCACGCACGCAGAGAGTTTCGCCGTGAGTGTCCCGGTTGCTACGGATACGTTCTAACGCGTCCCTTGGGGAGAGATCGCGGCATCGTCTCCATCGTTGGGCTCGTCCGACCGTTAATCTACTTTGATTCCGAGATGGGCGGAGTCCTCGATGAGGTTTCCTTCTTCAATGTGCGACGTAGGACGGAGGCATGGAGAGATGAAAGCATTGGGACGGACAGGTGTGCGCCGACGGGTCGGGGGTCCGATCTCCGACTTGTCGAGACGGAGAGGGAGCGAACGAAAAACGTCTTGGTGGGGGAGCATGTTGTCCTCACGCAGAGCGGGCGGCGGTACATCGTCCCTGCTAGGAGAGACGAACGTTCCCCCGCTCGCATCGTGGAGCCCGCAGGCCAAATCGCTTGAGGCCGCGCGCAGGGAGA
>MGVZ01000034.1 GCA_001800745.1 Euryarchaeota archaeon RBG_16_67_27
CGCCGTCGATCCAGACGACGAGTGGTTGTTCGAGGCGATGGCGCTCAAGGCAAGACGTCCCGCGCTGTCGTACGCGGACGCGATCGGATACACCGCGGCACGCCGGGTTGGGGCCCGTTTCCTCACGGGGGACGAGGCATTCCGCCGTCTCCCTGACGTCGAGTTTCGGCGCTGAGCCTGTCGCGCGAGCGGGGTCGGCGCCCTCCACTCCCTGAAGTTGGGGCGTCGCGGGAGATGAGACTTCATGGGACCGAGGGCCTCGAGTCACTTCGTTTCGACGTGTTACCCTTGAACGAGGGTAACGATCGCTCGAGATTGATGCAAGCCCGATCGACTTCCACTCCTTCGCGCGGCCAAGGCTATTTGTGGTGGCTTTGCGTTGCCGCGGCGGATGCGCACGCCGGCCATCGTTGTGAACTTCAAGGTCTATCCAGAGGTCCTGGGAAGGCGCGGCTGGAACCTAGCGAAACTCTGCGCGGACGTCGCGGAGGACACGGGCGCGTCGATCGCGATCGCGCCTCCGGCGCCGGACCTCGCGCACATCGCGAAGCTCGTCCGCGTGCCCGTGTTCGGGCAGCACGTCGACGCCGTCCCTGCGGGCGCGCACACGGGCTGGGTCTCCCCGGAGGCGCTCCTCGAGGCGGGCGCCGCGGGCACGCTGATCAACCACAGCGAGCGCAAGGTCCCCAACAAGAACGTTCGCGCGATCCTCCCGCGCTGCCGCGAGCTCGGCCTTGAGGTCATCGCGTGCGCGGACACGATCGCGGAGGCGGAGGCCCTCGCGCGGATCTCCCCGGACCTCATCGCGATCGAGCCTCCCGAGCTCATCGGGGGGGACGTGAGCGTGACGACCGCGAAGCCGGAGATCGTGGCGGGTGCCGTCGAGCGGATCCGCGCGGCGAACCCGAAGGTCCGCGTCCTCTGCGGCGCGGGCGTGAAGACTTCAAAGGACGTCCGGAAAGCCCTCGAGCTCGGGACCGTGGGCGTCCTGCTCGCGTCGGGCGTCGTGAAAGCGAAGGACCCGGAGAAGGCGCTCCGAGACCTCGTCCGAGGCCTCCGCTGATCAGGCCCGGGCTCCGATGGACGTAGCGTGCGTGTAGGCGGCGACTTCACCCGAACACACGCGGCTTCCGGGGCATGCGCGGCGCAGGAGTCGTCTTGGCGGTCGTTGCCGTGACGTGGCTCCTCGCCGCGCCGACCCCCCTCCCACCGGACGTCGGGTCGCGGGCACGGAATCCCGCGCCGACGTCCTCACCTTTTTCCTGGGAGGGCGGGTCCGAGGTGAAGATCGTCCGCGTCTATGCGGACGCGGTGCGGGACGACGAGTTCGTTGAGATCGCGAACCTCGGGACCGACGCGGTCGATATCGCCGGGTGGACGTTGACGGACCTCGAGGCATCCGCGGCGTTCCCTGCGGGCGCGTCGATCCCTGCGGGCGGCCGCGTCGTCGCGACGAAGAACGCGACGGCGTACGCGGAGGACACCCTCGAGGGCGCTTCATTCACATACGGAAGTGGCGAGGCGCCTCGCATGGAGGGCGGTGCGCTCCGGCTCGCGGATGCGGGCGACGAGGTGCTCCTCCTTTCCCCCACGGGGGATGTCCTCGACGCGTACGTCCAGAGCGACGCCGGCTACGCGGGGCCAGGATGGACCGGGCCGCCCGCGCGGGACCTGGGACGCGGGGAGGTGGCCGTCCGCGGGAGCCTCGGAGGGGCGACGACGGACACGGACACCGCGATCGACTGGGACGGCGTGCGGGACCATCGGCTCGGCCAGTCACAGTTCGCGTTCGACGCCGTGCTCACGGCGGGGGCCGCCGCGGTGGCCGTCTCCCCGGACGACGGTCGGGACGTCCTCCTGTCTGCGCTCGGCTCCGCAACGGCGACGCTCGAGGCGTCCGTGTACACCCTCACGAGCGACGCGATCGCGGCGACGTTCGCCGACGCGGCCCGGCGAGGGGTGCGGGTGCGCCTCCTTCTCGACGGCTCCCCTGCGGGTGGAGCGAGCGACGACGGTCGTCGGATCGCCATGGGCCTCGCATCCGCGGGCGCGTCCGTGCGGTGGCTCCTGGGCGGGGACGACGTCGTGAAGCGATACCGGTACCTGCACGCGAAGTACGCGGTGATCGACGAAGCCCGCGTCGTCGTGAGTTCCGAGAACTTCGGGAACGCGGGGTTCCCCGCCGCGGGGGACGACGGGAACCGCGGGTGGACCGTCGTCCTGGAGGACCCGACGATCGCTCGACAGCTCCGCGAGGTGTTCGACGCGGATTTCGACCCCCGGCGGAGGGACTCCATCCGCGTGGACCCGGGGACGGGAGGGATCGGTCCCCCACTCCCGACCTCGTCGTGGACGCCCGGACCGATGGCGACGCCCCGCCTCGCGCGTCTCGTGGTGGGCCCCGACACGTCGCTCGACGAAGATGCGGTCCTCGGGCTCCTCGCCTCCGCCCGCGATTCGGTGTGGGTGGAGGCGCTGTACCTCGATGACCTCTGGCGGGGGACGCCGAGCCCGTACCTGGAGGCCGCGTTCGACGCGGCCCGACGCGGGGCACACGTGCGCTTCCTCCTCGACGGCAGCGCATGGAGCACGGAGGGCGACGCGGGGGACAACGACGAGGTCGTCGGGAGGATCAACGCCCGGGCGGCCCTCGAGGGGCTCGATGTCGAGGCCCGCCTGGTCGGACCCCACGGCCGGATCGACCGGGTGCACAACAAGGGCATCCTCGTGGACGGCCGGCGCATGTTCGTCGGGAGCCTGAACTGGGTCCACGCCTCCGCGACGGAAAACCGGGAGGTCGGGCTCATCCTCGAGGATCCCACGATCGCCGCGAGGTTCGCCACGGCGCTCGAGGCGGACTGGGCGGGAGCCCCCTCGCCGTTCCGGATCGAGGATCCCGCGGTCCTCGCCGCGCTCTACGCGATCACCGCCATCGGCGCGGCCGCGTCGCTCCGCTTCCTGAGACACGCCCCCAAAGGTCTAAGGTCCGGACGTCCGTTGAGCGCGCGTGGCCGCAGGCGAACCGATCTCCGCCGCGGACGTCGAGAAGTTCGGGTACTGCCCTCTGAGCTGGTGGCTGAGCCGGGGCCAGGCACCGGAGGAGGGGGAGGAGCTGGCGATGGGCGAGGCTCGGCACGCGGAGGCGTCCGAGGAACTCCAGGGGATCGACGTCCATGAGACCCGCTCCCACGAGGCGGAGACCGGGATCCTGTACTTCGCGGTCGCGGCGACGATCGTCGCGACGTTCGGCCTCACGTTCATCCTCGGGCGCACGGCGCAGGTGTCCGAGACCCTGGCCGCGGTCGCGCTGATCTGGCTCCTCGCGGCCGTGTTCTTCCTGTACCGCGCGGAGACGCTCGCGACCCCCGACGAGCGCCACCTGTCCGAGCGCGTCCTCGTGGCGTCCGCGATCGCGGCCTCCGTCGTCGCGTTCGCTGCGGTCTCCTTCCCGGGGTCCCAGATCGCGAGCCTCGCGCAGGGCCTCGAGGCGCTCGCCCTCGCGTGGCTCATCGGTGCGAGCCTCTTCCTGTACCGGTCCCTTCGAGGGGCCGAGATCGCCCGGGCGACCCGCGCGAAGTACGGCGTCCGCGGGGAGCTGGCGTACGTCGACCGGGAGCGAGGGAAGCCCAAGCTGTTCGTGTCGCAGCGACACGGCCTCTCCGGCCGCCCGGACGCGATTCTCGTGGAGGGCGACCATCACATCCCCGTCGAGATGAAGACCGGGCGGACGCCCCGAGGACCCCTCTTCTCCCACATCCTCCAGGTCTCCGCGTACTGCCTCCTCATGGAGGAGGAGTACGGGAAGGCGCCCCCGCACGGCGTGATCCGGTACGAGGGGACGAGCCACGAGATCGAGTACAACGAGGACCTCAAGCGGCTGCTCCTCGGCAAGCTCCAGGAGATGCGCGCGGCCGCGGCGCGGGGCGAAGCGCACCGGAACCACAACCGGCCGGGGAAATGCGTCCACTGCTCTCGGCGGGCGGCGTGTCCGGAGCGGCTCGCCTAAGGCTTCCGCTTCGGGTCCGCGTTCACCCGGGCCGCGATCTCGTCGAGGCGCTCCTTGATGTCCCGGACCTCCTGGCGCATCCGGAGCATCTCCTGCTCGAACGGCGTGAAGCCCTGGGTCGAAAGGATCCGGTGGCTCACGAACATGCCGACGAACACCGCGCCTACGATCGCGAGGACGCTGATCACGACGAGGGCGAAGACGAAGGCGACGAAGAAGCCGATCAGGTTCCCCGGGGTGATCACGTTCGTCAGGATGCCGAGCTCGATCACGACGAGGACCCCGACGGTGAGGAACCAGAGGAGCGCCCAGCGGGAGATCCTCATATCGTTCCCTTCCTCGTCACGGGCACCCGCAGGTCGTCCGGGGGCACGCGGACGATCGTCGTCGGGCTCGGATCGTCGATCATGCCGAACGCCATGTAGAGATCCCCGCTCGGGTTCTCGAGGACGCTCATCGTCACGTTCACCTCGAAGTAGCTATCCGTCCGGTCGAGGACCCACGCGTGCACGACGTACGTGAGCGTGAGGTTCACGGGGACGCGGAGATGCACATCGTACGTGAAGTTCTCCGCGCCGGACGCGTTGATGTCCGGTTCCGGCTCCGTCACGACGCTCAGGCTGATCGCCTCGTACATGTACGCCTGGAAGGCGCCGCTCACGTCGAGGACGATCCACCGCTCGTCGATGGACATGCCGATGACGAGGAGGGGGAGGGACGTGATCTCCGGAGGGGGGCGGCCGATCAGGCCCGGGGTCAGGAGGATCAAGGCGAGGAGCGCGGGGATCGTGAGGACCATCGCGGCCCGGAAGACCGCCTGCGACTCCATGGTGCGCAGAAACGGGCGTGCGAAGATAAACGTTGGGCACGCGTCCGGCTGACCCCGGCCAAGGTCACGCGGACGACGGCCCGAACTTCAGGAGGGAGACGAGGCCGAAGAGGCCCGCGGCGACCAGGCCGGCGACGAAGTTCGTCCCCGCGTGCTGCAGGGAGCCGAGCCCGACGTAGCCGCTTGCCGCGAGGGTGAGCGCCGCGACCCCGAACATACCGCTCGAGAGCCACAGGAACGTGCCGACGCGCGCGCGGACGGGATCCGCGAGACCGGAGGACGCCGCGATCGTCGCCATCGCGCGGCGCACGACGGCCCGAGGTCAAGACCGTGGCGGGACGCCTATCACCGATGAATATCGCGCGTGATTGCCAGGGCAAAAATAAAAGAGGGTGGCTCGATGGCCACCCAGTTGGGGGGGAGGTAATCGTGACGTCGGAACGCGGCCCGGTCACCCCTCCGGCGGCATCCCATCCCTTCTTCGGCTACTTCTGCATGTATTCCCGCTTGAACGCGTCCATGGAGGCCATGGTGCGTTCCGCTTCCTCGATCTTCTTGAGCTTGTCCGTGACGAGTTCGACGCGCGCGTACACGAAGTCACGGATCGCCGCGCGCACGGCCTCCGAGCGGCTCGGGAAGTCGTCGACGTCCACGAGGAAGTCCAACGCCTTCAGGTACCGCTGCGGGAGGCGGAGTGTGATCTTCTCCGAGTCCGTCTCCATGGTCACCGGTCAGCCTGCGTAGGTCGAAATGACCTCGTTCGACCGACGCTTGTCGGGCCGAAACCCCTGTGAAATATATAAGCGTTGCTGGGACGTTCTCACAGGAAGGAACGCCGCTTCCCGTGGAACCTCCTACGCGTTCGGCGCGGGGAACGGACAACGATCTCTCGGTCGAGACCCGACGAATCGTTTATCGGGCGGCTGCCCTTCGCGCACCCCGATGACCGATGCGGAAGACACCGTGTTCATGCTCGCGGGTCCCGTGAAGATGCATCCCCGCGTGCTCCGGGCGATGTCCGTGCCGGCGCTGAACCACCGCGGGCCCGAGTTCAAAGAGATCCTCACGGACCTCAAGGGCCTCGTCCAGTACCTGTTCGGGACGCAGGGCGAGGTCGCGATTCTCTCCGGCTCCGGGACCGCGGGGCTCGAGGCCGCGGTGTCCGGGCTCCTCCGGAAGCCGGACAAGGTCCTCAACCTCGTGAACGGGAAGTTCAGCGAGCGGTTCCACGACCTGTGCAGAGTCTTCGCCACCCCGACGGGTCTCGCATCGGAATGGGGGAAGGCCGTGGACCCTGCGAAGGTCGCGGAGGCGATGGACAAAGAGGACTACGCTGCCGTGACCCTCTGCTGGAACGAGACCTCCACGGGCCTGACGAACCCGATCGCGGACATCGCGAAGGTCGTGAAGGAGCGGGACGCCCTCTTCCTCGTGGACGGGATCACCGCCGTGGGCGGCCTCGAGAACCGCTTCGACGTGTGGGGGGTCGACGCGATGGTCGTCGGCTCGCAGAAGTGCATCGCGGCGCCCGCGGGCCTGAGCGCGGTCGCGCTCTCGAAGCGCGCGGCGGAGTCCCTCCACGAGGAGACCTCGTTCTACACGAGCCTCAAGGCTCACGTCGACGGACTCAACAAACAGGACACCCCGTATACTCCCGCGATCCCTCTGTTCCTCGCGCTCCGCGAGGCCCTGCGGATGCTCAAGGACGAGGGGCTCGAGACCCGCATCGAGCGCACGCGTCGCCTCGCGGATGCCGCGCGGGCCGCGGTCGAGGAGATCGACCTCGCGATCTACCCCGACTCGAAGTATGCCTCGAACACCGTCACGGCAATCCGGTATCCGCCGGGAATCGACGACGCGAAGTTCCGGAAGGTTCTGCGTGAGGCGCACCGGGTGATCCTCGCCGGCGGCCAGGGACCCCTCAAGGGGAAGATCTTCCGGATCGGCACGATGGGGATCTGCACCTTCGGGGACCTTGCCGCGTGCTTCACGGGAATCGAGGCGACCCTCGAGGCGCTCGGCCACCGCTTCGACCGCGGGGACGGCGTCGAGGCGATCGCGAAGCGCGCGTGAGGTGCGCACTGCACCGGAGAGGAGCCGTCCCCTCATCCGGACCTCGGGTCCATCTCAGGGAGCGCGAGACGGAGCACGAGACGGTCGTACCGGTCGTCCCCCGTACCGTAGTACTTCGGGTCGACGCGGTGGTCGACGAACCCCATCGCCCGGTAGAAGTGCCGGGTCTGTGCGTATGGTTCGTAATCCACGGAGTCCGCGACCGTGGACACCTCGAGGGTATGGACGCCACGCGCCCGCAGGCCCCGTACGAGCGCCTTGACGAGCGCCCGCCCGATCCCCGTGCGCTGGAGGTCCTCCGCGACGCCCATCCACGTGAGGTTCGCCGTCTCGTCGTCGGAGGGCGCCCACGTGACGAACCCGAGCACACGGTCCTCGCGGACGGCGACGAACCCTCCGTGGCTCACGAGATCCCGGCTCATCTTCTCCAGCCCCTCCTGGTTGAACCACTTGTCCAGAGACCGCGCGAGGAGGAGAATCGCGGGCGCATCGCCCTCCTCGATCCCCCGGAGGACCCACGTCGTCATCGCCATGTGACCGCAACCTCGTCCGTGCGGAACCTCTGGTCGACCACGGTGTCGTCGAGCGACATCCGCACCCCCGCGCGGTGCATCTCGAGCCCCGTCCACGCGATCATCGCGCCGTTGTCGATGCACAGGTCCCCAGGAGGCACGAACATCCTCGCGCCCCGGTCCGACGCCATCCGGCCCACCATCTCCTGGAGCCGGCGGTTCCGCGCGACGCCGCCGCCGAGGAGGACCTCGTCCTTCCCGATGTGGGCCATCGCGCGCTCCGTGACCTCCGTGAGCATTGCGAAGGCGACCTCCTGGATCGAGAACGCGAGCTCCTCGAGTCGCGCGCCGTCCCGACGGAGGCCGAGGGCCGCGGTGAACATCCCGCTGAACGCGACGTCCATCCCCTTCACGCTGTACGGCAGGGGCAAGAGGATCGAGCCGTCGCGGGCGAGCTTCTCGAGGATCGGACCCGACGGAAACGGCAGGCCGACCTCCCGGCCGAACTTGTCGAGCATGTTCCCGATCCCGATGTCGAGGGTCTCCCCGAACACGCGGTACCGCCCTCGCGAGAACGCGATGACCTGGGTGTTCCCGCCGCTCACGTAGAGGAGCGCGGGGTCCTCGCACTCCGTCGTGCCCCGGCCGATCTCGAGGTGCGCCACGCAATGGTTCACGCCGACGATCGGCACGCGCAGGGTGAGCGCGAGCGCCCGCGCCGCGGTCGCGACCGTGCGCAGGCACGGGCCGAGCCCGGGGCCCTGGGAGAACGCGATGATGTCGACCGCGTCGGGGCCGATACCTGCGACGTCGAGCGCCTTCTGGAGGAGGGGCACGACGGCCTCCGCGTGGTGGTTCGCGGCCTCCCTCGGATGGATGCCCCCCTTCTCCGGCTTGATCATGCCGTAGACGTTCGCCAGGACGCGGCACGAGCCGTCGACGATCCCCACCCCGACGGTGTGCGCGGTCCCTTCGATACCGAGGGCGAGCATCCGGGGGATGGTATCGTGACACGGGGAAAAGGGTTTGCACCCGCTCCAGCCAACCCGACGGCCGTGGGACATCATCCCTAAGAGGCGCGGCGCGTTGCGAGGCACGATGGATTCCCTGGACCGCGGCCCCCTCCTCTACGCATACAGGCCGATCCCCGCGAACCCGATGTCCGTCGCGGTCCTCCTCGTCCTCGCCGCGGTCACGTTCGGGCTCGGGCCGCTCGCCGCAGCGCCCTCGGGAATGTGGCCTCTCGACGGCGCCTGTTTCCTCCCGATCGTCGTCGCGCTCGCGGTCGTCCTCGCGTTCAAGCCGAGCCCGACGTTCGTGTTCGAGAACGGGATCGATGTGTCCCTCCCCCTCTGGAGGCGTGTTCTCGGCGAGCCGCGCCACGTACCCTGGTCCGTGGTCCGCGACGTCTACCCGGCGAGCTACGAGGTCGCGGGATCGTTCATGTCCCCGTTCGCGTCCTCCGCCGGCACCCTCGTGCACGTCGGGATCGGCATCGAGACGAACGACGGGCGTCGGAGGCTCGTGCGGTTCACCCCGGGAACGATCCGGACGTTCCGGGCGGAGTCCCCCGCCTTCCTCGACGCGATGGCCGTGATCCGGGACCGCTACGCCCGCAACGGACAGCCCATGGTCACGACCGCGAAGCGGTTCACGGATGCGGAGGTGCTCGACCTCCAGGCGAGGGCGCGGGAGCCCCTCGCCTCCATCGCGGGCGTCTTCCTCGCGTTCTTCCTCCCCCCGGTCATCGTCGGTGTCGCGCTCCTCGCCGCCACGGGCGCCGGCATCGAAGTCACGACGCCGATCACGGTCGCGGCGCTCCTCCTGGCGGCCCTCCCTCCCGCAGTGTCGATGCTCCGCACCCTCCGCCGGAGCGAGCGCCGGAACGCGATCCTCAGCGAGCTCGCGAAGTTCCAGGAGCGGCTCCGAGGGGAGTCCTCCGCGCGCACGTAGTCAATCGGGGCTGCCGAGAAGACGCACGTTCATCGGGTCCCGGACGTCATATCTCCGGCCGCGCCACGCAACGACGGTCGGACGCCGGGTCCGAAGGAGACCGACCATCATCACCCAGGGC
>MGVZ01000035.1:0-4232 GCA_001800745.1 Euryarchaeota archaeon RBG_16_67_27
ACCGGTACTACAAGCGCCGCGTGCAGCACCTCAAGGAGAAATCGGACCCCCTCGAGGGTGCCGCGCAGGGTCGGGGGATCGTGCTCGAGAAGGTCGCGATCGAGGCGAAGCAGCCGAACTCCGCGCTCCGGAAGTGCGTGAAGGTCCAGCTGATCAAGAACGGCCGTCAGATCACCGCGTTCGCCGTCGGCGACGGTGCGATCAACTTCATCGACGAGCACGACGAGGTCCTCGTCGAGGGGATCGGCGGCCGCATGGGCCGGTCGTACGGGGACATCCCCGGCGTCCGGTACAAGGTCATCCAGGTGAACAACGTCTCCCTCGACGAGCTCGTTCGCGGGCGGAAGGAGAAGCCGGTGCGGTGAGGACAATGGAGCCGGAGAAGAAGCCTGACATCCCGGAGGCGCCTGCACCCGGGACCCCGACGGCGCCATCTACGCCGACGGAGGCACTCCCCGCCCCCGAGCCCGTGCCCGCCCTCCCTGCGGAAATCGCGCCTGAGGCCCCCGCAGAGGAGAAGCCGAAGAAGAAGCCGAAGAAGCGGCCCGTCTATGAGATGAAGCTGTTCGAGAGATACGACCTGAGCGAGGTCGTCGTCCACGACGCGGGCCTCGCGAAGTACATCAACCTCTCCCCGATCGTGATCCCGCACACGGGCGGCCGCTGGGCCGCGAAGCCGTTCGGCAAGGCGAAGACGAACGTCGTCGAGCGCCTGATCAACGGCATGATGCGCACGGAGGTCTTCACCGGGAAGAAGGCGAAGTCGTACCGCGTCGTGCGCAGCGCCTTCAGATCATCGAGAAGAAGGCCGCCGGGAAGAACCCCGTCCAGGTCCTCGTCGACGCGCTCGAGAAGGCCGCGCCGCGCGAGGAGGTCACCCGCCTCCGGTTCGGCGGCATCAGCGTGCCCCGGGCCGTGGACGTCTCCCCGCAGCGGCGGCTCGACATGGCGCTCCGCGGGATCACCCAGGGCGCCGTCGCGGCGACGTTCAAGAACAAGAAGCCCGTCGAGGAGTGCCTCGCGGACGAGATCCTCCTCGCGGCGAAGGGGGACATGCAGAGCTCCGCGGTCGCGAAGAAAGAGGAGCTCGAGCGGGTCGCGGGCTCCGCGCGTTGACCATTCTCCAGCTCCTGGAACGAAGGTTTAATTAGGCGCCGCTCTGTGGCCTCAAACTCCATAGGATTCCTCGCCGGGTGACACGCCATGGGACGAAAGGAAGACAACATCAAGAAGGCCCAATTCCTCGTCCACAAGAAGGAGAAGATCCGGAACATCGGGACCGCGGCCCACATCGATCATGGAAAGTGCAATGCGCCTGAAACGCGGGTGTGGGTGAACGGCCAGTGGATTCGAGCCGAAGACCTCTGGCGCAGGTTCGCGGATCGACCGGCCGTACCGAATCCCTATGGCGCCGACGTGCGAGATGTTCGAGAGGACTCGCTCTGGACGCGATCGCTGGACCTTCGATCGGGGAGCACGAGCTTTGCCCAGATCACCCATGCGTGGCGGCTCCGGGCGACAGAGCCCCTCGTGGCGATCGAGACCAGGGACGGCCGTCGCATCCGAACAACGCCGGAGCACCGGTATGTCGTTGCCAACCAAAGCGGGCTGGCATTTCAGGAGGCCCGAAGTCTGTCGAAGGGGGACTTCTTGGCCGTTCCGCGGCGACTCCCTTCACGTGATGACGAAAGGGACTGGACTGATTTGGAAACGGCGATCCTCCAAAGGCTCGCATCCGATCCGAGGTTCTTATTCCACATCGCTCAACCTGCCGGAGATTCTCACGAGTGCATTGGCCCTCTAAGTGGGAGAGACCTGTTGAAGAGCGGGGCTCGCCGAGTTTCCTCGCATCTGTATGAGGAGATTGAGGCCGTTTCCGTCCGAGGATCCGGCCCAAGGAGGCGTACCTCCCACAGGATTCGACTGCCGCATCGCGACGAACTTGAGGGTTTTTTCTGGCTGCTCGGCCTCCTGTACGGGGACGGAGACGGACTCGCCCGGATCCACATGAACGACAGTGAGATGATCGGCCGTGCGCGCGATATTCTGAACCGTCTCACGTCCCGCGCGACGATCGCCCGCTATCCTGCGCGGGTCGCCCGTCTCAATCCCGGTTCCACCGCGTTCATGCGACTCCTCCAGACGGTCTTTGGCTATCCAGAACGAAGGAAAGCGTGGTCCATTCGGTTGCCCGACCTGCTCTACACGGTCCCGCTGCCGCTCGCTGCGGCCTTCGTGCAAGGCTATTTCGACGCGGATGGCACCGTCGAAAAAGCTCGATCCGCGGTGTCGGCTACGAGCGTGTCGGAGGAGTTCCTTGACGGTCTCCAGCTTCTCCTTCTTCGGTTCGGTGTCCGCGCGATCCTGCAGCGCCGGAGAGCGAAGAACACGCTCTATGTCTCCGGAAAGAAAAACCTGGAGCGGATGCCGCTCTTCAGCGACGCGGAGAAGGCCGCGCGACAGCGCCTGCTCGAAGGCAAGGCGAGCACGTCCTACGTCGTTGACCTGCTGCCCGTGGACTGGCGGAGGCTCGCGCCGAACGATTGGAAGAGCCGGTTCTACATGACCGCAGGACAGAGGCCGTCGGCACGTTCCCTGCTGAGCATGGCCGAGGTGGACCTCTCATCTGTGGATGCCATGTTGAGCGATGATCTCGCATTCGTTGAGGTCAAGGAGGTTCGCCGCTCCGAGGCGGAGTGGGTCTACGACTTCTCGGTTCCGGGACCCCAGAACTTCGTTGCGGAAGGCCTCTTCGTCCATAACACCACCCTCAGCGACTCCCTCATCGCGGGCGCGGGGATGATCTCCGAGGAGCTCGCGGGCCAGCAGCTCTTCATGGACTTCGACGAGCAGGAGCAGGCCCGGGGGATCACGATCAACGCGGCGATCGCCTCCATGGTCCACGACCACGAGGGCGACCAGTACTTGATCAACCTGATCGACACGCCCGGCCACGTGGACTTCGGCGGGGACGTCACGCGCGCGATGCGCGCGATCGACGGCGTGATCATCCTCGTCGACGCGGTCGAGGGCGTCATGCCCCAGACGGAGACCGTCATCCGGCAGGCGCTCAAGGAGCGCGTGAAGCCCGTCCTCTTCATCAACAAGGTCGACCGGCTCGTGAACGAGCTCAAGATCACGCCCGAGCAGATGCAGCAGCGGTTGACGAAGATCATCACGGACGTGAACGCCCGGATCCTGAAGCTCCTCCCCGACGAGCTCAAGGAGACATGGTCCCTGAACGTCGAGACGGGGACCGTCGCGTTCGGGAGCGCGTTCCACAAGTGGGCGATCTCCGTCCCGTTCATGAAGAGGACCGGGATCAAGTTCGCGGACGTGTACAAGCACTGCCAGGAGGGGACGATGAAGGAGCTCTCGAAGAAGGCGCCGCTCCACCAGATCGTCCTGACCATGGTGATCAAGCACCTCCCGAACCCGCTCGAGGCCCAGAAGATCCGGATCCCGGTGATCTGGAAGGGAGACCTCGAGAGCGCGGTCGGGAAGGCGATGCTCGGCGTCGCGGAGAACGGCCCGGTCGGGTTCATGGTCACGAAGATCATCGTCGACCCGCAGGCGGGCGAGGTCGCCGCAGGGCGGCTCTTCTCCGGTAAGATCAGCCGCGGCCAGGAGCTCTGGACCTCCGGGATGCCGAAGTCCCAGCGCGCGCAGACGGTCGCGATGATCGTCGGCCCCGACCGGATCCCCGTCGAGGAGATCGACGCGGGGAACGTCGTGGCGGTCGTCGGCCTGAGGGACGCGATCGCCGGCTCGACGGTCAGCGACGACAAGGAGATGCAGCCGTTCGAGAAGATCGTCCACTACTCCGACCCCGTCGTCACGATCGCGATCGAGGCGAAGTCCACGCAGGACCTCCCGAAGCTCATCGAGGTCCTCCGCCTCATCGCGAAGGCGGACCCGAGCATCCAGGTCGAGATCAACCAGGAGACGGGCGAGCACCTCGTGTCCGGCATGGGGGAGCTCCACCTCGAGATCACGATCTACCGCGTGCAGAACGACTACAAGGTGCCCGTCGTCACGAGCACCCCGATCGTCGTGTACCGGGAGGGCGTCGCGGACAGGGGCGGCCCGTTCGAGGGCAAGTCCCCGAACAAGCACAACCGCTTCTACTTCGAGGTCGAGCCGCTCGAGCCCGCGGTCGTGGCCGCGATCCGCGCGGGCGAGATCGCCTCCGGGACGCGGATCAAGGACTCGAAGGTCCTCGCGAAGAAGCT
>MGVZ01000035.1:4257-8295 GCA_001800745.1 Euryarchaeota archaeon RBG_16_67_27
GAGGCGAAGAGCGTCGTCTGGATCCAGGACACGAACATCCTCGTCGACGCCACGAAGGGGATCCAGTACCTCCACGAGACGATGGAGCTGATCAAGCAGGCGTTCATCGAGGAGGCGTGCCGCAAGGGCCCCCTCGCCGGGGAGAAGCTCATGGCCGTCAAGGTGCGGCTCGTCGACGCGAAGCTCCACGAGGACTCCGTCCACCGCGGGCCCGCGCAGGTGATCCCGGCGACATGGCGCTCGATCTACGGCGCGATGTGCCAGGCCCGCCGCGCCCTCCTCGAGCCGATCCAGAAGGTCTTCATCAACGTGCCCCAGGACATGATGGGGGCGGCGATCGGGGACCTCCAGGGCCGGCGCGGCGTGATCGAGGACATCTCTCAGGAGGGGGACCACGTGATCGTCCGGGCGAAGGTCCCCGTCGCGGACATGTTCGGCTTCGCGACCGCGATCCGCTCTGCGACCCAGGGCCGCGCCCTCTGGTCGACGGAGAACACCGGGTTCGAGCCCGTGCCGACGAACCTGCAGGCCGAGGTCGTCCGCGGGATCCGCACGCGGAAGGGACTCCAGCCCGAGCCGTACGACGAGTCGTACTACGCGTCGTGAGGCCCCGCGCCTCCTCCGGCGTCACGTGTCGCGGCGCGACAGGAGCCATGCCACGGCGATGCCCACGGCGTTGAGGCCCGCCGTCCCCCCTCCGACGACGAGGAGCGGGAGGTTCGGATCCGTCCGCGAGCCCATGCAGTCGAGGACCCAGCCCTCCCTGAAGGTCAGTCCCTGGGAGCCGCCGAGGCTCGTCGCGTTCGCCCCCATGTAGACGATGAGGTCGGTGCCGCAGCTGCCGGGGGTCCAGTGCTGGAACGCGTCGTTGGCGGACGCCGTCCCGTCCGAGTTCGCATCCAGGAAGGTCCAGCGCTCCGCCTCGCTCGGGGCAGGGCGGACGAGGTCCGCGAACGAGACGTAGTCCCCCGAGGGCCACTCCCGGAGGAAGAGGTTCGCGAGCGGCCGCCCGGAATCGCGAAGGAGGACCGCGGAGCAGACGGGGTCCTGGAAGACGACGCGGTAGTCGAACGCGGGACACGGCGGCGTCGCGATCGCGACGGACGCAGTGACGAGCGCGCCGAGGGCGCAGGCGGTGGCGCTGAGGCCCGTACGGCGGCGGCCGATCGGCACGACCGCAATCCTGCATCCCGCGGCTTAACGGTGCCGGATCCGTTCGGCCCGAAGATATCGACGCGTTCCTCCGATGGAGAGGCTCCCCTTCGCGCACGAAAGCATAAATACATCTGGATGATAAGGTGGCCCTTACGGGGTAGAAGACATGCCCGCGAAGCCACACCTCAACCTCGTGTTCATCGGACACGTCGACCACGGCAAGTCGACGACCGTGGGCCGCATCCTGTACGACTCGGGCAGCATCGACCCGCACGAGCTCGAGAACCTGAAGAAGCTCGCCGAGCAGATGGGCAAGGCCACGTTCGAGTTCGCCTTCGTCATGGACCAGGTGAAGGAGGAGCGCGAGCGCGGGCTGACGATCGACGTCGCGCACAAGCGCTTTGACACGGACAAGTACTACTTCACGATCATCGACGCGCCGGGCCACCGGGACTTCGTCAAGAACATGATCACGGGGACGTCCCAGGCCGACGCCGCGGTGCTCGTCGTCGGGGCGGCGGAGGGAGTGCAGACGCAGACGAAGGAGCACGTGTTCCTCGCGCGGACCCTCGGCGTCCAGCAGCTCGTCGTCGCGATCAACAAGATGGACGCGTCAAAGCCCGAGTACTCCGAGGCGCGGTACAACGAGATCAAGGACGAGATGGTGAAGCTCCTCCGGGGCGTCGGGTACCAGACGGACAAGATGCCGTTCATCCCGATCAGCGCGTACAAGGGCGAGAACATCGTCAAGGCGAGCCCCCGGATGACGTGGTACAAGGGGCCGTTCCTCGTCCACGCGCTGAACGACCTGAGCGTTCCCCCGAAGCCGACGGACAAGCCCCTGCGGCTGCCCGTGCAGGACGTCTACTCGATCACGGGCGCGGGCACGGTCCCCGTCGGGCGCATCGAGACGGGCATCCTCAAGGCGGGGATGAAGGTCCACTTCATGCCCTCGGACAAGGTCGGCGAGGTCAAGTCGATCGAGATGCACCACGAGCAGCTCGCGCAGGCGGAGCCCGGGGACAACGTCGGGTTCAACGTCCGCGGGGTCGACAGGAAGGACATCCGGCGCGGGGACGTCGCGGGCCCGGCGGACAACCCGCCCACGGTCGCGAAGTCCTTCACGGCCCAGATCATCGTGCTGAACCACCCGTCCGTGATCACCGCCGGGTACACGCCGGTCTTCCACGCGCACACGGCGCAGGTCGCGTGCACGTTCGAGGAGATCCAGAAGGCGCTCGACCCGAAGACGGGGGCCGCGAAGGCGGAGAAGCCCGACTTCATCAAGACGGGCGACGCGGCGATCGTGAAGATCCGGCCGACGAAGCCCATGGTGATCGAGTCGTTCAAGGCGTTCCCCCAGCTCGGGCGGTTCGCGATCCGCGACATGGGGCAGACCGTCGCGGCGGGCCAGGTCATCGACGTCGAGAAGCGATGACCTCCTTCCCCTTTCCACTCCTTTTGGTGACCTGAAAACCATGGCTCAGAAGGCCCGGATATCCCTCAGCGGCACCGACCCGAAGAAGGTCGACAACGTGTGCCAGCAGATCAAGCTCATCTCCGAGCGGACGGGGGTCGCGATGTCCGGGCCGATCCCGCTCCCGACGAAGCGGCTCGTCGTGCCCGTCCGGAAGTCGCCGGACGGCGAGGGGAGCGAGACGTGGGACCGGTGGGAGATGCGGATCCACAAGCGGCTCATCGACCTCGACGCGGACGAGCGGGCGCTCCGCCAGCTCATGCGGATCCAGGTGCCCGACGGCGTGAACATCGAGATCGTCCTGCGCTCGTGAGCGGCTCACATCGGCGTCTTCTCGAAGACCTCTGGGGCGAGCGCGAGCAGGGCGAGCGCGTCGACGAGGAACAGGGCCAGAGCGCCGAGGTACGCTCCCGCGGGCAGGGGCACGATCGCGAGGAAGAGCGGCCCGATCCCCGCGACGATCGCCAGGGCGACGGGCCACGCCCACGGCTCGCGCCGGTACAGGCCGACGCCCGTGAGGACAGCGACGACGGGCGCGAGGAGACCGAGCACGTAGTGCCCCGCGGGATCGAAGTGGGACCACCCGACGCCCGCGATCATGGAACCGATGAGCACCGCGGCCGGGACCGTCCAGGGCCACGGTTCCCGCGCGGCGAGCACGAGGACGACGACGAGGGTCGCGGACCAGACGATCGCGGCGACCGCGATCCACGCCCAGCCCGACGGGACGTCCTGGACCAACCTCGCCTCGATGAGGAGGAGGAAGCCCCCGAGGACGAGGGACGCGGACACGAAGAGGCGCGCGGCGCGGAGTGCGGGTGCGGCCATGGTGCCGGGATGTCCCCGAGGACGTAAAGGCTTCCCCGCCGGGCCGACATGTCCTCGGGCCCGGGATTCGGAGGAGTATGGAGAGTCATTGGGGAGGTTCCTTCGCCCGGGTCACCGATCTCGGACGGATGGCCCTCCAGGTCGTCTACGACGAGCGGGAGGTCGACCCCTGCCTCGTCGGGGTGTGCGGCCTCTATTGCGGGTCCTGCGACGTGTACCGGGCATGGGTCGAGCAGGACGCCGCGCGCCTCGAACGCCTCGCGCGCTCCCACGGGGTCGCGCCCGCGAAGGTGCTGTGCACGGGATGCCGCACGCCGTCGTCGTTCTGCTTCGGCGGCGATTGCCCGATCAAGGCGTGCGCGGAGGCCCACGGGGCCTTCGCGTGCGCGGAGTGCGCCGCCTTCCCCTGCGGACGGATCGAGCGGTTCGCGGCGTCCCGGCCGGAGCGCGCCGCCGTGCTCCAGAACGGCCCCCGGATCCGTGAGCTCGGCTGGTACGCGTGGGTCCGCGAACAGGACGCGCGGTGGCGGTGCCCGTCGTGCCGCGCGAAGCTGAGCACCGCGGACGCGGCGTGCGGC
>MGVZ01000035.1:8324-10896 GCA_001800745.1 Euryarchaeota archaeon RBG_16_67_27
GCCGGACGGGGGAAGGGAGAAGGGGCCACCGCCCCTCGGAGGCCGCCCCCCCGCTCACGCCTGGGCGCGCTTGCGCCGGCGCACGGCGTAGTACGCCGACACCACGGCAATCGCCGCGATCGCGGCCATGAGGAGCCAGAAGTCGACAACCCCGATGTTAAACGGTCCGCCGTCCGGCGGCGTGGCGCCGCCGTACGCGAACGCCCGGCCGACCTCCGCGGAGTTCCCCGCGCGGTCCCACACGCGCACGAGGACGAAGTGCGGGCCGAGGGCGGCACCTTCGACCCGGTGGGTCTGCGCGCCCGTCACGACGGTCGGCACGCCGTCGTCGTAGAGGAACTCGACCTTCTCGACCCCGGAGCCGGCATCGCTCGCGGACCAGCCGATCTCCAGGGGGCCGTACACGGTGTCGCCCGCATTCGGCGATGAGATCTCGACGGACGGCGCGGTCGCGTCGACGGTCACCCGGGAGGTCGCATCGCCCGCGTTCCCCGCACGGTCGACCGCGCGCACGCGGAACGAGCGCGCCCCGTCGGGCACGTTCGTGAAGGTGAAGCTCGCGGCGTTCTTGACGATGACCGGGTCGCGACCCTCGAGGACCACCTCGAACTGCGCGATCCCGGACGCCTCGTCGGAACCGAGCCACAGGACCTGGACGTCCCGTCGGTTCGCGTATCCGCCGTCCCTCGGGGCAAGGAGCTGGACCGTCGGCGGCTTCGTGTCGATGCCGAAGGAGAGGGTCTCCGACGCGACGTTCCCCGCGAGGTCCGTCGCGACGAGGTTCACGACGTGGCCGCGCTCCTCGAGGCCCTGGAGGGTGTACGCCCGCGTCGCGCCCGCGAGCTCGATCGGCGGGATCGAGTCCACGGAGAGCCGCAGGGAGGCGAGCCCGGAGCCCGTGTCGTCCGCGTCCCATCGGACCTCGACGGATTTCGAGTTCACGTAGCCGTCCCGTGCGGGCGCGGTGATGTGGAGGACAGGCGAGTTCGGGTCGTAGTGGAAGGCGACGGGGACGAGCGCGACGTTCCCCGCGCGGTCCTTCGCGCGCACGACGACGGCGTGGCTGCCCTCGCTCGTCAGGTCGAGGGGCGCCTCGCCCGACGCCTGGTCGCTCGACGCGACGAACGTCCCGTCGAGATCGTACTCGACCGCAGCGACCCCGGAGACCTCGTCGACCGCGATCCACTTCAGGGTCTTCTCCCGGGTCCACGACTGCGGCGTCGGGGACGCGACGAAGAGCTGGGGCGGGCGCGTGTCCAGGGTCGTCCGCGCCTTCGCGTTCCGCGGCTCCGCTTCGTACCAGTACCCGCGGTCGACGGAGCGCGTGGATAACTCGTACGTCGCCTCGCCGCCCGTGTAGTACGTGTCGAAGAGGATCGTGCCCTCGACGAGCGCGCCCGTCGAGAACCCGAGCTGACCGAACCAGCGGCCGTCCGGGTTCCACGGCGGCGCGTATAGCGTCCAGTTCGTCTTCCCGGGGACCCGGTAGTACAGCTCCGTCCAGAAGACCCCGCTCGAGCCCGCGGTCCCGTTCGCGGCGTAGCGGATCTCGATCACCGCGCGGTTCGTGTACTCCGGGAGCGCCTCGACGGTCGAGTCGGGGGCACGCGTGCCGACGGCGCCCGAGAGGAGGGATGCGGAGGGAAACGCAAGCGCCGCGGCGAGCACATAGCCCACGAGAAGAACCGCCACGAGACCGAACGTGGCGAATACGCCCTTCCTCCGATTCATCGGAACCCCTTACAGGAACCTAGATGCGACTGGATACATAGCCGTTGTGGTCCCGTGCCGCCTCCATGAGCGCGAGCATTTAAACCGATGAATAAAAATCGTCCTTCCGGGGACGATTCGCGGCGCCCGGGGAGAGGCGCGGCGCGGCGAACCGCGCGGAAAGCTTCAAGTGAACCCGGACGCTCTGCGCGGCCGTCGGGCCGGTAGATCAGCGGAAGATCGCCTGCTTTGCAAGCAGGAAGTCCTGGGTTCAAATCCCAGCCGGTCCACTACGCCTCCGGCAATCGTCCTCGCACGCCCGCGAGCTCGCGCCTAGGAGTTCGAGGATTCGAGGCGGAACTGCCGCAGCAGGCGGAGGGCGTCCTCCCACTCCTCGTTCCGCACGTGCGCGTTCGCGGCCTTCAGGACCCCGATGGGTACCGTGAGGTCCTGTCCGTTGAGCTTCCGCTCCTCGAGGGCGTCACGCGCCCAGCGCAGCTCCCTCTGCACGGCGAGGGAGGGGTCGTCCGCGAACTCTCCCTGGGACCGCGCGGAGAGGTCGACGGCCGCGCTCAGGCCCGCTCGAGCCAGCGCTCGGGAACGACGCTCGAAGACCGCCCCGTCCCGGAGCGGCATCGTCACGGCTGGCGCAGCCGGCCCCGCCAGGGCGGGAGGGCCGTTATCACTTCCCGGAATGACCGACTCGTCGGCGAATACCCCGAGGGGCTCCGGACCCGCGAGGACCCAGTCGCCCTCCGGCGAGTCCTCGAACGAGAGGGCGGCCATGAGGTCCCGCCTCGCCCGGGCCATCAGTCGCGTCGCCCTCGGGAACCGTCCCCGACGCGCCGCGGCGTTCGCCTTC
>MGVZ01000035.1:10999-11371 GCA_001800745.1 Euryarchaeota archaeon RBG_16_67_27
CCCATCTCGAGGCGCGCGCCCGCGTGGGCGGATGCGCGCAGCTTCGCGCCGATGTACACGGTCGCGAGCGGGAACGCGACGAGGGTCGTGATCGCCGCCCACGGGGGCAGGACCCACATCGAGACCTCGTCGATGCCCAGGGACACCAAGACGTCGTCGAGGAGGCTGCCGGTCCCCGCGAGGTGGCCACCGACAGAATTCTGGACGACCATGAGGCCGTCGCCCGCGAAGATGAGGAGGGCGTAGAACGCGCCCGTCGATGGTGCCGCCCAGACCCGCGCGCGGAATCGCGACCGGATCACGACCGCCGCGAGGAACGCCGTCTGGGACAGGCCGACGAGGATGATCTTGTTGTGCACGGTCGGCGAGGCC
>MGVZ01000036.1:0-5595 GCA_001800745.1 Euryarchaeota archaeon RBG_16_67_27
CTGCGATGTCTGTCACGTACGTCGCCCGCCGACCCTTCAGGTACTGCAGGACCGCGGCCCGTGCCTTCGACTCTTTCCACGGCCTCACGACGACGATTCGGGATTCCCGGAGTTCGTCCACGTAGGATTCAAGGGCTCGCTCGATGAACTCAGTACGCGAGCGCATTCGCGTTCGTCGGACGAGCTCATCGATCTCCTCTAGACGCCGCCGGGGAAGGCGTAGGGAAATGGTGGGCTTCAGATCTTTCGCAGATTGCATGCAATACATGCATTGCGATTCTCCTATATGAAAGGGAGCCTTACCTGTACGATGCCCGTTTCACTGCCGCGACCCTTGTCCAGGGTGACCGAGATCCCCTTCGATCGTGAGGTTCTCATGGCTCGGATCCGAACAGGCCCGTACCCTCTTCTCAGATTCGACTCGTCATAAAGCGATTAGGTTCGAGAGAGCTCCTCGACACGTTTCGTGTCGTCGTTCGCGCCCATGGACCGTCGTCGAGGGACGGCGGGTTCCTTTCCACGGTTCGACAAGCTTGCGTTAGCTCAAGTGCGCCTGCGCTCGATGAGGCGACTAGCAAGTGGGAGGTTGGATCGTCGCAAGGTGATTGAGCAGACCGTGAGTCCCAAGAGCCGGGGAAGGAACTTCACGTGACCGGAGAACCCGAGAAAACCGCAGACCGCGAGGTTCGACGCCATTATCCGAGGCTCGCGGGTTTCGGGCTACCAGAGAGCTCAATCGGTGCGATTAGGCTGAGTCTCGGAGCAATCGGGTCCCGGCCAGCGCGGGGTCCAACCCTTTCGGTCGTTCTGCCAGTCCAAGTCTACGCCTCCCGGGTCGGAAATCTCCGACCTGTGGTCGAGGCGATCCCCTTTCCCCGCGGCCTAGGTCGGAAGGCCTTGCGCAGCGGCTTATCCCTCCGGCAGAGTTCCTCTTCGAGGCAGGCCCGACAGCAGTAGTGGTGCACCTCGCTTCCGATCCGTTCTCGAATCGGTTTGCCTTTGATTGTCATGCCGCAGCTGACGCATTTCATCCAAGGGTTCCTCGAATCCTCAGCAACATCCGTCCGAGCCACCCAATGGCGTGCGTGCTCGTTCTTGGTCGAGGTATTGCTTCGCGTGGTCCTCGGAGCAGAAGCGCTTTCCCATCCTCTCAACGTAGCTGGGGTTGGGAAGCCTCGCGCCGCACCAAGCGCATTTCCGGCTGAACGGTCCCGTGTCCTCGCCTCCGCGGGAGGAAGGGGAGAGCAACTTTATTGGATTGTCTCTTTCCAAGGGAGAGGGACGCTCGACGGACAGCTCCCATCCGTAAGACGCATGCCTCGCATGGGCCCGGAATCGTGCGGTCGAGTGCTGGTGGCATTCCCACGCGTGAAGCTTCGAATCCAGCCCGACGATTCCGGCGAGCCCGGCCCGGCTTGGCTCAGAAGCCTCGGTTAGCTTTCCACTTGTTAACGGGACTCCTAATCAAGGGGCGTAGGATCCGACCGCCGGAGAGAAGCATGGCATCGCAAACGGTTGCACGTCCGGAGTTGACGAAGCGGCGTGGTGCTCTCGGTGTGGGCGTCGCCTTCCTGGTCGTTGTGCTGCTCGTCGGGGTCGGCATCGGTTACTACGTGGCGCCACGCTCTCAGGCGCCGCCAGGGGGCGAAGATATCCTCGTCCTCTCTGACGCAACCGTCCACCCGTCGGTCCTCGCCGGTCCCATGCCGGATATGTTCTCCTTCGTCGTCGGCGGGCTGAAGAATCCGACGGTCCAAGTGAAACCGGGGACTCAGGTCCTCGTTCACTTCCTGAACATCGACACCGATTTGCCGCACAGCCTTGTGTTCGTGGTTCAGGCTCCGCCGTACGCGGCGGGCTTCACCGCCCAACCCGCGTTCACCGGTGCCGAAAGCGCGAACCCCATCGCGGGAGTGCCGCCGGGCGGGAATGCCACGTTCTCGTTCGCCGCGGGTCAGGCGGGGACGTACTGGTATGTCTGTGGCGTGTCCGCGCACGCATCCTCCGGAATGTATGGCAAGTTCGTGGTCCAAGCCTGACGTCGATCCAAGGGACCCGCCCGACTTCGCTGCCGCACTCGAGCGCTGTGACTACAAGAAAACTAGCGTCGCCCCGATCACCGGTGCACGACCCTTCACGCGTTGAAGCGGCAGTGCGTCTCGCCGAGCAAGTCCCTTCGCGACCAGTCGCCGCCGACTCAGAGGACTTCTCCTTACATCCGTTCAGGAACGCATCGGCCGCGCTATTGGCCGTAAACGGCAAACTGGATGGACGAGGGACCCGATGGACTGACACAAGGCAGGTGGGTCCCTTCGAGACGTACGCGTTCGAAGTGAGAGCGGGCAAGAATGGACCGGGCGAGTGGCTCTATCATTGCCACGATCTCATGCACCTCATGGAGGGCATGGAAGGCATCTTCGCGGTCGAGTCCCCATGACGGGCTCCTCCGGTGACGAGGCGGATGCCGCCGACCGGGACGCGGGGACCGGCTCGGGCAGCGGTGGCTGGGGGGATCCTTCCCATCACGGCGGCGGGAGATCCCCGAAGGGGAAGGGTCGCATCGACCTGCGGATCGCCTATGTCCTCGCGGTCGTCGCTGCAGCGGCCACTCTCTTCTTCCTGGTCCCCGACGGCGGTAGCTGGGCCTTCCTGGTCCTTTTCGGCGGCCTAATGGCTCTCCATCACGTGCCCGGCCTCTCCCGCGGGCACGCGCACGGCCTCCCTCCGGATCGCGGTGGCGAAAAGCAAGGTCCGTGACGAGGATCGAAGACGATTCGTCCGGTAGGCACGGGAGGGCTCGTATCCGCGGGACCAGGTGAGCCCCCTCCGTGGGGCCCGCCACGTATTGCTTTCGACGAAATACGACGAGTTCGCCTCCGTGATGAGGGAGTTCCTCGCCCAGGGGAATCGATCGTACCACGCGGGGTGGCTTTCGCGATTCGGGCGGGAGGCACTGCGCGGCGGGACGACGGGCGTCCCACGAAAGTCCCCTTGCCGACTCAGCCAGCGCGCTCCTTCGTGACCTTCGCCAGGTCCAGCCGTTGCACGTGTCGGAGGCTCGGGACCTCCGAAACGAGCAGCACACCGAGCAGGAGAGCCGCGCTCAGGGCAAACGTCTGCCAGGTGATCTTCGCGTCCAAGACGAAAACATCCCCGCCGAACAGGGTCACGAAGTACGCGGTGAGCGCGGTGCCCAAGATGGATCCGAAGATTACGCTGAGTGTTAAGACCAACAGGTTCTCCGTCGTAATCATCCTCGCAATTGCGCCGCCCTTCATGCCAATAGTCCGCATCGTCGCGATTTCGCGATTCCGTTCGAGGACGTTGATCGTGACCGCGTTGAAAACGATCGCGGCCGCGAGAGCCATCCCGAAAGCGACGATGAGCCCGATGAACGCGTAGTAGAGGCGGAGCATGTCATTCGTGTCCTGGATGCTCTTCGCAGTCGACGCGACAGCCCACACCGGCAGGGAGGCGTAGAGACTCGCTCTCACGGTCTCCTCCGACGAGGCGGACTCGAGTCGGATATACAACCCATTGAAGAGGCCGTCCATCCCCAGACCCGCCTGGAAGTTCTCGATAGGGAGGTATCCGTTGCTCGACAGGTCGTTGACGAAACCGTTGATGCGCCCCTCGATCGGCCCGACCGTCACCGTGTCCCCCGCGCGCAGGCCGCGTTTCTCATAGATGACGGAGAGGAGGATTCCCCCCTCGGAGGGAAACACGCGATCCCCAGCACGGGAGAAGAGCCGTATCGCCTCGGACTCGGCCCGAATACCATACAGCACCACGTTGAACGTGGCCTCTCCCGCCTGCAACACCAGGGGCGCGGCGACGAACGGCTCCACCGCCGCGATTCCGGGCCACGACCCGATGGGTTCGCTCGCGTTCATGGGCATGGGTCGGTAGAGGCGGGCGACCAGATCGTAATTCATCGTGCGAGTCTGGGTAGCGATCGCCGCGTCCATCGCATCGAGGAAGCCGAAGGGCACGATGATGAGGCTCCCCGCAAGGGCAAGCGCAACGACGGTGAAGGCCGACCGCACGGGGTTGCGCTTCAGCTGGCGGAGGGGGAGTCGGCGCACGACCCGGACTGCGGATCTGCGGGCCTCTCGGTGGCTTGCGGTCCGCGCCGGGCTCCGAGGGGCCTCCCCGCGCATCGTGTCCGCAGGCCTCTCCCTCGAGGCCCGATAGGCCGGCAGGATGCCCGCAGTGGCCGCGAAGGCCACACTGAGGGCCACGCCCGCCGCCATGACGTCCCAGCGGGGCTCTTTGTAGATGAGAGGGAGGCTGACTTGGCCCGCGAACAGATCCGTCACGGGGAAGGCGAGCGCGTAGCCCAGGGCGATGCCAGCCAGGGAACCGATGAGCGCGACGAGGAGGGCGAAGCTCAGGTAATGCACGAGCACATCGCGGCGCGAGAATCCGAGGGCGAGGAGCACACCGATCTGCCCGCGTTGGGCGTGGACGAGCCGGGAGAGGAGTGCGTACGTGCTCAGGGCGACGATGACGAGGAAGAAGAGAGGGAAAACGAGGGAGAGGCTGTCCAGGGCCCCGACCATCGTATCGAGAATCGCTTGGCTCGGCTGCTGCGCCCTCGGTACGATCGCGTAGACCCCGTAGGGCTCCAAGAGGGTCTGGATCTCGCGCCCGACCGCCTCCCCGTCGGCCCCCGCTCTCACCGTGAAGGCGACCTCGTTGACGGAGCCTCCGAGCCCGAACAGCGGTGCGATTGCCTCGTACGGAGCGAAGAGGACACCCCACCGGCGCAGGACCTCCGGCATGTGTTCCGGGGCGCTGCGGGCCGGCCACAGGTACTCCGGGCTCACTGCAATTCCTACGATGCGTCCCTCTTGCGGTCCGATGGGAGTCTCGATTCGGACGGTGTCTCCGACCCGGAGGCCATGATGCACGGCGAAAGCCTTCTCCGCGATGAACTCCTTGGCCGAAGCATTCGAGAAGTACGCCCCGTCCGTCACGAGGATGTCGTTCACCGCAGGTCGGCTCGGCGCAGGTAGGGAGAGGATGCGCCCCGCGATGACGTCTCCGTTCCCGCTGGCGAACGTGGTGGGGACCTCGAGGTTCAATCTCCCCTCGACCCGGTCCACGCCCAGCGCCTCCCCGATCGCGCGGACGATGTCCGCCGGGGCCGCTTGGAAGGAAACGGTGACGTCCGCGAAGTGAAGGTCGGCATACGTCCGGTCGATGGACGACCGAAGGTTGGCCATGGAGCCGTAGAGGCCGACGAAGAACGTGACTCCGAGGATGACCATGACGGTGACCGCGGAGAACTGCCACTTGGCCCGCCGGAGATCCCTGCGCAGCTTCCTTCGGAGTGCCGACATGGTCTACCACTTCAGCGTGCGAGGCGCGACGGGCTCCGGGTTGCGGACGGTCCGGTCGATCCGCCCGCCGCGGAGGTGGACGACGAGTTCCGCCGCATCGCCGATGATGGCGTTGTGCGTGACGACGATCACGGCCCGACCCTCCCGCGCGACGGCTCGCAGGACCTCCAGGATCTTCACGCCCGTCACGTAGTCCAGCTCCCCGGTGGGTTCGTCGCACAGGAGAAGGGGCGGATTCTTGACGAGGGCC
>MGVZ01000036.1:5636-37441 GCA_001800745.1 Euryarchaeota archaeon RBG_16_67_27
GCTGAGCTCCGCGGGGAAGTGGTCCATACGATCCGCTAGGCCGACCTTCCGCAGCACGTCCTCGACGCTGGCTGCGTTCGCAGTCAGCTCGGCAGCGAGGGCGACGTTCTCCCGGGCCGTGAGGCTGGGGATCAGGTTAAAGAACTGGAAGACGAAGCCCACCTGCTCGCGACGGTAGTCCACCAATTGCCTCTCGTGGAGCTCGCTGACGTCCGTGCCGTCGACCCAGATCTGACCCGAGGTCGCGCGGTCAATCCCACCGAGCAGGTTGAGGAGGGTGGTCTTGCCGGATCCGCTTGGGCCCAGGATGACCGTCAGGGATCCAGGGGGAATGTCCAGATTGACGTCCCGCAGGGCGTGCACCTTCACGGGCCCGAGGTCATAGACCTTCGAGACCGCTGCGAGACGAACGCGACGGGCCGTCGCCGGAACCGGGCCTGCGGGTCGGACCTCCACGGTCGGAGATACGTCCGCTCCGGGGCCCGTGGGATCGCCGTCTAGATCCGCTTGGACGACAGGTTCCATAATGGGATACGCAGGCTCCACGAGCCGATCGATTTGGGCGACCCTCCCGCTGAGCCGGGATGTACGATCCAGAAGGTAGAGCGCCGTTGCGATCAGGAAGAGGACCGAGATCCCGAGCCACTCGTGGATCTGCGAAGCATAGACGACGTCAAAGCCATCGAGACGAACGTCCGCCCATCTCGCGAGCACGATGAGGACGAGCGCCGTTGCCCCCGTCGCGGCCGCCACGATCCATCCCACCTTCCAAGGCCTCATGGATGATTCCTCCTACCACCGAAGGGTCAGCCGACTCATTGGGATGTCGATTGACGAATGGGAAGGTCGTGCCGCGGGAACTTCACGACCGGCTCGGATACCGGCCGGCAACCTTGTCGTTCGTACAGAATCGCACGGAGTTCGTCCAGGGCAGACAACCGTGCGGTGCGAGCCGCGAGGGTCTTGTCCCCGGCGAATGCACCGGCCAATCAGCACGGCCACGATGGACGCAGGGACTGCGAGGGCTCCGACGACCCCGCTCGCCATGACCAGCTCCCCGCGGTCCCTACTTCCCTTGCCTCGTCGGGTTTGCGGTTCGCTGGTCTCCCCCGCCTGTGATTCGCGCTCACGAGGTCGCACGCCCGAGCCTCTTCCCTAGGAGAGGCGGCAGGAGGGACGCGGACACGATTGCGCTGAGGGCGAAGACCCAGACGATCCCGAGGTAGGTGTCGGTCCCCGAGGCGCCTCGGTACTTCGCCGCGAGGGCGAAGAGGACGCTCGAGAGCGCGGCAATGCCGAGGTAGGCCGCTGCCGTCACGTACCGCTGTTTCCTTCCCGTCATCGACCGCGGCGCGCTCATGAATCTCCGCCTCCCAGAGGCTGACCGACCTCCACGCCGTCCGAGGGGGTGGGCCTAGGCGGGGGACCGGCCGGTGCTCTCCGGAGCCCGGAGGTCCTCAGCAGGCTCGGCTTGAACCGCTTCAGGAGCAAGGTGTTCAGCGTCACGGACAGGGAACTCGTCGCCATGAAAAGGGCCGCGAGCTCGGGGCTGACGAGGACCGGGAACAGCGGGTACAGGAGCCCGGCGGCAAGCGGGACGCCCGCTCCGTTGTAGATGAAGGCCCAGAACAGGTTCTGCTTGATCTTCCGGATCGTCTTGCGGCTGAGCTCGAGGGCGGTCACGATGTCGCGGAGATCCTCCTTCACGAGGATGATATGGCCGGCCTCTTTCGCGATGTCCGTCCCGCTGCCGATTGCGATGCCGACATCAGCCTGCGTGAGGGCCGGTGCGTCGTTGATCCCGTCGCCGACCATGGCGACGATGCGGCCCTGAGACTGGAAGCGCTTCATTTCGTTCGCCTTGTCTTCGGGTAGGACCTCGGCGAGGACTCGCTCGATTCCGACCTTGCGCGCGATCGCTTCCGCGGTCCGGCGATTGTCGCCCGTGAGCATGACGACATCGAGGCCCATTTTCTTCAGGCGCGCGACGGCCTCTGCAGAGTGCTCCTTAAGGGTGTCCGCGACCGCAATGACGCCCGCCGCGACGCCGTCCACGGAAAGGAGCATGGCGGTCTTCCCTTCGGCCTCGAGCCGCTCCACATGGGGGAGGAACGTCTCGACCTCCCGCACGCCACGGTCTCTCATCAGCTTCCGGTTGCCCAGCAGAATCGCCCTGCCGCGGAATTCCGCGGCGACGCCGTGTCCGGGGATGGCGACAAACTGGTCGGCATCCTCCACGCGGATCCCCCGGGAATCGGCTCCGCGAACGATCGCTTCTCCCAGGGGGTGCTCCGAGCCCCGCTCCGCGATTGCCGCGAGATGGAGCGCTTCCCGCTGGCCTACGCCGTCCGACGCGACGACATCCGTGAGTGAGGGTTCGCCTCGGGTGAGGGTCCCTGTCTTGTCCAGGACGATCGTGTCGACCTTGTGGGCTCGCTCGAGGGCGTCGCCCCCCTTGATGAGGACGCCGAACTCCGCGCCCTTTCCGGTGCCCGCCATGATCGCACTCGGGGTCGCGAGGCCCACGGCGCACGGGCAGGAGATGATAAGGACCGTGATCGCAAGGAGCAACGAGAAGACGCCAGGAGAGATGCTGAATAGGCTCGTCGAGGACAGGAGGAACGTGCCTCCGCGGAAGTACGCGTCGTAGCCCGCGAAGAACCAGAAGAGGAACGTGAAGAGGGCCAGCACGTGAACCGCGAGGATGAACCGACCGGCGACCTTGTCCGCGAGCCGCTGGATCTTCGGCTTCGCAGCTTGGGCGTCCTCGATCAGCTTGACAATCTGAGCGAGGGCGGTCTCCTTGCCGACCTTCGTGGCTTCGAACTTCAGGAGGCCGGTCTTGTTGATCGTCGCTCCGATGACCTCGTCCCCGATCTTTTTCTCGACGGGGATCGATTCGCCCGTGATCATCGATTCGTCCACGGCTGAGTACCCCGCTCGGACCATCCCATCGACGGGGACCTTCTCCCCGGGCCGGACGATGACGAAGTCCCCGACGACCACATCGTCCACAGGGATCTCGACCTCCTGCCCATCGCGCACGATTCGTGCGGTCTTTGCCTTGAGACCCATGAGCTTCCGGATGGCCTCCGAGGTTCTCCCCTTCGTGAGCGCCTCGAGGTAACGTCCGGTGACGAGAAACGCGATGAGCAGAGCCGCGGTCTCGAAGAAGGCGACTTTCGGTCCGCCGAAGCCCGCCTCCGGGAACAGCGTGTTGACGATGCCTAGGATGTACGCGGCACCTGTGCCCGTGGCGATCAGGAGATTCATGTCCGTGTAGCCATGCTTCAGTCCCCGATACGTGCCGATGAAGAACTGTGCGCCTGGACCGACCATGAGGGGCGTGGTGAGCGCCCAAAGGACGTATGTGCTCGCGAGCCACTCGGGGGTGAAGCCGCTGATCCCGAAATACTCGCGGAACGTGCCGAGCATGATTGGCACGGAAAGGAGCCACGACGACGCAGTGAAGACACCTTGTTTTCGGATGTCCTGTCGGCGCGCCTCCCTCTCCCGGTCTTCGACCGACTCGCCCTCTACGTCCATCGGCTTGTAGCCCGCGTCGGAAATGGCCTTCTTGATCTGCGTGACGGTAACGATGGAGGGATCGTACCCAACCTTCACGGTTTCGATACTGAAGTTGATGTCCGCGGAGAGCACGCCGGGCGTATCGAGGAGCGCCTTCTCCACAAGGCCGGCACAGTGCGGCGAGGCCATGCCCAGGGCCTTGAGGACGATCTCATGACGCACGGGTTCGTAACCGACGTCCTTGATCGCCTTCTCCAGGCCTTTCCTGTCGACCCTCGATGGATCGAAGTCGACGATTGCTTTCTCCGCTGCGAAGTTGACCGTCGCGTCGAGCACGCCGTCCGTTTCTCGCAGGGTCTTCTCAATCGTCTGCGCGCAGGACGCGCACGTCATGCCGCGAATCGAGATCGCTGTTCGCTCGGTCATCTGCCGTACCTCTGGAATTGTGTCGGCTCGTTCCGTGTCGGTCGAGTGCCTGGGACGTTGATTGGTTTTGTCTTTGACAATCGTCTGCGCCGCGCCGGGCACCGTTGACGTCTGCAAAGTCAGCGCCCGGGCAGAGCAAGAGCGGTGAGGCAACCCCGCACCTGTGACGAATCGAGGAAGGCAACGTCAGTAGGCCGCGCATTGCGGCCTCTCGCACATTCCAAATTCGTACGTTCGAAAGAGCTCGTAGACCTCGTCCGGAACGCCTTCCCGCACCTTGAGTCCAAGGTTTCGAAGGACCTCGGCGACGATGGGCGTGTCGTGCGAAATGTAGCCGCCCGTGAGGAACACCGCGACGGCCTCGCGGTCCTTCGGCGGGAGCCTGTCCTCGAGGAGCCACTTCACGAACTCCCGGGTCTGGTCCACGCTCCGCTGGGCGATCTCCGACAGGACGACCATCTGGTCCGAGACGGTCTCGATGGGCTTGCGTCCAGGGAGGGTGATCAGGGATCGCGAGGGGAACCCAGCGATTTGAGGGTCCAGGGGGCCGAGGATGCTCCCCTTCTCCATAAGAATCTCTTGGGCCGCGAGGGCGATGAGGCCCCGCCCGACATCGCATAGAATGGCACGATGACCGTGACCTTGCCCGGGCGCTTGCGCAGGGCCATTGCGATCATCTCCGCCGCCAAGGCGATGCTCCCAGGCGTGTGGATGATGAGATCAACGGGCTCGTCCGCGGGGGTGCGTCGAATCTGGGCGACGAGTGCCTCCGTGTCCTCGATGGTGATGAACCCTCCCTCTTCCTCGGACCATGGTTCCCGTCGATGGACGAGGGTCAGGACGCGGGAGCCGCGCTTCGCCTCCAATCGCTCCAAGATGTCGAATCGCTCCGATTGAATCCGGGCCTTCATCTTCCCCTTCGGGCCGACAGCCCGGAAGAGAGTCAGGCACCGCTGGCTGCAAAAAGGAAGAGCTTCGCCATCGAACTTGGCCCGAACGGGTCGCTCGTCCAACCTCATCCCGCAATAGACACATCGTGCACTCATCGTCATCCCCGGCCTCCCCCGGGGGTCCCTCCGGGCCGGTGGTCTCGTGAGCCGTGCCCGCCAGCCGGGCCGATTTCCCGTCGGCATAATGTCCACCCCGTTCGTCCTCAACTCCCCCCGGCCATCGCCGCCTCGGAAGGAATCCCGCGACCCTACCGGCGTACTCGTCGTAGGTGGGCCCGAAGCGGCAATGCAGGTCCGCCTCCTCCCGTTTCGCGAGACGGACGTACGCGGCAAAGAGGAAGGGAGCCATCGCCAGGGTGATGATCGTCGGCCACTGCACCAGGAAGCCGAACACGAGAATCATCAAGCCGAGATACTGAGGATGACGCACGACCGCGTAGGGTCCCCGGGTCACCAGGGTTCCTCGTCCTCTGTATATGGCCCTCTATCCCGCTTGGACGAGGAACGCTCCCGTGACGATCAGGACGGTGCTCGACCCCATGACGACGACCCATCCAAATGCAGTGCCAAGTCCTGTCACAGTTCCCAGGAAGACACCGAGGAGATGGCCCTCGACGTGGCCGAAGGAGAGGCTCGTCCCCAGCAATATCGACGCGACATAGACCGTGAGGGGGTATCCGAACATCTCGGCGAAGAGGGCGACGAAGAACGCCTGCGTTACCCCGAAGGTCGTCCATTCCCGGTGGGTGCGAGGCCGAAGAAGGCTGAAGAGGAACGTCCCTGCAAAAGCGACGAGAAGGGCGACGGCAAGCCAATTCCCGTAGGCGTACTCGATCATAGGGGATCCCGGCGTGCCTCCACCAAGGTACGGATCGCCGCCTCCGTTTTTCTCCGTGCGCGGGAGACTACGAGTGCGGCCCAACCGCAGACGGCGAGGCAGGCGAGAAAGAGAGCAGCGAGGAGGATTTCGAGTGGCACGCCGAGTTGCACGAGGACGTAAAGCGTCGCCAGCAATCCCAGCGCGCATGACGCCGTGACGAGCCAATCGTGTTCTGCGAGACGTCGTGACCTCATCGGAATGAACTCCGTCTCACCTGGGTGTACACCGGTGGACAATCGCCTTGAGACCAGCCCCTCGTGACGGCTCGGCTGCCGTTTCCCTGAACGGTGTCCGCACTCGGAGCTGGAGTCGGCTCAGTCAGCAGCATGGTCTTGCGGCATGCCGGACATCGGGCTACGATTTCATCGGGATTTCTACTTTCAAACGAAAGGAATCCATTGCACGGGTTTGTCAGCCGGCAGACGCCGGATCGGAGGATGCAGCGGGTGCACCTTCGGACGATCTTGCGCTCGCCAAAAAGGGGCTTGCCAGGCCATGCGGACGACTGCTTCGGCCCATGGTCGGCTCTCGGCTCAACTTTTATCTACGGCGGGTGGATGTCGCTCCTCCGTGGAATTGGACGCGACCGACATTGGGATTCTCAGAGCGTTGCAGGAAGATGCCCGGCGCTCCCTTCGAGATATCGCGAAGAGGATCGGCGTCAGCGTGCCGACCGTGAGTTCTCGGCTCGCCACCCTGGAGCAGCTCGGGGTCGTGAAGGCGTATCGTGCCGTCCTGGATCCGGAGCGTCTGAATGAGCGTTCGGTGACGCTGATCGTAAAGTCGAATCTCCAGACAGCCGACCAGGTGGCCACCGATCTCTCCAAACTGGAACGGATTCGGCGGGTCACGACGGCGCGCAGCGGCTGGATTGTCGCCGAGGCCACCGTAACGAACCGGGAGGACGTTGACGTGCTGCTGGACGCGGTAGGCGCCATTCCCAACATCGTGGATTGCGAGCACTACGTCGGTGTGCGCACGCTGAAGGAGGAGCCCCGGGCCATCGTAACGGACACGCTTAGCGCGAGTCTGATCTGCTTCCAGTGCAAGGGTCCCATCGCTGGAGAGCCCATCAAGATCCGGATGGACGAGCGGGATCACTATCTCTGCTGCCGCTCTTGCGAGCGGCTCTACATCGAGAAGTACAAGAAAATGAAGGCTGGAGCGTAGGGGTACTTCGAAGGCCCCGGCCGAGTTCGGGAGGGGTCGAACCGGAGCGTAGTCCTCGACGGTGGCTTCGACGAGAACTGGATCACGAGACGCCTCGCCAGACTCTCTTTGCAGTCGAGACGTTCTACTTCTGTTCCGCCAGCTTCAAAGCTACCTTCGACAAGGATCCGCATCGTTCCGGCCACTGATCGGCTGTGCTTCTTCAATGGGCAGCTCTTGGACCGGAGCGCGACCCGGTGGCGTCCCTGAATGACAAACGGAAAGGGAAAACCTGTTCTCCTCGAGAGCGGATCGGGGTACTATGTCTGCTCAGGTGGTTGTGAGCGTTACGGATAGAGCTGCGAAGAAGGTCCGCGAGTTCTTCGCTCGAGAGGGCGATGGGGAGGCTTTGCTGCGAATCTCGCTTGTCCGGACGCACTGCATGGGCGGCCGAGGGTACGGGTACAGGATGTCCGCCGAACGCTCGCCCCGGGCCGAGGACGTCACTCAGGATTCTCAAGGTCTCTCCCTCGTAGTGGACCGCAAGGAGGCTCCGCGCCTCGCGGGGGCAATCGTCGATTACGTCGATGAGTTGGACCAATCCGGCTTCCTCGTGCAGAATCCGCAGTCCTTGAGCAAATGCCCCTGCGGGCACCACGATCTGTTCGAGTAGGTCCCTTCTGGACTCGCAGCGCCTTCCACTTTCGAGGATTGCCCCATCCTTCCCTTACGAATGTGAACGAAATTCAATGAATAGTCCCACTCTCATGGCGGCGAACGGTGAAGGACATGGTATCGGGAACAGCTCTAGGAATCGTGATGGTTGCTCTGCTCGGTGCGGGAGGCGGCGTCGGTCTGTACGCCTCCCAGAACGGAGGCATGGGCGGTGCGATGAGCGGGAACCACATGGCGCAGTGCGGGTCGATGAACGCGGAGTGCGGCCGGGACCACGCGAGCTGCGCCGAAAGGATGCGCGCCGGAACGCACGAGGAGTGCGAAGCGATGCAGATGACCTCCGAAGAGTGCCAGACGATGCATGATGAGATGTCCGGCGACATGATGGCTGGATCCTGCCACTGACGACATCGACAGCAAGACGGCAGAACCACCAGCGGGCCGGGCATCCCATCCCCCGGCCTCTTTCTTGTTTCCGGATGGAAATGCAGGTGCGTCGGACAGGCGGCTCCTCTCACGTCAGCATGCAGAGCGTCACAAACCCGAGGACCAGCATGATGGTGCCGAGGGTGATCTTGACTGTGTTCTTCCGCCGCACGTGCCATCGTGCGGTCGCCCGGTAGATTCTGCGGCTATGGCGTAAGGCCTTACGCACGGCCCCTCTCGCCGCGCTTCGGTCCTTAGGTCCCAGCGCGAACGTCGGCCTCAAGGCGCGAATATTCGCTCGCTCGATTCCGGCCTCCGCGAAGCTCTCGAGCCGCCTCCGCCTCCATCCCGCCTCCGAGGAGTCCGTCCCTCGGTCGTTCGGGATGAGGGCTTCGACCATCTCAGGCTCCAGGCCGAGACCGTGCAAGCGCCCCGCCTCCGCATCGAGGAAATCGAGGACGTGAGGCCGGGCCGACGGGAAGTGCGCGATGGGCTCTCCTGCCGATGCCCACGCGCTCTCGCCCCTCGGATGCTCGATGGTCAAGACCCCATCGTACGACATCGGGACGGGGAGTCGCAGGAGATGAGGCGTCTTGACGCGGAGGCCCGGATGATAGTAGAAGGTCATCGTGGAGACTTTCCCGCTCCCCATCGCTTACCCAACGCTCGGTGACGTGATTACGGCGTGAGTGAGCAACGTGACGGAACCCGGAGACCGTATCCATGGCGGCGATGATGGTCCTGCGGTCCGATCCGACAGTGCAGCCCGGCGGACTCGTCGTCTTCCCTGCATTAGCCATTATGGCCTGGGGTGGGCTTCTCTACCTGGTCACGGAGAAGCTGCCCTGGTCGCGCCGGGCGCGCCTCCGGTCCGAGTCGACGTCTCCATGATCGCCTCCAACGCGAATGCAGATTGTGGTCAATGAATCCGAGAAACGAGCAGGATTCGAATCCCAGCATGCCCGTTTTGTCCATACCGCGCGAACGAGCCCTTTCCAGTCACGATCGGCATCCCTCCTGACTTCCCCAGAGACTCTCCCGAACGCCTCGTGTCGGAGGGGCGCTTGCAAATGAGATGCCGTCCCAGCACCTTTATCGTGCAAATGCGATGCCCGCGCTGGATTCCCATGGAGTTCCTTGCGCGCAGCATCGGAATCGTGTGGGGCGGGCTGCCGGAGGACCGCGCGGCGCGACCTGCCGACACGGCAGAGGTCGAAGGTCGTGTCGAGGTACATCCGGAATTCGCGGACGGCCTCGACGGCATCGAGGGGTTCTCCCACGTCTTGCTCCTCGCGTACTTCCACAAGGTCCCGGGCGACGCTCGGGGCCTCTTGAAGGTGAAACCGAGGAGGCTCCTGCGGGAGGGGGCTTCGCTGGAGGGGATCCCGACCGTGGGTGTCTTCGCAACGGACTCGCCCGCGCGCCCGAACTCGATCGGGCTCACGCTCGTGAAGCTGGTCGCGCGGGACGGGAACGTCCTTGTCGTGAAAGGCCTCGACTTGTTCGACGGCACTCCCGTGCTCGATATCAAGCCGTACCGGACTGATTACAAAGTGGAAACCCACGGGGTTCCGACGTGGTCGTCGAAGTACGACGCAGAGCGGAAGCCGTTGTGACGGCGGGGTCCCGAATCGGCTGGCCTCCAGAGCCTCTGATTTGGCTTCGAATCCCGGTAGGCCCGCTTCAGTCCATGCGGCCGGTCGAGAGGCACTTGAACTCTTCTGCGACCCGCCTCAGTCCACGAACCAGTCCTGTCGGCCGTCCGGTCCTTGTCCGCACCCCTGCCCCTCGAACGCATCGTGTGACTACCGAGGCTTTTTCCCCTCCCGGAAGAACGTTCCAATCACGTGCCGAAGATTGGCCTCGTAGTTAGCCTCCCTACCCACATACTGGATTTGCTTGGCCCTGCTCAAGATCGTTTCCTTAGTCAACCCGTGTCCCTTGATGCACGCTTCGACGTCCCGCATGTCCCGGTCGTCGAGCCGACCTATCTTTGTGACAACGATGTCCAGAGGCTGGAGCGAACGCAGCTCTATCCTCCCAGTCTGTCTGATCCGGATGCTCTTCTCCAGGTAGTCCTCGGGAAGGATCTGGCTGAACACGACGCCGTCATTGTAGAGATCGATTTTGAAGCCGTGGCTGATGTTCCTTAATGCTTCTTTGAAGTCGGTTACGTCCTCTCCTGGGCCCGTGAAATCGATGTCTATCGTCGAGGGCTTCAGGTCCAACAGCGTCAGCGCAGTCCCTCCTACAGCCACGAGCGTTATCTGACGACTCAGTTCCTTTTCCACGATTCGAAGAAAATCGAGGAGCTGCGCCTTATCCAATGGCATTGTACAATCTCAACCTCTCTCTGATGCTTGACGGGTCGGCTCTGACCTCCCTCACTTCCATTGCCTCAAGCGTATCGATTGCGGTCTGGAGCCGTTTCTCCGGCCTGATCCTGTTCAGGGCTCTCAGCAGTCCAAGTAGCCTGCCCGACACATTGTACTTCTGGCACAGGAAGACGAGCAGATTGTAATTAGCCTGGTCCTTTGCCAGAATCACCGGAATCGCATCGATGCGCCTTGCGTCTTTCCCTGTGAGCAGCGATGTCACGACGAGTTCGATGCAGACGTTCTCCTCCCGCTCAATCTTAGTTCCCATTTCTTTGTAGCCGAACCGTGCCAAGTTGTAGGCCAGCGTGCGCTCCGGAATCTTTCGAGGATCAATCGCTTCCCTTTCGAACCTGATGCGGCCGCTACGCTCAAGGCCATCCTTAATCACTGACCAGAACGACTGGGGAGCAGAGAATGCGATCTTGTTCGAAAGCATCTCCTTCAGCGGATTCCTCTCCTCGGCCTTCAGGAGTTCAAGGAACTCATCCTTTCCGAGAATCAGCAGGTCGATGCGGATGTTATGCAAGGCCTGAAGGTTCATCAGGCTCTTCCGAATAGCTTCTGTGTCGCTCTTCGACTCATCGGTACCCTTCTGCAGGAGAATGAGTAGTTCCGCCCGGTTGAGGCTTGTGTTGCTCTCGGGATTGATCAGGCAGAGTGAGTTGATTAGGTAGAAGTCCTTGAGCTGTTCCCCAATGCCTGCAAGGAGCAGTCGTAGGCTCTCCCTCCTCTTGAGCAGGTCGTGCTTCCGGGTAAGTTCCATCTCGGTCAGCAAATCCATTGTCAAATAGCTCCCAAAGTTGAGGGAAACAAGTGACGATTTCCCAGCCCTAGTCAGTGCGACAGTGCCTTCCTTGCTGAGCCTGCGAAGCTTGTTGTAGACATTGGCGTAGTAGGCTTTACCGTGGAGCCTGGCAATCTCTCTCGTGAGTTCGTTGATTGAGAGCTGCATCCCCAGACTTCTCGAAAGCCCGTCGACAATCCTGAGCGTGGTCTGGTCCATTTCTGCGTTCCCCTGCAGTCCGTCTGGCTATGACATCATAGTACTGTTACTATAACGTTATAGTATGATTACTATAAATAGCTTCACGGTCCTGCTTTCATGCGGAGGGAAGTGAGAGGGGGTCCTTCTGCTTGGGACGTCATCAGTGAGAAGTTGTACGCGTAAGGATCGCAACATTACTAAGTCTTTCGGGCGTGCCCACAAAAGGATGGGTCCTCCGCCAGGCGGGCGACAACGACTTCGTCTGGCGAGTTTCCGGCGGGGACTCGCCCATCCAAGGGAGGTGGTGGTCCCGATATCGCATCAACTCCGGCAGCGAGGCCGGACGCGTCTTCAAACTCCCCGAGGGTAATGCGGCGACCCGAATCTCATTTGGTCAGATTCAGCCCGGCGCCTGGTATGTGGAGCGCCCGATCGCCGGAGGCATCACTGAGATATACGTCCCGGACCCTGGGTTTATGACCGTCTTTGAGACTTGGGGGTTACCATGGGTGTAGGCGAGGTTCCGGCCAGACTTCGAGGGCTTCGTATTCGGGTCACTGTGCACGACTACGAGGGACATCCGCGCATCCCACCAGGGACGGTCGTAAACGTCCTGGGAGACCCTTCACGACCGGACTTCCTCGTTATCGAGCTGGATTCGGCGATTGAAGTGAAGAGTCCCTCTGGAGTCGGGACCGTCCCCATCCGACATCTCGCCGTCTCGCACCTTGAGGACGATGACTGGGATTGGGGCTTGCTCGCCCGCCCCACCGCCAATGAAGAACCCGCTAGGGTAGAGCTTCCAAAGAGCCCGGACGAGGCCGTACCCTTTGCCCCGCACTTCGTTAAGGTCTGGCATGTGTTCGATCCTCGAGTGGCGACCTCACAGGAGTGGACAACGGAGGCGATGATTTACAGGGCGAGAGGCGGTCTGACAAAGACCCTGGCCGATGTGCGCGAGAGGACATAGGCTACGCCATGAGATCCACGGACGATATGGGCATGCTAACCCCCTCATCTCGCAATCCGTCGAGGCTCCCCTTTCGTGAGCAGCCTCACGTTGTGCACGACCTCCCTTGCCAACACCTCGTTCCTGCGGCTCGTCGGCCGCCGGCATCGCAGGCGGTCCCCGAACAAGGCCTTCTCCGTTGCGAACCGCGATTCCGCCGCACTTCGTCGATGGTACCTCGCACCCCACCGGTCTGGAAACTGAAGGGCGAAGCGCGTCATGCGGTCAAAGGCGTCTACCGGATGGGTCGGCCGACGGGCGTTCTTTCTCGGAGAGAAGTAGGGTTGCAGGCCCGCCTCGCGAGCGGACGAACAAGCCGGGCGGGACCAGTAGGCCCCGTCGCCCGTGATGGCCTCCGCGGTGGCATCCTCGGGGATGTACTCCAAGAGCGGCCCGAGCTGCGTGGAGTCGTGCCACGTCCCCCGCGTCACGCGGACCGCGAGCGTCGCCCGAGTCGTCGTCCCGGAGAGGACGTGGAGCTTGGCGAAGTCCCGGACCGCATCGGGGTCGTGGTTCGCTCGCCACGCCCCGGAGCCGAAGAGGACGAGGCCGGTGGCGTCGACCGCGAGGATTTTCTCGGTCGCCCAGAAGGGCCATGCAGTCTCCGCGAGGAGGTTCTCCAGGGTGTGGGTGAGTCCGTCGCCGCGGTTGTACTTCTGCAGCGTGTTGAAGTGGGGAACGTGGGCGATGCCAAGGTACTCCTTGAGGAGCTGGAGCAGGCCGACTGCGCGCCGGAAGCTCAGATGGAAGTACGAGCGGACGAGGAGGCACAGGATGAGCTCGCGGCGCGGAACCCGCGGTCGCCCTCGGTGCCGTTCCCAGTCGTGGATTGTGCACGACTCGACGAGAGTCTTCAGGAATCGACAGGCGAGGACGACCTCCTCGCTCTGCCAACGGTTGTACTCTCGCCAGTCTCTACGGTCGATACGCTTGCGTACGGCGCGAGTGCTCTTCGCCAAGGGGGAATCCCATCCCAGGTCCGGTGGGCGGACCTAAGGATGGAACTCGGGAGCCTGGGCTTGAACGCCCTCCCTCCGCCGAATGCGTCAGACATCACGGTTCACACAGAATTTGTGTGCACGCCCAGTCTTTCGACCAGTCTTATGGAGTGAATCGAGTCCGAGCAGGCCCGTCTCACTCCAATACGAGACCGATTCAATCAGCACCTTCAATGGCTTCGGGTCGTCTTCCAGCCCGTCCCATTCCCGAGGGGGCGCCCAAACCAAGCCTTTATCGCTCGAGGGGTTCCTTGCCCCCTTTCATGGCGGTGGAGGCGAAGGTTGGCTGGTTCCGTCACCGGGTCATCGCGGAGGGCGTGGAGTACCCGGTCGTCTCGGGCCCCCGAGGCTGGTTGTCCGTCGTCGACTCGCGTGGTGGCGCGACGCGGGTGCGGTACGACGGGCTGCGTGACCGGATCCATATCGAAGGCCCGGACGGTTTGCTTGAGATTCGCATCCGCTCGTTGCGCGACACGACGTTTCAGTGGCGAGGCCACGTCTACCGAATCGCTTCAAAGCTCTCCGGTCGGATCATCATCTACGAGGACGAGCGGGTCGCGGCGGAAGGAAAGCTAGCCTCGAGCGGCCGATGGGTCTTCGAAGTCGTCTCGCCCACCCTGAGGTCGATCGAGCGGGAGTTGGTCCTCGGCCTCGCGATGCGCCCCTCCCCGATGTACCTAACGTAGTGGTCCGGTCTCACCCCCCGGATCTTGGCGGCGTCGTCCATGCGAATCCGGGTCTCGCGGTCCAGGCGGACGCGCGAGGCGAGGTTCACAGGATCTCCCTTTCCGTGCGCGCCACGCCGATCCGCGCACGATGGGAGAGTCGAGTCCTGCGCTACCCACGGCGGACCTGCTGACGGCCCTTCCGGCAACGCCCCGCCCTGCTGCCAGCCGATCTCGCCGCGCTGGTTTGCTACAAGCAGGATTAACATCAGCTTTCCCTTGGAGCCAAGAATGGGAACGAAGAAACTGCAACTCCCGGATCACCATCGGAAGTTCCTCGACCGTTTCACAGCCGCCTGTCAGGCGGATGACCGCGTGCTGGCCGCGTTCCTCGGCGGCTCCTACGCCAAAGGCCGAGCGGATGCCTGTTCTTCGCCCACGGGCAGGCGAAGGTCGTGGCGCAGGCCATCTCCGCGGAGTTTGCGTCGAAGGCCGAGTGGGGGGCTTTCGAGGGGAAAGGCTACTGTTGGATCGAGACCGGATTCGGAAAGGCGGCGTTCGGCTCCCTCGATTTCTATGCGAGTCCCGCCCCGGAGGTGAAGCTGCGATCGCCGAGCCGCCCCCTCCGCTGGGGAAAGATCTTCTTCGAGAAGCAGTGGTTCCGGAGGTGGTTCTAGGTGAGCGACATGGACGCCGGCCTTTGTCCCCCTAACGCCCGTCCTTGTGGCCGGCATTGGGGGGAACGTACCACGCGGGCCGAGGTCTCGCAAGCTCGGCGACCCGGCAGGCCCCCGCAGACCTCCATAGAGCTCGGTGCGAAGCACGTTCCGCAACTCTGGAATCGTGCAAGCACTCTGCCCGGCCGGCGCCCGTCATGAGGCGCTCTGCCTGCGTCCGCGACCGGTGCGATTCCGGCTATCCCTCCGCCTTCCTGCGGAAGATCCAGGTCGCCAGGAGCCAGGGTACGACGATCCACAGGATCGCCGCGACTGCGAGCTGCGCGATCGAGAGATATCCCGTGGGCACGAGGCCGAGTCCCGGCGATCCGCTCGTCACGGGGACCGCCGCGGCGACGAGCATCTGGTAGAGCAGGTTGGGATCGAAAAGGAGGACCGTGAGGAGGGCGCCGTACGCTCCTGGACTCGTCAGGCTGCCGCCCGCGACGAGGAAGAGGAATGTCGCCACGAAGGCGAAGAAGAGGTTGAAGAAGAGCCATGCGACGACGCCGAAGACGACCGCCGTGCCCACGCTCTTCGCCAGACTTGAGAGGATGAGCATGAGGAGGACATACACGGCGACGAGGAACAGGCTCGCCACGATCACGGTCGCCGCGAAGGACGGGGTCGGCGGGCGCCCGGAGACCGCGGCGAGGATCGCGATCCCGCCCAAGAAGACGACGGTCATGGGCAGGGCGATAGAGGCGAAAGCTCCGAGGAACTTGCCTGCGAGGATCCCCTCCCGCCGGACGCGTCGGGCGAGGAGGAGCTCGAGAGAGCCCTGAGCCCGCTCCCGGGCGATCGCGTCGAAGGACACGGCGATGGCCACAATCGGCAGGATGAGGGGCATGAACGTGAAGACGATCCCGAGGAGGACCGCATCCGCGCCGTTCTCGTAGACGGGTCCCGACGACGGGCCGCCGTACGTACCATAGGATTCCTCGTAGCCTCGGTAGGAGATCCGCACGACATGGTCACCGGGGGGCAGCGATCCCCCGTAGAAACCGTTCCCGTTGGGCTGGCCCTGCAGGTTGTCGTCGATGTAGATGTCCGCGCCGGTCGCCGGATACCCGTCCAAGGTCATCACGTGAACCGCCACGGCGCTCTCGGACCCGAAGGGGCTGAAGAAGGAGGAGCTACTGACGAACGAGGTGAATGTCTGATTCAGGAGGGCCGGGTAGAAGGACACCATGCTCATGCCGATGGGATCGACGCGGAGCTGGTAGCCGAATTCCTGGCTGGGCGTGCCCACGTCGAACACGACGAAGCCCGTGGCGTTCGTCTCTGCGGACTGCAGGAATCGCGGGGCTTCGTACCCGGGGGATGTCAGGTTGAACTCATAGAGGGAGACCGCGACCCCGGGCCGTGGCACTCCCCGCAGGTCCGCGACCCATCCGACAGCGAAGAAATGATCTGCGCCGCTCTCGTTCCGGATCGCGGGGTGGGCGACGAGAAACGGCTGGTTCGAAATCCCGGAGGGCTGGGAGAAGCCGTAGGAAGCCCCGAAGACGAGGAGGGCGAAGAGGACCACCAGGATCAGGAGCCGCGGGCTCCTCAGGTGCGTCCGGAACTCCATCCATCCGACCCGCGCGGTTCCCACGAACGGGTTGCCCCTCATGCGGTCCCACCTCCAAGGAGGGACATGAAGGCGTCCTCGAGGGTCGGCTGCGCGGGCCGGACCGCACGAATCCTCACACGGTTCTCGACGAGGACGCGGGTCACCTCGTCGGCGACCTCGGCGCCGGCCTCCGCCTCGACGACAATCCCGTCGGGAGCCGGGGTGACCGCCCGGACCTTCGGGACGCCGAGGATCGCCTGCATGACCGCGGGAGACGGCAGGTCGCACTCGACCTCAATCCGCGCGACTGCTCCTTCGCCGATTCGTTGTCGCAGGGCGTCCATCCGCTCGACGACGACCATCCGGCCTCGGTGGATGATGCCGACCGTCGTGCAGGTCTGCTCGACCTCGGAGAGGATGTGGGACGAGAGGAAGACCGTCTTGCCTTCGCCCTGGAGCTTGCGGACGAGGTCCCGGAAGAAGCGGATGCCCTGGGGGTCGAGGCCCCCTGCCGGTTCGTCCAAGAGGAGGATCGGCGGGTCGTGGATGAGGGCCTGCGCCATCAGGAGGCGCTTGCCCATCCCGTGGGAGTACGTCTTCGCCTTGCGGTCCGCGGCCTCCTCGAGACCGAGCTCCGCGAGGAGGGCTCGGGCGCGTTCTCGAAGGCCGCCGCCGTCGACATCCTGGAGCCGGCCCCAGTAAAGCAGATTCTGCAGCCCCGTGAGGAGAGGATACGCCCCGGAGCGTTCGGGCATGTACCCGACGACGGACCTCACGGCCATGGGATCCCGCACGACGTCGTGTCCGTCGACCTCCGCGCCGCCACCCGTGGGGGCGAGGACGGTGGCGAGGATCCGCAACGTCGTCGTCTTCCCGGCCCCGTTTGGGCCCAAGAATCCGAAGACGTCGCCCCTGGCGACATCGAAGTTTACGCCCGCGAGGGCGTCCACGGGCTTCCGGAACGCCGGGTAGCGCTTGCGCAGATCCTGCACCCGGATGGCACTCGCCGTCACTCGCATCCCCCAGGGGCCTGAGGGCCCTGACCGCGGCATGGCGGTCCGGCCCAATAAAACCCTCCCGCGGTGACCGTGCCCTGGTTTGCCGGGTCCCTCCCCATATTCCCTAGATGCGGTGGGAGAACCCGGGGGGGGGCGCCAGAACATTGTCCCGTCTGAGCCCGTGCATGTGCTGCATCGACACCTCTTTCAGATTCCTCTTGACGGACGCGCGCGAGAGCCCGTTGGAGGGCATCATGGAAGACAGGCCGAGTGGTCAGAAGCCGCGCCTCATGGAGATCCTCACGAGAATCTCTCTCATTCGCGTGGCTCCGAGAAGGTTTATCCTAGACCCCACGATACCGCGCCGGGAGATTCGGACCGAGACGTTCCGAATCCCACAGAGGGGATCGTATTGGGCAAGAGGGGTTCCAAGAGTGTGCGCTTGTCTGCGAGCTTGGGCGTCCTGTTCGTCCTGACGCTCGTCGCGGGACAGCCGGCCGCCGCCAAGGTAGGCCCGGGATCGGCGACCTTTGACTATGCCACGCCCGTGTTCGGGATCGCAACGGCGCCCGACGGCAGCCTCCTGGTCGCGGACTACGGCGCCGGGGTCGTGGAGCTCCGGAAAGGCGCCGGGACGTTGATCGCGGAGCTCCCGGGCGTGACCGACATCGCGCCGATCGGGAGGGGTAGCATGTTCGCGATCACCGGCGGAGGCGGCGCGAACATGCCATGGGCGCTCTACCGCGTCTCCCGCGGGGGGATCCAGATGATTGCGAACCTCTCGGCCTTCGAGAACACGACGAACCCGGATGGCGGGGCGGACGACTCGAATCCGTTCGAGGTTGTCGCGCTGTCGGAAGACACGGCCCTCGTTGCCGATGCCGGAGGGAATGATCTGTTGGTCATCGATCAGGACGGGAACGTCGATTGGGTCGCCGTCCTTCCCGCGGAACTGGTGTCGACCGCGAGTGCGAAGACCCTCGTCGGCTGCCCCAGCCCACCGCCAGGATTCGAAACGATTTGCGCCCTTCCTCCGATGATCCCCGCTCAGCCTGTGGCCACAGGTGTGGCCGTCGGACCCGACGGCGCCTACTACGTGAGTGAGCTCAAGGGATTCCCGGCTCCGATCGGGGAGTCGCGGATCTGGAGGATCGCGCCTGGCACCCGCCACGCAGAATGCGGGACCAGCCCTGCCTGCACGGTCGTCGCCGACGGGTTCACGTCGATCGTCGACTTGGCGTTCGGCCCGGACGGAACGCTGTACGTCACGGAGATCGACGAGGCGGGCTGGTTGGCGGTGGAGCTCGCGGCGGTCCTGGGACCTGGGGTCATGAAAGGGGGCACCGTGAACGCGTGCGACCTGGACTCCTGGAGCTGCACGGAGATCGCGACGGGTCTCCCGATCGCGATCGCATCGACGGTCGGTGGCGACGGCACGGTCTACGTGGCGATCCTGGCGCTCGTGCCCGGCGAGGCGAAAGTGATCCCGATTACCTGAGCGCAGAGCGATTCCACGGTCCGGAGGCTGTCGACGGCTGCTGTCGCGTGCAGACGCAAGCCGGAGGCCCAGCCCACGACCCGCGGGAACGCTCGGGCTCGCATCGAGTGCGAACACACGACACGCGCGGTAGGGCGTTCCTCGGCCGGGTCTGGAGGTACCTACACATCCACGGCGTTTCGAACACCGGACATGACGTCCTCATCTGCTGGGATTCCGCGACAATGATCGAGGCACGCGTGGAGATGTTCGAGCCGATGCCGGTCGGGAGCGGATTTCGGACGTCGGAGACCCCCGCCGGCCGGGCAGCGATGACGTTCCACACGGGCCCGTACTCCGGTACACCTCGCTTAGGTCACGCTCTTCTCGTTCTCCACGATGCGTGCGTTGCCGAGCTTCCTCCGCGCCGGGCTGTCCGATCTGAGGACGCCGGCCTGTCAGGAGCCTCCGAACCGCCCCACATCTCTGTCGCGAGCGCGCATCGCTTCGACCTCGCGATCGCGCGGCCCCGCACTCGTCACCAGTGAATACAGCAGATTCCCGGCCACCGCAGCCACCTCCTCGACGGCGCGATTGAACGCGGCCTCGTTAGCTCTCGAAGGCTTGCTGAAGCCCGAGAGCTTCCTCACGAATTGGAGCGAGGCTCCCCGGATCTCCTCGTCGGTCGCGGGAGGGTCGAAGTTGAAAAGTGTCTTGATGTTTCGGCACATAGGATTCTCTCCCAAATCAGTGTCGTATATCCCGGACTCCGCGTACCTGAAAATGCTCCGCGCGCCGATGGACCATGCTGCCTACCTGACCTTGCAACATCACCTCCATCAACGGTAGCTGCTCTTGGTCGCTTAACCGTTCCTCTGACGTGCATTCGAATCCGACCAGGTTCGTGACGTTCCGTGTGAATGGGATTCAATCCCGGGGAATTGACGGAACGACGGGAGAGCCCCCGTTCGTGTCGAGCAAATCGACCGATATCCTCAATCGTGGCGTGCTGATAGAGGTAGCGGGAGTGAACAGAGTTGGACCCTGGAGTCACCCAAGAGAGCCCGCTGGGAAGGCAGCCGTCCGGCCCATCCAATTGGCAGCGGCCGCGCAGATCGCTAGACCCGATGATCCTTGTCGGCGGGATCTTGGTTTTCGTCGGCTACCTGCTGTTCGGCGTCGGCAACTTCGGCTTCTTGATGTTACCCATCGGGATGGGTTCTATCTTCTTCGGAGTGGGCGAGATTATCGTGGCAACAGGTTTCCTCCTAGCCTTCGTCGGTCTCGCGAGGCGATTGTAGCAGGCGACGGAGGATAAGATCTACGCCCCGTGAAAGAGGCCCCAACAGGAAACAGGGCACGGATCTCCGAGTTCAACTCGGGCTTATCGACCGGTTCCCGCGGGACTGGTTCGAATCCGAGCGGATTCGAACCCCATCTCGAGAAGGGATCCTTCGGCAAACGCTCAAATACATTGTAGTCTATTGTAGTCCACGATGCCCGTGACCACGTTGCGCCTTTCAGATGAGGAGCTCCGGCGGATCGACCGAGTCGCCAGGCAACAGGGCGTCGATCGAGCCGTCCTCTTGCGTCGAGCGATTGCGGGAGGCGTGCGTGAAATCCTCCTAACCGATGCAATCGGCCGCTTCCAGCGCGGAGAGTGCAGCGCGTGGCGAGCCGCATCCGATGCAGGTGTCGGCCTCTGGGAGTTCCTGGACGAGCTCCAACGGCAGGGCGTCCCCTTCCGCACGGATGAGCGTCATCTCGAGGATCTGATCGAGGAACTGGGATGAGGGCTGCCGTCGACGCGTCGCCCCTCATCTACCTCACGAAGATCGGTCGCCTCGACGTCCTGGACCAGTACGAGGAGATTCTGGTGCCCCCTGAAGTCCTATCGGAGATCGATCGCGGTCTCGCCGCGGGGCATCCGGAGGCACTCGAGGTGAGGCGTCTCGTCGAGAAGGGGCGCCTACGAGTCCGCGCGGCGAGGAAACCGCGGGCGGAGTGGAACCTGGACCCCGGGGAGGCCGCCGTGCTCGCCCTCGCCCGTCGAGCGAAGGTCGACGAGGTCATCACAGACGATCGAGCTGCGATCGGCGTCGCGAAATACATCGGATTGCGGCCCGTGAGCGTTCCCTTCCTGTTGTTGCGGGAGCGCCGCGCGGGACGCCTGTCCCAAAGAGACTTCGAGGCGGCCCTCCGCCGCCTCCTTGGAACAGGGTACTACCTCTCACCGGAACTGCATGCTCGGCTCATCGCGGCAGGGCGCGAATAAACCCCTTTCCCGTGCGATTCCGGGCGAAACGCCTCGCGGCCTGATCGAGGCCATTTCCCTCGGGCGGGTACGGGCCGAACCAGCCCGTTTCACTGACGGGAAAGCAGATCAGATGGCCTCGTTCTCTACCGCCGCTCGGGGCACGCCTGTCCCGACGCGCTCGCGGCCGTCACTCATCCTTGGACGATCTTGAACGGGATCGAGGACGCGACGGAGCGGTACCCGTCGTCCAGGAGAAGCCGGACCTCGTAGACGCCGGGGCGGAGAGGCCACGTCGCATATCCTGGGGCCGAGGACGCCGTGAACGACGCGGTCCCCTCGATCGACGCGTCCGTGTACTCGTAGAGGAGGTAGTGCCCGTTCCCGCAGTACCCGGAGAAGCACGTCGTCGCGATAGGGCTTCCGTCGTTCGCCCCGGCCTCGTAGAGACCGAGCCAGTCCCACTTCATCCCCGGCGCGTTCGCCCACGACACCTCGATCGGCTCGCCCTGGGCGTACACCGTGCGGGAGGTCGTGACCGTCGTCGGGGTTCCCGCTGCGTACAGCCAGAAGGGGATGCGCGCGAGCACCCGTCCGTCCTTCGCCAATAGGGCGGCCTCGTACGCCCGCGGAGGCAGACCGGTGGTATCGAAGGAAAGCGTCCCGTCGACCGCGCCTCCCGTCGGCAGGAAGGCGACCGCGCTCGCGGCGGTCCCGCCCGCGGGCAGGATCCCGATCCGCTCCCCCGACCGGCCGGGCGCATGGAAACGAACGTCCAGGGCGTCCCCGAGCTCGAGGCGCCGGCTGCTCACCGAGACGAGCACGGGCATCGCCGCGGGCGTGACGTCGAACGTGGAGACGAGGCCCCGGTGGTCCGACGGCCAGGGGTCCACCGCGATGTCCACGTCGGCGTAGGCGGATTCGCCGACGAGCTCACTCCGTATCGTCGACGACGTCCCCGCGGCGAGGACCCAGTCGATCCGGTCGTGCACCTCGCTGCGGATCCCCTCCGGAGACCCTGGGGTCCACGTGAACCCCGGCCGCGCGAGGGGGTCGGGGTGGGCGTCGCGGAACGAGTCCCGGAAGCCGGCCTCCGCGAGGGCGACGGACACGGGCCAGGCGACCGGGTACGGAACGTCCGCACGCGCCGCGGCGACCGCCTCAGTCCAGTCGAGAAGGGACGGGCTGTTGAAGTCCCCCGTGAGAAAGACCGGGATGCCCTGCGCGGCGAGCCGCGGCAGGACGCGGATCTGATCCTGGACCTCGGGGAGCCGGAGGCCCTCCTCCAGGGCGAGGATGTCTTCGAGGGTGGCCCCCGCCTGGGCCTCGTACGGGCCGTACGGGTCCGCCGGCAGATGGACGTTCGCGAGGGCCGCGACGCGGCCCGGCAGGAGCTCGACGAAGACGTAGATCCCGTTTCCGCCGGGCGGGTCGAGGAGCGGGTGACGGGAGATGATCTGCATGCGCTCGCTCGCGTACCAGCCGAGTCGCTCGGCGATCCGCCCCGCGTTCATGACCCCTTCCTGGATCCCGACGACGTCCGCGCCGGATGTCCGGATCGTCTCGACGACCTGGGCGAGGGTCTCCTGGCAGCCTTCCGGGCGGGTGCAGTAGTTCAACGAGGTGAGATCGAGCTCGTCGCCTCCGTAGAAGATGTTGAAGGTCATCACCCGGAGCGTGACGCTCCGCGCGGAGGCGCCCGCGCTCGCATCGCCGGACACAACGAGGAGACCGGCGCTCGCGACGAGGATCACGCACAGGATCGAGGCGATCCTCGTACGACCCCGATCCGGTCCTGCGGGCCGACTCTTCCGCTTCCGCAGACGCCCACCCTCCGACATGGAATGCCCCTCACCATCTGCCGCCCGATCGGGCGACGCACGCAGGTCCCGGGGATGGCCTCGACGCGAGATAAGGGTTCTGCGTGCCTGGAGTGCCGGGTGCAGGACCGGGCCACGGGCGTGCCCGTCGGAATCGCACGGTATTTCAGGGACGTCCGCATACTACCCGCGGGGACCGTATCGCATGGAAGGCATCCCGAACCCCGCGAAGCTGCAGGTACTCACGAACGACCAGGTGGACACGATCCATGAGACGTCGCTCACGATCCTGGGGACGACGGGCGTCCGCTTCGACAGCGAAAAGGCGGTCGAGCTGCTCTTGAAGTACGGGGCCACGCCGCATCCCACACGGAAGAACGTCCTCACGTTCGAGCGAGGTCTCGTGGAGGACTCGATCAGGAAGATCCCGTTCTACGGGAAGTACTTCGCGCGGGACCCGAAGAACGACATCACGTTCGACGGCGAGCACACGTTCGCGCACTCCCTCGGCGGGAACCCGAACATGCTCGACGTCGAGACCGGCTTGAGCCGGAGCGCGACCCTCAAGGACGTCGCGGAGTGCACGCGGGTCATGGACGCCCTCGAGAACTGCCACAGCGTCTCGGGCCTCGTGGTGGCGACGGACGTCCCCGCCCCTCTCCTCGTCGCCCGGACGATGGAGGCGATGATGAAGAACTCGACGAAGTGCCTCTCCGGGTACGCCCTCCGCGAGGAGGAGGTCGATGTCCAGGTGAAGATGTGGGCGTGCGTCGCGGGCGGCGAGGAGGAGCTCCGGAAGCGCCCTCTCTTCACCCTCTACGGTTCTCCGACGAGCCCCCTCACGTACGACAGGAACGTCTGCGAGGTCATGATCCGGAGCGCGGGCTACGGGATCTCCGTGGACCTCGTGCCGTGCCCGATCGCCGGCGGCACCGCCCCGCTCACCCTCGCCGCGGGCCTCGCCCTGCAGAACGCGGAGGTCCTCGCGGGGGTCATGCTCTTCCAGACCGTGGACCACCGGCTCCCCGTCCAGTACTCCGGGCGGCTGAGCCTCCTCGACCTCCGGTCCGTGAAGAACCTCTGGGGGATGCCCGAGATGGGCCTCACGTCCGCGGCGACGGTCCAGATCGCGCACCGATATCACATGACTGCGGACGTGTACGGCGTGACGACGGACGCGAACGGATGGGACATGCAGATCGGCCTCGAGCGGATGACCGCGACGATCCCGCCGGCCCTCGCAGGCGCGGACAACCTCTCCGGCATCGGCGGCGCATGGGAGAACGCCTCGAGCCTCGAGATGCTCGTGATCGACAACGAGATCTACGCGGACGTCTTCCGGATGATCCGGGGGCTCGAGCTCGACGAGGAGCGGCTCGCCTTGGACATCATCGAGAAGGTCGGCCCGGGCGGGAACTTCCTCGCGCAGCGGCACACGATGAAGTACCTGAAGCTCGGGGAGATCCGGAACTCCGCGCTCTGGGACAAGCGGACGATGGACCGCGCGGTGAAGGACGGAATCCGGCCGATCCAGGACGTCGCACGGCAGGCGGCCCGGAAGATCCTCGCGGAGCACGAGCCCACGCCGCTCGATCGTGACGTCGAGAAGGACGTCGCCGCGGTGATCAAGGGGTCCGAGAAGCAGCTGCTCGCCGCGTACTGACGCCCCGGTGCCGGCGCCTCATGCGAGGAGGAGTTTCGCCTCGAACTCCCGGATCAGGGCGTCCCCTTCCTTCCGGACGTCCGCGTCGAGCGCAGGGACCTCGTGGTCCCGGAGGAGCCGGCGCGCGACCTCCCGCGCTTCCGGGACCATGCGGTCGGAGAGCGTCGCCTCCCACGCGAGGGTCTTCGGGTTCCGGAAGAAGAGCTCCTTGCGGAAGTTCCGCGCGGTGTGCATGTGCTTGAGGAACGTGTTCCCGTGCCCGACCTGCCTCGTGACGTCGAGGGCGATCGTCTCCTCCGTGACGGAGACCTCCCGCATGAACGCCCGGAAGTGCTCCCAGACGGCCGCGTCGATGACGAGCTGCTCGTACGAGCCCCCCTTCGCGTGGTCCATCCCGCCCATCCCCGCGGAGAGGTCCGTGCCCGAGAGGACGGACAGCGCCATCGCGGTGACCTCGGAGAACGACTCCGCGAGACCGATCCGGGTGCCGAGGGTGATCCCCCACCCCGCGACCATGCACGGCAATCCGTACCGTCGGGCCATCTGCATCGCCCCCGCGGCGACGAAGGGCGTCTCCGTCGCGGAGTAGTCGATGTACCCGGTCCGCATGTCCACGGGCGTCGAGTCCGACGTGTACACGTGGGGCGAGCCCGGGGCCACGACCTGGTCGATCACGAGGCTCGCGAGGTTCTCCGCGTTGATGTTCGCGAGCGTGCCCGCGACGGTCACGGGACTCGTCATGCCTCCGAGGGACATCGACATCGAGAGCACGGGGACGCCGGCCCGTGCGAATTCGACCTGGGCCTCGAGCGGACCCCGGTTGAACACGAGGGGGGCCGTCGGGCACGAGACGACGGAGAGGATCGGCCGCTTCCGGAGCTCCTCGCGCCCGCCCGCGACGAGCGCGGCGAGCGCGACCTGCATCCGCGCGTCCTCCGCGCTGATCACGCTGATGCTCTCGACGTGCTTGACCGTGTTCTGGAACGTGCCCCACACCTCGTGGAGGGCGTGGCTCATCTCCGGGACGTCCGTCGCCGTGAGGGAGGTCCAGCAGTAGTCCACGGGGTCGAGGGCGTCCGCGAGCCGGGTGAAGCGCGCGATATCCTCCCGCGTCGAGCTGTGGTCCACGCCCGTCTCGAGATCCGCGATGTGAACCGCGAGCCCGTTCGTCGCCGTGAACGGAATGCTACGCGCAGGGATCTCGAAATCGTGCTCGGGATCCCTCGCGCAGTACCGGATCCGCTTCGGGGCCCGCCGGAGGGCGTCCTTGACCATCGACTCGGGGATCCGCGCGACCTCCCGCTTCGAGTCCACGTCTGCGCCCGCCTTCGCGAGCATCGTCAGGACGGACGGGCTCCGGACCATCACGCCGATCTCCCTCAGGCACCTCAGGCTCTCCTCGTGGACGAGGTCCTCTTCTTCCTTCTCGAGGAACGTGGTGCGCAGCACGGCCAACTCTCTCACCTCCGGTCGCGGCGGCCTGGCGTCCGCGATCCGACCGACGAGATCCGCGGAGTCAGAGGGTCGCGCGAGCCCGGCCGCACGGGGCTGGGAGCCCGGAACGAGGGGAAGGAACTGCCGTACGTATCATAGGTGTCGGAGGGTGGGCTCAGGGTGCGCGCGCCGCAGGCGCGGGTGCCGCGGTCGCCGCCGCGGTCGCCTGTTCCTTCGCGGCCTGCTTCCGGCAGTACGCCATCCACTTCTTCCCGAAGGCGTCCTTCGCCATCATGAGGTCGCCCGCGAGAACGGCTCGCGCGATGTCCGGCTCCAGGGGATTCGCGATCGACGTCGTCAGGCCGTTCGCCATCCCGAGCAGGATGAGGGTGCCCGTGAGCGCGGGCCGGTCCGGGAGGCCGAACCCGACGTTCCCCGCGCCCATCGAGATGTTCACGCCGATCTCGTCGCGGACGAGCCGGGCCGTCTCGAGCGCGGCGCGGCCGAGCTTGTGGTCCGCGCCGACGGGCATCACGATCGGATCGATGATCACGTCCTCCGCGCGGATCCCGAAGGACTCCGCCCGCTCGACGATCTTCCGCGCCGCCTTCAGGCGCACCTTCGGGTCGTTGCTGATCCCCGCCTCGTCGTGGGAGATCCCGATGACCGCGGCCCCGTACCTCTTCACGAGCGGGAGCAGGCGGTCGAGCGTCCGGTCCTCGCCCGTCACGGAGTTCACGAGCGCCTTCCCCTTGTACGCGGGGAGCGCGGCCTCGAGGGCGTCGAGGCGGGACGAATCGATCGAGAGGGGGGCGTCGATCGTCTGCTGGAGGGCCTCCACGGCCTCCTTCAGGATCCGGGGCTCGTCGGCCCCCGGGACGCCGCAGTTCACGTCGATCATCTGGGCGCCCGCCTCGATCTGCGCGAGCGCGTCGGTCTTCACCCGTCCGTACTCGAACCGACCGAGCTCCTCCGCGAGCTTCTTCCGGTTCGTTGGGTTGATGCGCTCGCCGATGACGACGAACGGATCGTCCGGGCTGATGACGACGCTCTTCTTCGGTGACGAGAGAACGGTCTTCACGCGCATGCCTCCTACGGATTCAGCAACGGGGAAACGGGACTCGCGGACGACCCGGCGGCCGGCGGGGACGTCGCGGGCCTCAGGCCCGACTGCCGGCAGATCTCCGCGACGGCAGACTCCCACTCGATCGGCATGAGGTGGAACCCCGCAAGTCCGGGGATCTTCTTGAGCCGTTCGATGATCTCCACGCAGATCCGGATCCCCTCCTCCTCCCGGCGCGCCTTCGCGTCCCCGGCGGCGGCCATTCGGCGGATCAAGGGGTCCGGGACCTCCATCCCCGGCACCTGGTCGCGCATGAACTGCGCAGCCTTGACGGATCGGATCGGGGCGACCCCCGCGAGGATCGGGACCCTGCGGTCGATCCCGAGGTCCCGGACGCGGGCCATGAACTCCTCGAAGCGGTCGACGTTGTACACGATCTGGGTCTGGATGAAGCGCGCGCCTGCGTCGACCTTCTTCCCGACCCGCAACGGCCGGTACTCGTACGGGGGGGCGAACGGGTTCGCCGCGGCGCCCGGGAACAGGTTCGGGGGCGGCTTGACCTCCCGACCGCTCAGGTACTTCCCCTCGCGGGCGAGCTTCGTCGCGATCGCGACGAGCTGGATCGAATCCACGTCGTACACGGGCTTCGTCTCCGGCTGGTCGCCGTGGATCATGTGGTCCCCCGTGAGGCAGAGGACGTTCCGGATCCCCAGGAGGTTCGCCCCGAGGAGGTCGCTCTGGAGCGCCATGCGATTCCGGTCCCGGCAGGTCATGTGGACGATCGGGTCGATGCCCTCCTGCGCGAGGATCGCACACGATGCCCACGGGGACGCGTGGACGACGCCTCCCGTGTTGTCCGGGACGTTCACGGCGTCGACCCAGTCCCTCACGAGCCGCGCGCGCTTTCTCACGGCCGCGGGATCCGCGCCGTCCGCGCTCCGGACCTCGCACGTGACGACGGGGCGTCCGGACCGGAGCGCCTGCTCGAACCGGCCGTACGCCGGGTGGGGCGCGCTCACGGTCGTCCCCTCTCGTCCAGCAGCGGTCCGGAGAACATGTTGAGGATCGCCGAGCTCCCTTTGAGTCGCCAGTCGAGCGGTTCCTGGACCCGGAGGATCTCCTCGCGCCACGGGAGCCACCGCGACCGCCGCTCCGCCTTGACCCAGACGCACATCATCTCCGGCTTGACCTCGCAGTGGCCGTTCATGCGGACCCCGCCGCATGGGCCGTCCCGGAGGGTCTTCGGGCAGTTCATCGGGCACGTCATCCCGGTCTCGTGGAGGATGCACTGCCCGCACATGTTGCAGCCGAACATGAGGACCTTCGTCAGGTTCTCGAACGGGGCGGCGGCGCGGTTCAACTGGCGACCCGCCCGCGGGTATCGGCGCAGGAGGCGCCCGAACCACGCGATCGCCGGTGGCAGGTTCTCGAGGGCCGTCGTCATCGTCACCCTACCGCGCGCGCATCGCGCGGTTGCAGACGAGAAGTGGTTCCTCGGTAAAACCCTTCCGGAATTTCAGTACGAAAGGTCGATCGGCAGCGGGGTTCGGCATATTTCGATGAGCGAACTTGAAATCCCACGAAGGCATCGACGCGCACGGTTCGGATGCGCCCCCTCCTCACCTCAGAAGGCAGCTTCCCCCGCCAGGCGAGCGATCCGGCGGAGGCGATGGTCAGAGCCGTCGAGTTCCAGCAACGCCATGGCCTGCAGCTGATCACGGACGGAGAGCAGAGGGACGACATGCTCTCCCTCTACGGCACGCTCCCCGGGGTGCAGGTGACCGGCGGCATCCCCCGGATCGTCGACCGGATCCGCCCGCCGGAGGACCCGGCCCAGTTCCCGAAGATCCGCGACCTCGACTTCCTTCGCGCGCGGTTCCCCGATGTCCGGTTCCGCGTGAACCTCACCGCACCGACGACGTTCGCGTTCGCGTGCGCATCCACGGGAGCGGGACCCGCATACAAGAGCGCGGTCGATCCGAGGCTCCACGACGACCTCGCCGAGGCGATCAGGACGATCGCGCGGGAAGTCGGGCGACGCGGCGTGGATCTGCAGATCGACGACCCGATGCTCTCCCAGGGGATGCGGGATTACGGACCGTCCCTCGGGCGAATCGATGCGATCGCCGGAGAGCTCCCGCGGGACCGCATGACCCTGCACACGTGCGGGGGCCTCGCTCGCGCGAAGGTCTTGGAGGCGCTCCTGCGGATCGAGAACGTCGCGACCCTGAACCTCGCCTTCGCGGGCCGGCTCGAGCGGGACAACGTCGGGCTCCTCGACCGCGCTGCGTGGGTCGACAGAGACATCCTCCTCGGGGCTGGAAGCATCCCCGTCCAGGTCATCCGACCCGAGGAGGTCGCGACCCCGTCCCAGGTGACGGACGTCCTCCGGGCGATCGTCGAACGCATGGGAGAGGACCGGATCCGGTACGTTCTGCCGGACTGCGGATTCCGCGCGACGGCCGCGGAGTTCGTCCCCTCGATCCTCGACAGCCTCGTGAAGGGGTTCGAGACGGCGTTCCCGCGCGCATGAGCCGGTTCGGCGCCTACTTCGCCTTCCGTGCCTGCTCGATGACGCCGGCGAGCCCCTTCTGGATCCCTGAATCGAGCGGAGGGACGTGGTGGTTCGCGAGGATCCACTTCGTCTTCTCCCGCGCGCGCTGGACCATCGTCTTCGATCCGTCCGCGGACCACGCGTCGTGCGAGCGACGGTCGATCAGACCCGGGAGGAAGTGGTCCGTCTTCAGATGGGCGAGGGTGTGGCGCTGCGCGAGGAAGTTCTTCCCCGGGCCGACCTTCGCGATCACGTCGAGGGCGAGCGTGTCCTCGTCCGCCCACTCGCCGCGGATCAGTCGGGCGATCGCCGCGACGATCTCGTCGTCGATGACGATCTGTTCATAGTGAAGGCACGAGGAGTCCTCGAGGAGGCCGATCCCGCACATCAGGTCCGCGCCCGCGAGGAGGGGCCCGGCGCAGCCGGTGAAGTACTCGAGGACCGCCTGGTCCCCGGGGGCCTTCGCGGTCGCCGACACCCCGACGCACGAGGGCATTCCGTACGAGTGCGCGAGCTCCGTCGCCATGGCGGACGACAGGGCGTGCTCCGGGCTCCCGCCCGCACGGACCGTCGTGCGCATGTCGAGCGGCGCGTTCCCCATCCCGTAGATCACCGCGGCGCCCGGGGACCGGAGCTGGGTGATCGTGAGGGCCGCGAGGACCTCCGCGTTCCCGACGACGAGGGACCCTACGAGGGTCGCCGGGCCCGTCGCCCCGGGCTGGGGCATGCCGAAGAACACGAGCGGCACCCCCGCCTCCGCGAAGTACAGGCTCGCGTCGATCACGCCCGCGTCGAGCTGGAGCGGCGCGAACGTGCACTGGAGGCACGACGTCAGGGGCCGGCGTCGGAACTCCTTCTCCCCGCCCGCCGCGATGTACCCCATCTCCGTGAGGCACTTCGCCTCCTGCACGGTGACCCCGGTCTCGTACATCACGTGCTTCTCCGTGTTGTTCAGGGAGGCGTCGAGGTCGTGGAGGTGCACGGTGGACGGGTGCTGGTCCATCGAGCTCACCATGGGCCAGTGCACGTGGACGTTCGAGAGGTGGTCGATGATCCGCGACGTGCTCGACACGTCCTGTTTCGTCGAGGGCCGACGCTCCCCCGTGTCGAAGTCGACGGTCACGGCCCCGTTCCCGTTCGCGGTCATGTAGCTCCGGCTGCCGTCGAGCCTCGCATCGTACTTCGGGTTCCGCGCGGCGAGCGTGATCGACGACTTCGTCTTCCGGAGCGCCTCCTCGACGAGGTGCGGCGGGATCCGGACGACGCGAGACCTCTCGTCGACGTCCGCTCCGGCGTCCTTCAGGATCTTCCGGCCCGCCGCACTGTCGACCTGGATCCCCACCGTCTGAAGGACGTGAAGGCTGCTCCAGTGGACCTTGTCGAGGTCGTCGTCGCTCAGGATCTGGAAGCGAATCCCGCGCTTGATCCCGTATGCCATCCGAGCTCACCGTTCCCGGCGCTGCGTGCGTCTGCGAGCACGGGGGCCTACATCAAGGATGTGTCAGTACAACACCGCGGAGACGGATGCGGCGACCGTTTCGCGTCGCCGAATCCTCGGATCCGCAGGGGGCCATCGGCGCTCACGTCCCGCGGGCAGCGCGACTACCGTGGCGGTCGCGACCCGGGAACGAGGTCCGCCGGGACCGCCTCGGGCCCCCAGGCTTCTCCGGGGAATGCGGCGGAGACCCGGAGGCCGAGCTCGGCGCCGATCTCGATGAGCTGCTCCTCGACGGTGCGGGAGACCTGTCGGTCCTGTCGCAGGGCGTCGAACTCCCGGTGGATGCCCGCGGACTCCGCGGCAGGCGACGTCCGTTCCCACACCCCGGGCCGGAACCGCATCCGGTCAAATTGCACATCCCGGGTGCCCGAGTCACGGATCGCCTCGAGCAGGACCTGGACGCCCGCGCGATCGAACCCGGGCAGGATCGGGCCGACGAACGCCCACGTGGGGATCGAGGCCTCGTTGAGCCGCCGCAGGGTCTCGATCCGTCTCGGCGTCGGGCTCGCAAACGGCTCGAAGATCCGTCGGCGTCGGTCATCGATCGTCGTGAGGGTCACGCCCACCTCGACGTCGTCGAGGCGGGCCAGCCAGGGGAGGTCCTGCAGGACGAGGCTCGATTTCGTCTGGATGCTCACGGGGAACTGCCGACGGGCGAGCTGCTCGAGGCAGTACCGCGTCACGCGGTACCGTGGCTCGAT
>MGVZ01000037.1 GCA_001800745.1 Euryarchaeota archaeon RBG_16_67_27
GCGTCATCAGGAAGGCATAATCCTCGGACGGGACCGCCCGGAGACCTTCTCCGACGAAGGCTTGAGCCCTCGCGGCCTCCAGAATCCGAGTGAGGACGTCGGGAGCGAACGGGGTCCATTTCACCGATTTCGCCCTGCGAGGCATTCCAATGGCCTTGAGCCTCGTGAACAGCTCGAGGAGTTGGGGATCCTGGGTGGCTTGTGCCTTCACGCGGTAGAAGGCGATGATGTAGGACAGGTAGCCGCGGATGGTCGTTCGCGCAATTCCCGCCTGGGCCAGGTGGGCCTTGTAGGCCGCGAACTCTTTCCAACTGGCGGTAGTCAGGTCGAGGGTGAACTGTTCTCGAAGGAACTCTTGGTATCGGAGGAGAACCAAGCGCCCTTGGTCGATCGAACTCGGCCGGAATCCATCGGCGGTCGCAAGCTCAACGAAGTTCCTTACTGGCTCAGAATCCTGCGCCCAATCCGCCTGTTGCATAGACACACATATGCCGCACAGGTATTCAATTAATTCAGCTACATGTACGCTAATTCTAATGCCGCATTAATGAGGCACCGATCGTTACTCTCACCCATGGTCGACCCGAACTATCTCAATGTCAGGCTCCCGAAACAGCTCATCGCCCAGGTAGACCGCATCGTGGATCGGAAGGCTCTCGGCTTTAGGTCCAGAGCTGAGTTCATAGCCGACGCGATACGACGACGTCTTGAGGGAATACTTGAGCTCGAACGTATCGCTACCAGGCGAAAGTAACAGAGAATAGGCATTCGGCTTCTCCAGTGAAATGGCTGCATTCAGGCTATAATGCAGCGTGACGGTATATGCAGATTGTCTCTGCCGTCTTAGCAGGCGTATTCCTACTTTCCCCGCTTCTTATCCCCGTATGTCCGATTCCACACTTCTTTCTTCACTTGGTCGGGTAATCCTCGGGGTTTCTTGCGTGTCAGGCCCGCGGATTTCGCCTTTCGGCGGGCTGTTTCCAAGACAGCTGCATCATCGCAGCGATCGAAGGCTTCCAACAACCGCTTGGGCCGCTCGCGGTCCAAGCGCTCTCGCTCCTTGCGGGCCTCATCGATGGCTTTCCGTAGCTCCTGTACAGCCTCCGGGCTCAGGATCCCAGCAAAATCGGAGAGCTTGCGGCGGGTCTGTCTCTTGGCTATGCTCGCTGGCTTGCGAGAGCCTGGGTGGAGGATTTCGTCATCTTCCGCTCGCAGCCGGTCAAGGTCGCTCTTCACTTCCTCTACGGATGCGTATTCTGCGAGGGATCCGCCCAGATCCTCGACTGAGGCATCCACCGCCCTCTTACCGCGAGGTTGCGGTCTGCTTGACTCCGTCCTCCGACGCATGGACTCGCCGCCTGACGTGGCGCGTTTCCTCAGGGGGTGCTCCTTGACCACGAACTGCACCGACCTTCAAATCTTGCTCAAAACGAACTCGATGGCCTTTCTCTCCTGAGTCGCTGTAACGTTGCCCTTGACTCCGTGGTCTAACAGGATGTCGATCATTCCCCGGACGGTGGTGTCTGCGAGTTCCGCGGCATCTCTCAAAGTGATCTTACCCTCACGATATAGGCGAACCGCGTATTCCGTCGCGCCAAGTGCGATCAGCTGTCGAGTGGCAGTCGACTCGTCCAAGTGCTCCCGTCGCGCGACATCTCGGACGGCCCTGAGGAGTTTCTCCGAAATCCGCAGACTGCGAACCGCGCTCATGGTCCCCCGGCCTCAATCGCTGCTCTGGCCTCTGAATACTGCTCTTCGCTAATGTACTCTGCGAGTTTCTTCAGATACGCCAGTGCCTCCCCCCGCTTGATCCTGTCCCGCCTCGCCAGCGCGACGATCAGGGAGCTCGACGTCGCGAACGGAATCTCGAGAGTTTGGAGGACATTGAGGAACCTGCGGTCGTCGCTCACGACGACATCTATGCCGCCGGATGCATGGAGCCGAACCAAACCTGCTTCGCCGCCTTTCAAATTGAGGCCCCTTACGATCGGTTCGGCACGGTCAGACCTCCGGGTGCCGCGAACCTGAATCCGTCCTCGCTTGATATTCTCCTCCACCTTCAAGGCGTCGGCGTGGCCTCCCTGTTTTCCTTGCTCGACGCACTCTGCCTCCACTTCCGACGGGAGCAGCACCGAGAACGCCGAGACTACGGCTTCCTTCAAGGAACTCTTTGTCATCTTGATGACCACATCGGCGTCCAACGCGATGTTCACACTACGAAAGTTACAATCAACTACATATACCTATCCTCATGGAGAGCGAAACTATGGGAGTTGCTCGACAAGCGACAGACCCGACAGCACAACGACACTACGTGCAGATTGTCTCTGACTCTGTCTGCCGGTCCTGCAACGCCTCGAAGGGCGCGCGCCGCCTCTACGAGTACTGGACGCTCTCCAAGGGCTGCCTCAAGGCGGCCAAGTACGACGTCCCCCGCCTCGCCGAGGGCAAGTGCCTCAAGCTTCTCTACGAGCTGTTCGACGAGGCGGACGTCCTCGGCGTCACGGAAGACGACCTCCACGCCCACTTCTGCCCCAGGTGCGACCTCGGCCTCGTCTGTGAGAAGGAGCATTCAGTCGGGAAGCTCTCCCCGCTATGCCTGGACGGCGTCGCGACCGTGGTGCTTCGGGGCCAGGTCTAGACCGATGGCGGCTTTCCGGCCCCGCGCTGCAAGGGATCGCATCTTATCAGTATTCGCCCCTCCTGTCGTGAAGCTTAAGTACGTGTCGCGTAATTAGTACGCGAATGTCCTCTCTGGAGACCCACCGGCGAAAGGCGCGAGCGTTCCGGGACGGCGCTGCGAAGATCGACGAACCCGCCCTCCTCGTCGAAGCGTGGTTCCTGAGCGCCTACCATCTCATTGAGGCGTGTGCGGCCAAGCGAAGGGTCCATATCCAGAAGCACCAACGAGTGCCCGACGAGCTCGAACGGAACCCCGCGATCTTGGGCACCCGCACCAAGGCCGCGGCCGAGGCGTTCCGCTACCTGGACCACAATGCGCGCGTCAAGTTCGTCTACGGGAACTCCGGGACGAAGGCGGATCTCGCCAAGGCGCGGAAGAGCTTCGAAACGATCGAGTCCGCCTGTCGGGAGGTGCTGGAGTGAATCCTCCCCGGTTCGACGAGGCGATCCGGGCGGCGGCCCAAGAGCTTGCCAACGTCCCCGGCGTGCGATCCGCGGTCCTCTTCGGTTCGGCGGCCCGAGGCCGCGCGACCGAGGAGAGCGACATCGACCTCTTCATCGACTGCGACCGAGAGGCGGAGGACACCGCGTGGAAGGCCCTCCTCGCCACCGACCGCCGGTTCCGCGTGGAGTTCAGTCCCATCTTCTACCGCTCCGAGGAGCGCGAAGCCTTCGACAAGCAGTTCCTCGAGTCCATCGTCCGCCAAGGCCGGGCCCTCTTTGGCAGCCTCCCGGCCGTGACTCCCGCCCAGCTCGACCTCCAGCCCCTCCGCCTCGTGAGCTACCAGACGGGGCGCCTGTCCCCTCGGAAGCGCGCTCAGTTCCTCCGGGAGGTGGACGGCTACGAGACACGGAAGCGCGTCGGGAGGAAGACGTACGTCGTCCGAAAGACTGGATTCCTGAGAGAAGCCGGCGGTTGGCGGATCGGACGGGGGGCCGTCGTCGTGCCGGAAGAATCCATCGAGGCCTTCGACGAGCTCCTCCGGCGGTACGGTGCAACGCGCCACATCGTTCCGATCTGGAGCCAGCGACCGTAGGAGAAGCAGCACGAGCAGCGCTGCCGAAGGTCCTGGGGAGATTCCGTGCAGATCGCTACAGATGGTCCTCGGCCCGTATTGCGTCTTGCGTAGACATCATCGACAGGGTTAAGTAATACGCTGGTAATACCATGCCTCGTGGACACGATCAGCTTCAAACTCACGAAGGAGCAAGCGAAGCTGCTCGCGGACGCATCAAAGGAGCAGGGATTCCCTTCGAAATCAGAATTCGTCCGCTACGCAATCGCACGGGCCTTGGAGGACCGCCTGAGCGTAAAGACGATTGAGGATATCTTCGAATCTCGCCGCCAAATCCGGGCCGGCAAGACAATCCCGCTGGAACGCCTGATGGAAGAGGAGTGAGCCACTGGCGTTCCGCGTTGAGTTCTCCGAACTCGCGGCCGAGGAATTTCGCAAGCTGGACAAACCTGTCCGAGAGAGAATCGCACGCAAGCTACAGACCGTCGCGTTGAATCCTTCGCGGTATCTAACCCGCCTCAGTTCCGTTGAGGCATTCAAGCTCCGAGTCGGGAACTACCGAGCGATCGTCGACGTGGCCTGGGAACAGAAGATGATCTATGTCCTGAGCGTCGGGCACCGGAGCACGGTGTACCGCTGACACCGCACCTGGACCCCACCGCGGCGATGTGGTGTCGTACGCAGGGTGCAACCCGCTCCCCGGGAGACGACGACCGCGCCTGACCGCGGGGCGCTTGCCTCGAAGACCAAGAGGTGGTCAGCCGTTCTTCCTGTCCGATTCCGGGAGATGCGCATCTCCGAGCTGAGCAGGCTCGGTGCCCGGAGCAGCGTCCACGGGTGATCCCGTCGAGCCACGGACTGCCGCGCTCTCCGCGGGCACCCCTGTCGGCTGCGATGGCCGTCGTCGCTTCAACAGGAAAAGGAACAGGACGATCCCCGCGAGGATCGGGAAGAGGAGCAGTCCGCCAAGGAACACCAGGTCGGGTCCGACCGGCGCGCCTCCGGACGGGACGATCGTCACATTCCGGACGCCGGACGCGGCGTTGCCGGCGGCATCGTAGGCCACGACTTCGAGGGTGTGGTTCCCGAGCGCCAAGCTCCCCGCGGAAAGGACGAAGCTGAACGGATACGCCGTGTCATTTCCCGCGGACACGCCGTCGACGAGGAGCTCGACGCGCACGACCCCCACGTTGTCCGTCGCGTCCACAGTGACTGTCAAGGCACCGGCGACCGTCGCCCCTTCCGAGGGCGCCGACACGGCAACCGCGGGCGCCGTCACGTCGAGGACCGTCACGGTGAACGTGTCCGTCGCGACGTTTCCGTCCGCATCCGCCACGGTGAGCGTGATGACGTACGTCCCAGGGGTCGCGAACACATGACTCGGCGCAACGCCGAACAGGCTCTGCACCGAGCCGTCGACGAACGTCCACGCGTAGCTCGCGATCCCGACGTTGTCCGTCGAGGCGCCGCCATCGAACGTCACCGTGGTGTCCTCGTTGACGGTCCGGTCGGCCCCGGCGTTCGCCGTCGGCGGCACCGCGTCGCGCGCGGTCTGCAGGAGAACCGCCGCCTGCGTGTAGCCGCCCGCCGAATCGTACAGCTGGAGGAACGCCGCATACATGCCGCTCGGGACGGACGGGGACACGGTGAGGCTCAGGCTCCCAAGGGAGAGCGTCGGCCCGTTGACGAGGCTCGCCCCGAGGACCGCCGCCGTCGTCAGGTCGATCCGCCAGCCGCTCGACACCGGCTGGAACGTGGCCGCGGGCTGGTCCGCCGGCCCGACGATCTCCGTGCCCGTGATCACGAACCGGAGCCGGCCGTCCCGGGTGTCGAACACCGCGTTCGCGGCGACCGGGCCCGACAGCGTCGCGTTGTCGAAGTACCCGTTCACGATCCCGAGGAACGGTCCGCCGTAGGAGAGGAAGGGCCACCAGACCGCCGCCCCGGCGTCCGCGAGACGGCCGACCCGCGTCCGCGTGTCCCACGACCCCGAGACCCCGTAGGATTCGGGGGCCGGGTGCGTCACGGACATCGCGGAGGCGTTGAGGGGCCCGAGGTTCAGGAACGTCCCGACCCCGGCGGAGGCGCTGTGGAGCATGAGGATCGAGAGGTCGGCCCGATCGAGGCTCGATTCGTTCATGTTCGCCAGGATCGCGGTCGGGTTCGCCTCGTCCACGCCCGTCGAGGGCGTCGCGGTGAAGGCGAGGACCCGCGGAGGGCTCGCGTCCGGCGTGAGGGTGAGGTTCACCCACAGGACCTCTCCGGGCGACGGGTCCACGAAGGCCTCGCCCGCCGTGAAGCCGTCCTCCTGCACCCGGATCGTCTGGGGCGCGGCGACGATCGAGATCTCGTAGTAGCCCGTGCTGTTCGTGTAGTCGTACGGCGGGCGGCTCTCGAACCCGACCGCCTCGACGGGCACGGAGGACATCCCGAGGCCGGACGAGGTGTCGGTCACGTAGCCGCGCACCCGGACGTCCTGCGGCAGCTCCGGGTACAGGGCGATCGCGAGCGCGTTCGCGCCGGCGACGGGCGTCAGGGCGCCCGTCCAGTACTCGTACCCGCTCGCGAGGACGGTCACGTACACCTCCACGCCCACGGGAGCATCCAGGAGCGCGGTGCCGTTCGCGGCCGTCGTCCCGGTGTCGCTGCCGTAGTACCACGCGACGATCACGTTCGCCCCTGCGACGGGCAGGCCCGTGAGGACATCCGTCGCGTTCAGGAGGATCTGCGCGGCGAGCCGGGCGACCGTGAGGTTCACCCATGTCGTCGCGTACGGCGTCGTCGCAACGTAGGCCACGTTTCCCGCGTACGCGCCCTGGCCGTACACCCAGACGGTCATCGCGGGGCTCGAGGGGACGGAGAGGGTGAAGAAGCCGGACGCGTCCGCGGTGCTGTACGCCATGTGGCTCGTCCGCAGGTCGATCGCGGTCACGACGAGCCCGGGCACGGGGCTCCCGTCGACCGCGTCCGTGACGTACCCCGAGACCGTCGAGACGATCGGCCACAGGGTCAGGTTCGCCCACGCGATCCCTCCGGAGAAGAAGAGGACCCAGGTCGACCCGGACGTGTACCCGGGCGCCTGCGCGGTGATCGTGTAGTAGTCGTCCGGGACTCCGACCTCGTAGGCGCCCGAGGCGTTCGTCGTCGCCTGGTCGGCGTAGCCGTCGAGGAAGAGCGGGGCGACGGTCACCAGGACGCCCGCCATGGGCGCGCGGGTGAGGCCGTCCCGCACAACGCCGCGCACGGACTCGGAGAGCGGGGCGAGGTCCAGGTCCCGAACCAATTGGCTGCCGGTCCACACGTACACGGATGTCAGCGCGGGCGCGTAGCCGAGCGCGTCCGCCGACAGCTCGACGTCCCCGCTGGGGACCGGGAGGGCGTACACCCCGGACGCGTTCGCGGTGACCGCAGGCAGGAGAAGACCGTCCACGCGCGCGACGACCTCCGCGAAGGGGATCGGCGCCGAGGTCACGGCGTCGCGGACGGTCCCGTTCACCCACGCGTCGACGGGGTTCGCCGTCAGGGAGACGTTGTACCAGAGACGCTGGCCCCCGGACACGGACACGGGATAGTCAACGTAGGGGGCGTAGCCGATCACGCCCTCCGTCGTGATCTCGTACGTCCCGGGGACGAGGGCCATGTCGAAGTACCCGGTCGCGTTCAGCGCGCTCCGGTTCTCGTAGCTCCCGGATCCCGCCCACCAGGGCGGCCGCGCGGCGATCTGGCCCGTCGTCACGGGCGCGCCCGATCCGGCGTCCGTCACGAATCCCTGGAGCCGCGCGGTGCGGGCCGAGGCCGGGGCGAGCGTCAGGTTCGCCCACACGATCTGGCCGGCGCCGATCCCGATGGGCGTCACGTTCCGCAGATGTGCGGCGCTCGACGCGGTGAGCGTGTAGCGATGCGGCGGCGCGACGAGCTCGTAGGCGCCGGAGGCGTCGGAGGTCGTCTCGAAGACCCACGGGAGGTCCGACGCCTCGATCCGCACGGATGCGCCCGCGACGGGGAGCCCAGAAATGGAGTCCGTGAGGACCCCGCGGAGCCGGCCATCCGGGCCGGATGCGGCCGCGAACCCGGACGACGCAAAGAGGACGATCGCGGTAAGGACGAGCAGGAGGCCAGCGCGGCGGTGGGCGGAGGGGAGGGGCATCGCATCACCCGCAGACGAGGGAGGGCGCGGCAGGTCGCGTCGCGGCGGCTTAAGGCCTTCGAGGCGGTTATCGGCCCTGAGGCGGTCGTCTGAGGATCGACGAACTCAGCGACCTGTCCAGACGGGCGAGGTCCAGGCCGTGACCCCGGGCACGCCCTCGTGGTTCGACGCCGTGCTCACCCGGAGGTAGAAGTACCGCGCCGTCTCGGAGGTCACCTCTAGCGTCAGGCGGATGGCCGTGCCGCGCACGCGGGCGCTCGCGACGACCACGCCGCCGTCGGAGACGAGCTCCACCAGGGTGATCGCGTCCTCCGGCGTCCCGTCGGGATCCTCGATCTGCACGGAGGCCACGAACCGCGAGTCCAACGCGGAGAGGATCGAGCCCATCACCGCGCCGTCGAGCGCGTAGGAGATCCGCAGGTTCTTGTCGAGCGTCGCGTAGCCGCGGCCCGCGCGCATCGCCGCGTACAGGTCCTCGGGGGTCAGGCGCGGCGCGAGCAGGACCGTGCGCACCTCGCTCGACATCCAGTCCGGGCTGTGCGTGTCGGAGTTCGCGGTCGGCATCACGTGCCATCCCGTGTCGAGGGCGAGGACGTAGCTCTCCTCCGTGTACTTCCAGTTCCACACCTCGATCATGCCCACCCCCGCGTCGCGGGTATCCGACCGGAAGACGAAGTCGTGGAAGTTGTTCGTCACGTACGTCGGGTGGTTCCACTGCCCGACGGCCCCCGGCTGCGCGGCGAGCCAGTCGTAGAAGGCGGGCAGGACGTCGAACGGGGATCCCGCGCATCCGGGCGCGGGGCGCTGGTCCGGGTCCTCGGGGACCGGCGGGAAGGTCGGGGTGTTGAACACGTTGATCTCGCCCGCGCACGCGATCCAGAGCTCGTACCCGGCCATGGCGACGAACGTGTCCGTCGTGAAGGCCTCCGCGGCCGCGAGGGTGTCCGCCCATTCCTCGGGCGAGAGCCAGAACCCGTAGGAATCGTGGTCCGTCGTCGCCATGAAGTCCGCCCCCGCCGCGGTCGCGGCCGCGAACGCGTCCCACGGCGTGCCTTCCCAGGCGTCCGAGTAGATCGTGTGCGTGTGCAGGTCCCCGAAGTACAGGTTGTACCGGACCGGCCGGTCCTCCGCCCGCGCGGACGCCGCGCCGCTCCCGACGAACAAGCTCACGATCAACACGACGACCACGACGGACCTCGCCGTCGAGCGCCCGCTCCGGTGCACGAAGTCCCCCCTCGCCACGATTGGACGCGGGAACGGCCCGCGAGGGCATAGACGTTGCGGGAGGACCGAGGCCGGCGCCCGTCCACGTCCGCGCGTCCGCGCCCGGCGTCTACCGCTTCACGAACCCGGCGACGACGCGGTCCATGCGCGCCTCCGCGTCCCGCGGCAGCGGCTCCGGTTCGTGGGTCTTGAGGATCCACGCGACCTTCTCCCGCGCGACGGCCATCGGGTCCTTCCCGCCCTTCCGCAGCCAGGTCTCGAACGGATCGCCGTCCCAGAGCATCGGGAGGAACGACGCGCGCACGTGCTCGAGCGTCTCCCGCTGGGCGAGGTACATGCCCCCGATCCCCGTCCGGCCGATCAGGTCGACGGACAGGGCGTCCTTCGTCACCTCGAACCCCCGGGAGATCCGCACGATCATCCGCGCGATCTCGTGGTCCACGAGCATCTGCTCGTACGAGAGGAGCGTCGACCCCGCCGGCTCCCCGATGCCGTTGATCACCTCCGCGCCGTACTGCGCGCACGTCATCGCCCACAGCGCGTTCTCGATCGACGCCTCCACGCCGGGGATTTTCGCGCTCGGCCCCATGCCGCCGACGGAGATTGGCAGGCCGCAGAACTTCCCCATCTCGATCGAGCCCGCGGCGAGGAGGTCGCTCTCCGGCGAGCCCGCCATGTACGCGCCCGTGTAGGGGTCCATCATGCTCAGGCACGACCCGTAGATCGCGGGTGCCCCGGGCGCATGCGCCTCGATCATGCACACGGCGGCCAGGGTCTCCGCGTGGTTCACGACGAGGTCGCCCGCCAAGCTCGCGGGGCCGCTGATCCCCGCCTCCGCCATGCCCGTGATGTGCACGGGCACGTGGTTCTCCGCCCACACGAGGGCTGCGTCCCCCGCGGCCCCGTCGATCGCGAGGGGGGACATCGGGCAGAGCATCGCGGAGACGTAGTGCCGCTTCCGGAGCTCCTCGGGGGAGCCGACGACCGCCGCCGCCAGCTCGGCCTCCGTCCGCGCCTCGACCGCGTTCGTCGTCGATTCCGAGAGGATGTGCTTCTGCGTGCTGCCCATCGCGACCCGCATCCCCATGAGGACGTGGGCCGCGGGCGGCACGTCGTGCGCGACGACCATGGGCTCGTAGATGCTCAGGTACGGCAGCCAGTCGCCGATCACGGCGGTCCGCCGGATGTCCTCGAGGACGGACGTCCGCCGGGTGCCCGAGGTGGCGTCCCAGACCGCGATCCCGCAGCCGTCCGTCGTCGTGTAGAAGTGAGAGCCGTCCATCGGCAGGTCGAACGCCTTCGTGCGGCCGGCGAGGGTGATCGTGCGGGGCGCCTTCTGTCGCAAGCCCTCGACGACGTCCCGCGGGAAGCGGACGACGGCCTTGTCGTCGACGACGGCCCCGGCCCGCTCCAGGTCCCCCCGCGCGGCCTTGCTGTGGATCCGCACACCGGTCGTCTCCATCACCCGGAGCGCGGCGTCGTGGATCGCCCTCCGTTCCTTGTTCGTCAAGAGATCGAACCGCTTGCGGACCCGGAACCGTTCGGAAAACGCGGGCATCTCCTACCCTCTCCCGCATCGGATGCGCCTCGACGGATTTCTAATCGACCTTTGTACTCGATATACGCCGACATCGGGGACCCGCCGTGAGGCACGTCAGGCCGCGGCTGCAAGTACCCCCGCGTCGATCGCTTCGAGCCGGCGGCGGACGTCCGCCGACACGGGCGCGGGGCGGTGCGCGGCGAGGATCCGCTCCACCTCCGCGTGGGCGGCCTCGTACATGTCCTTCCGTCCAGCCGCGGCCCACGCTTCGTACGACGACCGGTCGCTGAGGCGGGACATGAAGAGCCGGCGGAAGTTCGCGAGGGTGTGCGGCTGGTTGAGGAACTGCCCGCGCGGTCCGACGGCTTCGATGACGTCGAGCGCGATCTCCGCGTCGCTCACGTCGACGCCCGCGGCCGTCCGCTCGATGTGCTCCCAGATCTCCGCATCGATGAGGAGCTGCTCCATGCCGACGAACAGAGAGTCGTTGAGGCCGCCGAGGCCCGTGAGGAGGTCGCACCCCGCGAGGGCGACGACGGCGGTCGTGAGCGCCTTCTCGTAGCCGAGCTGCATCCCCGGGGCCTTCGCGGTGTTCCCCATCCCGCCCATCATCGACGGGAGCCCGTAGTGCCGCGCCATCTCCGCGCCCGCGACGCTCAGGAGCCCGTACTCCGGCGACCCGGAGTAGAAACCGCCCGACTTCATGTCGAGCGGGGCGCAGACGAAGCAGTAGAAAACCGGCGAGCCGCGCGCGGCGGCCTGGGAGATCGCCGTCGCCGCGAGGACCTCCGCGTTCGCGAGGGCCAGGCTCCCGGCGAGGGTCGTGGGTCCCGTGATTCCCGGAGTGACCATTGTCATGTGGACGACGGGGATGCCCGCGCGGGCGAACGCGATGACGCCATCCGTCGGTCCCGCGTCGTACTGAAGGGGTGCGACGATGCAGTGCACGGAGGAGAAGTGCGGCCGCTTGCGGTTCTCCTCGTCGCCGCCGGCGACCGCTCGGGCCATCTCGATCTCCGCGAGCGCCTCATCGCCGCGGATCGCCTGGTACTGCACGTGCTTCGAGGTGTGCTCGTAGGACGTCCGAAGGCCGCCGACGAACTGCGCGCGCGCAGGGAGGTCCGTCGGGGTGACGGAGGGCCAGAGGAAGTCCACCGCGTCCACGGCGTCCGCGAGCGTCGCCCACCGCTCCAGGTCCGCCCTCGTCGACGGCCGAGGTAGCTGTGCCGCGTGGTCCCAGATCTTCGCGGGGAAGCCGTCCGTGCACACGTACGGGAGGCCGTCCGCGGGGATCCGGAGGTCCCGCTTCGGGTCGCGGGCGCCGAGGACGAATGAACGCGGGGCGCTCTTGAGCGCGTCCGCGACGAGCCCTTCGGGAAAGAAGACGCGCGTGTCCGTCTCGACGACCTTCGCCCCCGCAGCCGCGAGGAGGGATCGCGCCTCCGCGCTTCGCACGAGCGCGCCCGTCGTCTCGAGGATCCGGACGGACGCGCCGTGGACCGCCTCGGCGTCGGCCCGCGTCAGCATCGTGAGCTGGCATCGACCCATCGACTCGCCCCGGCCGCGCGACCGCGCGCGGTGAGGGGACACGGACCGTTCGGGTGCTTGACCATCGCGTCCGTACAGTACGTTCCTCCGCGACTCCCTCGAGGGGAGATCGGAAGGGGGCCCCCGGCGGGTGGCCGGGGGCGCGCCGGGCGCGGGCTATGGAAGCGCCGCATCGAGGACCGCGGCCGCGCGGGACCACGCCCATACGAGGGTGCGGAGGTCTTCCTGGAACCACGGCAGGAGCTGCGCGTCGCGAATCCAGATGAGGTCCGCGAGGGCGGCGGCCTTCGAGACGGATCCGTCCTTCAGCCCCAGGTAGATCCCTTGGACGTCCACGTACGCCTGCTGCTGGTCGAAGTCGTCGCCCCAGTACATGTACGTGTTCACCATGCCGTCGAAGAGCGTCAGGTACGTGTGGCGGCTGAAGTGCCGGCCCCACTCCATCGTGTACACGCCCTCGAGGGCTACGAGCGCGCTGCCGATCCGGTTCCGGTGCAGGGCTGTGATCGCGGAGCTGACGAAGCCGTAGTCGTGCGCGTGCTGGTCGGACCTCAGGAACACGTCCCAGGACCCCATGAGCCCGCCCTCGCCCAGGGTCCACGGAGTGATGATCCTCCGGGCGTCGATCAGCGCACCGTTGAGGGCGTCCGCCTCGGCGAGGATCGCCGCCTCCTCGTCGGGCGTCGTCGCGCGCGCGTACCGCGCGCTCACGTCGGCCGCGTACGCGTTCGCCGCGACGACCCGCGATCGGAGAGTGGCGAGCGCGGCGAGGGCCGCGTCGATGTCCCCTGCCGCGGCAGGAACGGTCATCCGCTCGGACCTCAGGTAGCTTGCGGCCCAGTCAACCGTGGGCTGGAAATCGAGCGGGACGACGAGCGCGTGCACGCCTCGGATCGCGAGGAGCGCGTTGAGGCGGAGCACGAGCTGCACCGTGTCCGGGCTCTGGACGTCGATCGTGTCGAGCTGCGTGTGGTAGTACGAATCGAAGCCCTGGATCCACATCATCTGGATCGCGGACCCTCCGCCCTTCGCCGCGAACGACCATGCATCCGTCCAGGACCAGACCGGGTTGTAGTACGCGACGGCCCCGGTGAGGCCGAGGTCGCCGATCGCCTCCGCGACGAACGGGTTCACCTCCCACGTGTTCTCGACCCAGTACCGCCCGGAGGTCTTTCGGAAGCTCACGCCGTCGAGGTTCAGCTCCACGACGAGGCCCGCGAGGACGTCCGGATGGGCGAGGACGAATTCGTAGGAGCCGACGAGCCAGTTGTACCACGTCCCTCCCGGTCCCCCCGTCTCCTCCGCGCCGACGGACATGAACACGAGCGTCCTCTCGTTCACGAACGTGCCGAGCGTCCTTGCCTCGGAGAACAGACGCGCGAGCTCGAGTACGACGGCGATCGAGGAGCAGTCGTCGTTCGAACCGGCCCACCACGTGTCGATGTGGCCGGAGATCACGACATACTCGTCCGCGCGCGTCGTGCCTCGCAGGATCCCGGCGACGTTCACCGATTCGGAGAACTTCTCGGACAGGGTGTCGACCCGCCCCTCGATCTCCAGGGTGACGGGACCGGCCTCGAGGAGGTCCTGGATGTGCTGTGCGGAACGTGGGGAGATGGAAATCGCGGGCACGGGAGAGAACACGGAATCCTGCTTGAGCCCCTCCGGATTGTCGTAGCCGTCGTAGTAGCCGTAGAACAGGACGGCGGAGGCACCGTGGAGACCCGCCTCCTCCGCGGGCGTGTTCGGCCACCCCTGCACGTTGTCGTCGCGGTGGACGAGGGCGATCGCCCCCTGCAGATCGCCGACCGTTGCGAAGTCCGCGGCGGTGCCGAGGCCGACGTCGACGACGTCCGCGACGAGGGTCCGGCCCCCGTTCGCGTTCCCGAAGGAGTACGGCGCGTGGTCCACACGTCCCCAGATCGAGTACGTGTCGCCGTACACGGTCGCGGGGACCTCCTCATCGCCATGGGAGGCGATCTTGACCGTCGTCCCGTAGTGCTTCCAGTTCGCGACGGGGAACGTCTCCCACCAGATCTCGTCGAGCCCCATCGCAGCGAACTCGTCGTACACGTATTGCTGCGCGGCACGCTCCTCCGCGGAGCCCGCGGTCTTCTCGCCGAGCCCTGAGAGGTACTCGAGTTGCGCCCAGGCGTTCCCGTAGTCGAGGCCACGAAGGACCCGCGCCTCCTCGGGGGTGAGGCCGGAGACCGCGCCGCCCCCGAGAGGCGGTGCGCCGATCGAGACGGGCATCGCCGCGATGACGAACAGCACGAGTGCAAGCCCAATTGCCACCATACGCCGAGTCGACATCCCCTTCCCCCTGCGCAGGCCGGCGGATGCCATCCACCGGGCGCAAAGGAATCGCCGCGGCGCGTATTATGGTATCCCTGAAGTGGCCTATCACGTCAGATAACGGAATCCGAAAGGATTTGTGCTCCACGGAGGCTGGCACCGCCTCTCGGTTGCAACCGTGAATCCGCTCCATCGTGTTGTCGAGCACGTCTACCTGACGGACGTCGGAGGCGTGCCCCTCGCCCACCTCTCCGCACGAGCACGCTCCGAGAAGGACCCGGATCTGATCGCCTCGATGTTCACCGCCCTCCAGAACTTCATGGACGACTCCTTCCGCGACGTGGGGATTGGGAACGTGAGGAGCATCGAGGTCGGGAGGCGGCACCACGTCGCCTTCGGGCGCGGGCAGTGGGTCCTCCTGTACGTCGTGTACCGCGGACGGGAGTCGAACCGCCTCGAGCGCCGGATCGACGAGCTCGTCCGGGAGATCGAAACGCGGTTCGCGACCTCGCTCCAGAGCTGGGACGGGGACATGGACAAGGTCCGCGGCGTGAGGGAGTTCCTCGAGCGAGAATGGAATGTGCCCTCGCGGGAGCCGGTCCCCGCCGTCATTGCTCGCTGAGCCGTGCGTGCGGGATCATCCGCGACGCGATGCCGGACGTCGGAGGACGCGACCCGGACGGATGCCCGTCGGGCGGCCCGCGCGACCTGCGACCTCCCCGTTCACGAGGACCCACCGGATCCCGCGCGCGGGCGACTTCGGCCGCGCGTATGTCGCGGTGTCGCGAAGGGTCCGCGGGTCGAACACGACGAGGTCCGCCTTGTGTCCCTCGCGCACGAGCCCGCGGTCCGCGAGACCGAGACGCGCCGCGGGCAGGCCCGTCGCGCGGTGGATCGCCTGGGCCAGGGACATGAGACGGCCCCGGCCGTAGCGGGAGAGGAACCGCGGGAACGTGCCCCACGCTCTCGGGTGGGCGCCGAACGCGGCGAGCACGCCGTGGCGGGACGAGGTCCAGCCGTCCGAGCCCACGACGGTCGCGGGATGCCGGAACACGCGCATCACGTCGGCCTCGGACACCTCGTGGATGATGATCTCCCCGCGTCCCTCCTCCTCGATGAGCAGGTCGAACAGGGCGTCCTCCGGCGCCTTCCTTCGGAGGCGGGCGATCTGCCGGAGCGTGCGGCCTTGGAGCCGGCGGTTCCGCCCCGTGATCGACGCGGAGAACACGACCGCGCCCCAGCCCACCTCCCGCACCGTGTTCTCCCAAACGTCGAGCTCCTCCCGGATTCTGCGGGCGTACGCCCTCCGATGGGCGGGGTCCCTCAGCCGCTCGACGAGCGCCTTCGGTCCGCCTTCCTGTGCGTCCGGGGGCAGGAGCGCAGTGAGGTCCGTGGAGGTCGCCGTGTACGGGTACACGTCCATGCCGACCCTCTGGCCTCCCGCGAGCGCCGCATCGATCATCGCGAGCGTCGTCCGCGTCGTGCCCCAGTGCCGGGGTCCCGTCGCCTTGTGGTGGGAGATCTCGAGCGGGACGCGCGCCCGCCGCGCGGTGTCGAGCGCCTCCGCGACGGCCTGGACGAGGGTCGCGCCCTCGCCCCGGATGTGGGTCGCGTAGACCCCGCCCGAGCGCCCGACAACCCGCGCGAGGCGGACAAGCTCCGCGGGGGGCGCGTACGCGCCC
>MGVZ01000038.1:0-7383 GCA_001800745.1 Euryarchaeota archaeon RBG_16_67_27
AGCGCGAGGTCGATCACCCCGCGGATCGCGTGGCACGTCTCCGGCGCCGCGATCAGGCCCTCCGTCTTCGCGAAGATCTCCCCCGCCTGGAACGTGCTCGCCTGGTCGACCGCGCGCGGCTCGACGATGCCCGCGTCGACGAGGACGCTGAGGCTCGGCGCGCAGCCGTGGTACCGCAGGCCGCCCGCGTGGATCCGCGGGGGCACGAAGGTGTGGCCGAGGGTGTGCATCTTCAGGAGGGGCGTCATCTCCGCGGTGTCGCCGAAATCGTACTCGTACCGGCCCTTCGTCATCGACGGGACCGACGTGGGCTCGACCGCGACGAACCGCGTGTCGGACGTCCCCTTGATCCGGCGGCCGATCATGGGGTACGCGAAGCCCGCGAAGTTCGACCCGCCGCCGACGGAGCCGACCATGAAGTCCGGCTTGACGTCCGCGAGCTCGAACTGCTTGAGCGCCTCGAGGCCGATGATCGTCTGGTGCATGAGCACGTGGTTCAGGACGGACCCGAGGGAGTACTTCGTGTTCTTCGACGTCACGGCGGACTCGATCGCCTCGGAGATCGCGATCCCGAGGGAGCCGGGGTTGTTCCCGTCCGCCTCGAGGAGCTTCCGGCCGAAGTTCGTCCGGTCGCTCGGGCTCGGGTAGACCTCCGCGCCGTACATCCGCATGACGGACTTCCGGTACGGCTTCTGGTCGTACGAGACCCGGACCATGAACACCGTGCACCTCATGTCGAAGTAGTTCGTCGCGTACGCGAGCGCGGACCCCCACTGGCCCGCGCCCGTCTCCGTCGACAGGGCCTCGACCCCCTCGCGCTTCGCGAAGAACGCCTGCGCGATCGCCGTGTTCGGCTTGTGTGAGCCGACGGGTGACAGGTCCTCCCGCTTGTAGTAGATCCGCGCGGGCGTCTTCAGGTACGCCTCGAGGCGCTTCGCGCGGTACATCGGCGTCGGCCGGCCGATCCGGAAGTACGCCTCGCGGAGCTCCTCGGGAATCGGCTCCGTCGGGTTCGTCGAGACCTCCTGCCGGATGATCTCCATCGGGAAGATCGGGGCGAGCGCCTCCGGCCCGACGGGCTCCTTCGTCGCGGGGTTGAGCGGCGGGGGGAAGGGCCGAGGCAGGTCCGGGAGGATGTTGTACCACGCGCGGGGCACGTCGTCCACGTCGAGGAGGATCTTCACCGCGTCCGCGCCTACGGATTCCGACCGGAGTCCCTGCATCGTTCCCACCTGGGTTCGTGAGAGATTCTCTGGACAATATATAACGATTCTGTTCGTTGATGCATAAAACAGAACATAGATAGTCGAAAGGATTATGCACCATGGCACGAGTCCGTGCATTGTAATTCGATGTGGGCCCGGTTCCGCTCGTCGTTCAAGGGGTTCCCCGCGCAGGAGAAGGTCGCCCAGCTCATGGTCGTCTACGGCCTGCGCGTCCACGAGGGCCGCGTCTACTGCGGCGAGGTGAAGGTCTCCGACACCTCGATGGCGCGCGCCGCGGGCGTCGACCGGCGCGTGGTGACGGCGACCGTGCGGACGATCGAGCGGACGCCGGACCTCAAGGCGTTCTTCGACCGTCTCCGGCCCGTGTGCCACCTCGGGGACGTCGCGCCCCTCATGAACTGGGGGGCGATCGAGATCGTCCCGACGCAGGCGTCGAAGCCCGGGATCCTCGCCGGGGTCGCTTCGATCATCGCGGAGGCGGGGATCAGTGTGCGCCAGGTGATCATCGACGACCCGGAGATCATCGACGAGCCCCACGGGTTCATCGTGACGGAGACGCCGGTCCCGGAGCGGCTCCTCCCGAGGATCAAGCAGGTCGACGGCGTGAAGTCCGTCGTGCTCCACTAGGCGAGCCTTGATGCCGCGCGGCGGAGTCCGTGGCGGGATGGTCTGGCGTGGCCTCCTGAGGGTCGTCGACTTCCCGCGGCTCCTCGAGGCACAGCCCGCCGTCGCGACCGCCCTCGAGCGCGCGGCCGGGAGCGCGGAGGCCCGGACGATCCGCGAGGGGTTCGCCCTCCTCGGGAAGGTCCGGATGACTGGGCGCGCGGGCCTCGTGGACGTCCACGACCTCGCCTGGCTGGACCACACCGTCGTCGGCCCGGGCGACGGAAACGGGCTGACGTGGGACGGCGAGGACGCGCGCCGAGGATGGGCCGATCTGGCGGACCGGGGGCGGCCGGACCATCCGGTGCGCGAGCTCCTCCCGCGCCGGGGGGACAGCGAGTGGGTCGACCTCGGCGTCGCGGGGGTGGGCGGGTCGCGCATCCGCGCGGAACGCGGGGCGGCGGGCCCGTACGTCGTCGGCCTCGTGCCGCACGACCGGATCCGCGCCCTCGGCACGACCCTGGGTCTCGGCGGGGCGCGGCGGTTCACCCCGGAGATAGGACCCGTCATGTACGCCGCGGAGCGCGCGACGGCGCCCGGGACGTTCCTCGTGTTCGCGGGGTCTTCACTCGAGTAGCGTGCCGCCGAGCAGGCGCGCGTGCTCGCGCATGATGCAGCGTCCCTGGACGACGGTCTTCCCCGAGGACTCGACCTTCTTCGCCGCCTCCGCGTTGTAGATCCCGAGCTGCATCCAGACCGTCGCCGCGGGGCCGCGGATCGCCTCGTCCGCGATCGGCGGGATGTCCCGCGACGGGCGGAAGAGGTCGACGACGTCGTACGGCACGGGGACCGCGGAGAGGGACGTGTACGCCTTCTCCCCGAGGATCGCGTCCGCGGTCGGGTTCACCGGAATGATCCGGTAGCCTTGGATCTGGAGGTACATCGGGACGCGATGCGCGTCTTTCGTGGAGTCCTTCGAGCACCCGACGACCGCGATCGTCTTCGCCTCGCTGAGGATCCGGATGAGCGTCGCGTCGTCGGGGTTCGGCATCCTCGGACGCAAGGAGGCCGCGCGGCTTAAGGATTCGCGGAAACCCGCTCATGGATCGCGGACTTGAGGTGAGACGTCAGGTCGAGGTTCCCGACCTCGTCCGGGCGGAACCACCGGACCTCGGCGTGCTCCTCGTTCGCGATGCGGGTCTCGCCGCCCCATCCCGTGACGAGGAAGAGGTGGTGGCGGAACGTCTCCCCGGAGGTCGGGTCGACGTCCTCGTAGACCTTGAGGAAACGCGCGGCGTCCACGCGGATCCCGAGCTCCTCTCGCAGCTCGCGCCGGAGGGCGTCCTCGGGCGACTCGCCGGGCTCCAGGTGCCCGCCGAACGCGTCCCACATGCCCGCGAAGCGGACCGTGCTCGTCCGCCGGCCGAGGAGGGCCCGGCCCTCTCGGACGACGAGGGCAGTCGCCGTGACTCGGACCACGCTCGTGCAGCGCCGCCGACGGAGATAGGGATTGCGGAGCCTCGTGTTATAGTCATTTAACTATAACTCCACCGGCCGAGGGACAGGCGGCCCATCGTCTCCCCCAAAGCTTCATGGAGGCCACTCGCGCTGGGTGGTCCGATGGAGGCCCGCGCGCGGGAGATCGCGGACCGCCTCCGGTCCGCGCCGTCCGTCACGGTCGTCGCCCACATCGACGCCGACGGCATTTCCGGGGGCGCGATCGCATCGGAGGCGCTTGCCCGCGCGGGGATCCGCCACGACGTCACCTTCGTCAAGAAGCTCGACGAGGCCGTCCTCGCGGAGATCAAGAGGCAGGGCCCGCCCCTCGCCTGGTTCGTCGACCTCGGCGCTGGGCTCCTCCACGCGATGCACGGGATTGACGCCGTGATCACGGACCACCACGTGCCCACGGAGCGGGAGGTCCCGAAGGCCCTCCGGGGCGACCTCGTGCGCTTCGCGGACTCCGCGGACCGTGTGCTCATGCTGAACCCCCATCTCGACGGGGAGGGATCCGACGTCGCGAGCGGCGCCGGGTGTGCGTACGCGGTCGCGAAAGCCCTCGACCCGGCGAACGTGGACCTCGCCGCGATTGCGATCGTGGGCGCGGTCGGGGACGTGCAGGACCAGGAGTTCCGGCGCCTCGGGGGGTACAACCGGACGATCGTCGCGGACGGCGTCCGCGCGGGCGTCCTCCAGGCGTCCGTGGACCTGCGCCTGTTCGGCCGCGAGACGCGACCCGTGCACAAGATGCTCCAGTACGCGACGGACCCGTGGATCCCGCGGCTCAGCGGGAACGAGGAGGCGTGCGTCGCGTTCCTCCTCGAGCTCGGGCTCGACCTCAAGATCGACGACCACTGGCGTTCCTGGTCCGACCTCGATCGGGGGGAGAAACAGCGCGTCGTGTCCGCCCTCGTCGCGCACATGCTCGAGCGCGGCTGCGGCGCGCGCGAGACCGACCGCCTGATCGGCGAGGTGTACACGCTCCTCAAGGAGCCCGTCGGGAGCCCGACACGGGACGCGAAGGAGTTCGGGACGCTAATCAACGCGTGCGGCCGGTACGACGCGGCGGAGATCGCCTACCGCGTGTGCCGAGGCGATCGCGAGGAGCCCTTCGCGGAGGCCCTCCGGCTCCTTCGCGGGCACCGCGAATACCTCGTCGGCTCGATGGACACGATCGAGGAGGCGGGGATTCAGGAGATGGACGCGCTCCAGTACTTCCACGCGGGGGACAAGATCCGCGACACGGTCGTCGGGATCGCCGCGTCGATGGCGCTGAACAAGAACGGGGCGATGAAGGACCTGCCGATCTTCGCGTTCGCGAACGCGGACGACGGGATCAAGGTGTCCGCGCGGACGACGCGGGACCTCGTCGCGAAAGGGCTCGACCTCGCCGCGATCATGCAGGCGGCGAGCAAGGCCGTCGGCGGGACCGGCGGAGGCCACCACGCGGCCGCGGGGGCGACGATCCCGCCCGGACAGGAGCAGGCGTTCCTCGAGATCGCGAACCGCATGGTCCGCGAGCAGCTCGGGCGCTCAGGGCCCAAGTGACGTCGAGCGAGCGGCGCGGGCGTGGACGAGAATCGCAATCGAGTCCCTGGCATCCGCCGCACCTCGCGAGAGGATCTCCAAGATTCCGAGGGCATCGTCCAGAGCGGCTTCCGTCGCTTGCGTCCGGACGGCCAAGCTCGCAAGGCCCCGCAGGATCGCGTGCCGCACCGAGGGCGCCGGGAAGGTGGCGTCGGGCCACGGGAGATGGCCCCGGGCATACCCCCAGCGAGACGACAGCAGCTCGAGGCGGACTGCGTCGAATCCGCGTCCCTCGAGACGGCGCAGCGCGACACCGTGCGGCTCCAGTTCGATGTGGCCGGTCTTGGCGACCATGACATCGAGGAACTGCGGATACCAGTCGGGGAAGCGCGCGCGGTTCGCGTCGTACACGGCGCTCCAGGTCTCGATGAACGCGAGGAACGAACCGCCCGGGCGGAGCACCCGGTGGATCTCGTCGAGGAGGCGATCCCGTTCGCTCTCGTGGAAGTGCCCGAGCACGTCGCTGCAGTTCACGACGTCGAAGCTCGCATCGGGGAACGGGAGGCCCGCGCGTACATCGTGGCGCACGCATACGTCGTACATTCGGCGCGCGTTCGCGAGTGCACGCAATGAGATGTCCACTCCGGCGACGGGCCCGAGGCGCGTGAGGACCTCCTTGCCGCCTCCGCAGCCGACGTCGAGGACCGCGAGCGGCTGCGGTCCGCGCAGACCGCTGACGGCGTCGTACAGGAACCGTGGCCGGACCTGCTTCTGGCTCACGAGGAAGTCGAATGTCGCGAACGCGCGGAGGGGACCTCGCGTCCGCTCGAACGCCGGCACACGAAGCGTCTCCGTCATCTGATCCTCGTAGAGCGCGTCGCGTTCCGAGAAGACGATCACACCGCTCTCCACTGGGTAGGTGGCACCGCACGCCCCGCAACGGGCCTCCGAGCCCGAAGGCCGGACTTCCCCGCGACACGCGGGACAGAGGATGGGCGGGAGACTTGCGGACGTCGGCATGGAGGAGTCGCGCCGGGCGGCGATGGCACGGAATCCGATTAAAGATTTCCTGCGAAGTTCGACGCCCGGGAACCTTTAAGGCTCCGCGTCCCTTCGGAGGCCGTCGATGCCCGAAGGCGACTACGCGGTCGAGCTCTTCCGGCAGCAGGGCTTCTCGCGACAGACATGCACGAGGTGCGAGACCCCCTTCTGGTCCCTCGGGACGCACGAGACGTGCGGCGAGACGCCGTGCCAGGAGTACGACTTCATCGGCCGCTCGCCGTTCAAGAAGCGGCTCACGTACCGCGCGATGCGCGAGGATTTCCTCTCCTTCCTTGAGGCGAACGGCCACGTCCGCGTGCGACGGTACCCGATCGTCGCCCGATGGCGGGAGGACGTCTTCTTCACGCAGGCCTCCGTGTACCCGTTCCAGCCCTGGGTGATCAGCGGCCAGGTCCCGCCCCCCGCCAACCCGCTCGCGATCAGCCAGCCGTGCGTGCGCTTCAACGACATGGACAACGTCGGGAAGACGGGCCAGCACTTCACGATGTTCGAGATGATGGCCCACCACGCGTTCAACTTCCCCTCGAAGCCCGTGTACTTCAAGGACCGCACGACGGAGCTGTGCCACCTCTTCTTGACGGAGCGGCTCGGTCTCGATCCGACGGCTGTGCGGTACAAGGAGTCCTGGTGGCAAGGCGGCGGGAACAGCGGGCCGTGCTTCGAGGTCGTGTTCGGCGGCGCGGAGGCCGCGACCCTCGTGTTCATGGAGAACCGCGAGGTGAACGGCACGCGGGTGCCGATGGACACAAAGGTCGTCGACACGGGCTACGGCCTCGAGCGGCTCACGTGGATCTCCCAGGGGACGACGAGCGCCTACGAGGCCGTCTTCGGGGACGCCCTCGCGTACCTCAAGCGGGCGACGGGGGCGAAGCACGTGGACGACCGCGTCCTGACCGAGTACTCCAAGGTCGCGGGATGACGAAGGTCGAGAGCCTCGCGGACATCCGCGCGATCCGCCGGGAGGCCGCGGACCGGCTCGGGATCACCGTCGAGGCGCTCATCGAGGCGATCTCGCCCCTCGAGGCCCTCTACACGGTGTGCGACCATGCACGCGCGTTAATGTTCGTCCTCGGGGACGGCGTCGTCCCGTCGAACAGCCGCGAGGGGTACTTCGCCCGCCTCCTCGTGCGCCGCGGGCTCCGCGCGCTCAAGCACCTGAACATCACGTACAGCCTCGCGGACACCGTCTCGTTCCTGTGCGACCAGTCCCGCGAGGACTACCCGGAGTTCTTCCTGAACAAGGGGGACATCCTCAAGGTCCTCAAGGTCGAGGAGGAGCGGTACAAGGAGACCCTGGCGAAGGGGCGCACGACCGTCGGCCGGATGGAGGCGGACCTCAAGGCCGCGGGTCGGACGTTCGACGTTGAGGCGCTCCTGGAGCTGTACGACAGCCACGGGCTGAACCCCGACGTCGTGCAGGAGTCTACAACGCTCCCCGTCGAGGTGCCGGACGACTTCTACGCCC
>MGVZ01000038.1:7445-7788 GCA_001800745.1 Euryarchaeota archaeon RBG_16_67_27
GAGCTTCCGGCGACGAAGCTCCGAGTGTACGAGGACCGCAAGAAGCGTCGGTTCCGAGCGAAGGTCCTCGCCGTGGAAGGCGAGGCCGTCGTCCTCGACGTCACGTACTTCTACCCGGAGGGCGGAGGCCAGGAGCCCGACCACGGGACGATCGGCGGGCATGAGGTCTTCGATGTCCAGCGGGTCGGGGCGAGTGTCGTGCACCGCGTCCGTGGGGACGCGAGCCGGCTTGTCGGCAGGCGTGTGGCATGCGAGGTCAACGACGCGCGCCGCCGGGCGCTCATGGCGCACCACACGGCCACGCACATCGTCCTCGGCGCGGCCCGGAAGGTCCTTGGAAACC
>MGVZ01000039.1 GCA_001800745.1 Euryarchaeota archaeon RBG_16_67_27
GCGGTCATCATCTCGACCATGGACGGCCTCCCTCGGGACGGTCTGCGCATGGGATGTGGCTATTTCAAGTTTCCACGCACCGCGCCGGCGGCTCAGCGCTGGATCGGGTGGAGCTTCGATGTGCGGTAGCCGATGAGGACGAACAGGTACTCCTTCTTCCGGAACTCCTCGTCGAGCTCCGCGTCGCCGGTGTCCACGCGGAGGATCGGCGTCGTGACGAGCTTCCCCGGCGTCGCGACGACGATAACGTTCCTCGTCCCGATCCGCCGGAGGACCTCGGGGCTCACCTGGAGGTTTCCGCGACCCAGGACGAAACCCTGCGCGCCAATCGGGCTCACGACGAGCCGCTCCCGTGGATGGGCGTCCAGGAGGCGAAGGATCGCCGCTTCGTTCACGTCCGCCTCGACGACGCGCCGGCCCACGACCGCGTCGATGCCGAGGACCGTCTTCGCGAGGCCGAGTCGCGACGCGATTGATGTGACCGTCGATCCCGGGCCGAGGAGGTAGAGGACATCCGGTTCCTTCTCGAAGAGCTCCGCGAAGTGGTCCGCGAGTTCGCCGACGACGGCGTCATCCGCGACCTCCGCGATCATGGACTTCCCCGCGGACACGAGATGGGGCTCGACCAGGGTCCTCGTCGTCCCGTGGAGACGGACCCGCCACTCCCCTCGGCGGTACGCGTCCTCGTCCAGGTCGAGGAGCTCGGCCTCGCCGACCCGGAGCTCCCCGTGCAGGTGGGCAAGAAGGATCTCCGCGGCGGCGACCGGGGACACGGCGAACACGCCGGAGTGCATCTTCACCCCGGCGGGGATCCCAAGGATCGGGACGCGGCCCTCCGTCCCTGCGGCGACGTCCCGCGCGGTCCCGTCGCCCCCGCAGAACAGGACGAGCTCCGCGCCGCTCGCGACCGCGTTCGCCGTCGCCCGCGTCGTGTCCGTGGCCGTCGTCTCCCGGGGGGTTTCGTAGACGATCTCGATCTCGTCCGGGCCGATGCCCTCTGACCGGAGGAGAGCCGCCCCCATGGTCCCTGAGCACGTGAGCCACCGGACCTCGATGGGTCCGGTTCCGACGCGCTCTCGGAGGTGGCGGAGAAACCCCGCAGCCCTTCCGGGCGCGGTCGGCTCCGCGCCCGCCGCCCGCGCCTCGGCCGCGACGCCGTCCGTCCCCTTGAGCCCGACGCGGCCCCCCATCCCCGCGATCGGGTTCACGACGAATCCGACGCCGCGCACGCCGGCGGGAACGGCACGACCGTATTTCGGCCTTCCGCGGTCAGTCCCTCCGCGGCGCGTCCCCAGGTCTCGTTCGGCGCCAGGCGCGGGCGAGGCCTGCGGGAGGCGCGACGGCGAGCAGGTGCGCGGCGTATCCCGCGCCGGCGACCGGCAGGAGAGGCCAGAGCGCCGGTGCGACGAGGGCCGCAGGCACGAGACCCGCGGCGAGCCCGAGCTGGATGACCCGGAGTTCGTGCCGGGTGACGGACATCAGGTCCCCCGGCCGGACGCGTCCGTGGACGATCGCGGATCCCGCCGAGAGCGTCGCACCGATCGCGAACGCGGGATGCACGGCGAACGCGGCGACGCCATAGAGCGCAGCTCCCGAGGCGGCGAGCGCGGTCGCGTACGTCCGCGCGCGGGGTAGGCCTAGGGCGACGACGGTCGTCCGCTTGAGCGGGACCGCCCTCGCGTCCGCCGCGACATCCGCGTAGTGGTGCATGACGAGCATCGCGACGCAGATGCAGGCGTGGGCCGCGAGGACGAGCAGGGCGCCCACGGACACTCGGAGGCTCTGGATCGCGTACGCCCCCACGCCGGCGAGCAGGACCCCAGGGAACCCTCCGAGCCATTCTCCGGCGAACGGCCGGTATGCGGTCGCGACGGGAGGGAGGGTGTATCCGAGGCCGAGGGCGTAGCCCGCGGCGACGAGGAGGACGAGCCACGGCGCGCGGGCGAAACCGACGATCACCGCGAGGACGGCGATCGTCGCGGACGAGACGGCGAACACCGCCCAGAGCCCCCGCATCCCGAGGAGGCCGAGGGGGACCACCTTGCTCCCGCCGGAGAGGGCGCGCAGGGACGCGTCCCGATCCGTGCCGCTCCGCCAGTCGAAGATCTCGTTGACCGCGTGGGTCTCCCAGCCCTGCACGAGGGCCGCCAGGGCCATCGCGACCGCGAACCAGGTCCCGTCCACGGACCCGGATTCCGCAGCCGCGAGCGCCGTCCCGAGGGCGACCGCGGTGTACGACCACAGGAGGACGGGGATCGGGCGGAACTCCAGGAAGATCCCGAGCGCCGCGCGCCCCCACGCCTCCCGCACGTATCGACTATTGCGATAGTAATATTAGAACGTTGGGCCCTCAGGGTCCGGGGGAACCGTGCAGGCTCCCGCAGGTCGCATCCGGAACGGGGGACGCTCCGTCGACCGGCGGCTGTGGTACCTCATCGCCGCGACGCGGGGCGGCATGAACCGGGCGAAGATCCTGCACTCGCTCCACGAAAGGCCACACAACGCGAACGATCTCGCGAGCCTGCTCCGTCTCGACTACAAGACCGTGAGGCACCATCTCGATGTCCTCCGGGAGAACGACTGCGTGATGCTCCTCGGAGAGCCGGGGTATGCCGCCCTGTACGGCCTCTCCCCTCGCCTCCAGACCCATTTCGGGGAGTTCCTCGACATCTGGATCCGGATCGAACCCGGCGGAGTTGGGGAAACGTAGATTTCTCGCGCCGAGGACACGTCGCTCGGGGACGATGGCCCTCGGGCTGTTCTGGCTCCTGAACATCGTCGTCTCGGGCGCGAGCGCGGTCTTCCTGGGCTACATCGTGTCGGTCTACGCGAGGAGCGCCCGCGCCGTCCGCTCGCCGTTCACGCTCGGCCTCCTCGCGTTCGGGATCCTCTTCCTCGCGCAGAGCCTCCTCGCGATCGCTGCTTACGTGGGGATGAACGACGCGGGGATGCCGTCCGACGTCGCGATCCCGATGCTTTGGCTCAACGGTGCCGGACTCGCGGCCGTCGTCGCGTTGTTTGGCGTGACGTGGCGGTAGGCCGCGCGGCCTTATACCTCCGGACTCCATCGCGGGTCCCGGGGCGCCGCCCGCATGATCCTCGGATACATCGACTCGGAGGACCGCGCGTACGAGCTGAACTTCGCGACCCTTCGGATGCGGGTCCGCGAGGAGGCCGCGGCTGACGGAGGGGCCCAGGTCGTCTTCACGCAGAGCGCGGGAAAGGAATCTCGGGCCTTCCGCGTCCTCGGCGAGACGCAGGCCACCGCGAGCGCGGCAATGGACCATGGCGGCGACCTGATGCCGCTCCTGCGGCCCGTGGGAGGTCGCCTCCTGCGACACGAGCGCGGTCTGATCTTCTTCGCGGAACCGGGGTCGCGCGATCCCGAGGACCCCTCGTTCTTCCTCGTGAACGTCGGGGCGATGCCGAGCGCCGTGAAGCATTTCTTCGAGGACCGGGAGGGCCGGGAGTTCGTGAGTATCCCGGACGACGAGATTCTTCGGATTACCACGGATCCCGAAGCCGTGACGGTGTCCGTCAGCGCGGCGGGCCTCGCCCTGCCGAAGGAGAAGCTCGCGTACGCAGTGCGACTCACTCCGCCGGATCGCGTCGGCCCGGTGCTCTCGGACCTCGGGTCGTCATCCCGCCGATGACAAGACGCTCAGTTCGCGCGTATGGGAACGCGAATGGCCTGTTGCCAGCTTTCCGTTCCTGCGGCAAGGTCGCAATCCTCGATTCCGAATCGCCTTTCCTTGCCGATGCAATTTTCCTAGGACTGGGGCTGCCCGTCCGGAGCGATCAAACCCGAACCTTCGGACGAGCACCGTCTCAGCATGGTGGGCCGGGGCGTGGCTCGATGGTCGCGTGATGGCCACGTACCTCTGTCCGATTTCTGGGACTGCCTGCGGGTGATGCTGTAGGCGTACCGCATGAAAGGCGTTTATGTGCGCTGACAGCGTCGAAATGCTTATTACCACGCGCCAGGTTCGACGGCTTGGCATCGTCATGTCCTACGACCTTGGCAACCTGAACCTCGGAGGCGGGGCGAAGAAGAAGCGGACATACCTCTACGTCGGCATCGCCGTGGCCGCCGTCGTGGTCGTCGTCGTCGCCTTGTTTGCGTTCCGCGTGATCTGATCCTCCCGGCCGCTCCCGGGTGAAAAAGAATCACGTGCGATACGCAGGCCACAAGACTCAACCCCCTATCGCGGAACGGTGATTCAAGTCCTTCCGATGAAGGTCCATCTCGATCCCGCGACGAAGAGGATTCTCCTCGCCATCCTCGCGAGTCCGAAGACCCCGAAGGAGGTCAGCCAGATCCACGGGATCCCGGTGATCGTCGTGTGGCAGAAGATCCGGCGGCTCGAGGAGCTCGGGATCGCGCGGGAAGTCCTCGCCTTCGTGTCCGCCACCGGAGAGCTCCGTCGGTACTTCGAGGCCGAGCTGCCCACCGACACGTCCGACGAGGAGCTCACGATTGAAGCGTGAGGTTCTTCCGTACGCGCGCCCCTCCGCGTGCGACGATGCAAATCCGACCGCCCCCGCGGGTGCCCCGATCCCTGGTCATCTCGTCCACGCTGATCGCGGCGGGCCTCGTCCTCGTGGGCGTCCTCGCGCTGTACGTCCTCCCGGACCGCGAGCCCCCGTCCCGCGTCCTCGGGGTACAGGCGGAGGATCGGCTCGGGGGGACGCTGGTCATCTCCTGGATCGCCGCGACGGACAACGTAGCGGTCCTCCGGTACCGTGTGTACCGCGACGGGTCCGAGGTCGCCGCGGTCCGCACGCCGTCCTATGAGGACGCGAGCCTGCCGGTCGACGTGACGTTCGAGTATCGCGTCGCCGCTGAGGACGAGGCCGGCAACATCGGGGCGCGCTCGGACGCGCTGCTCGCGGCATCCGCTCCGCTGGCACCGGGCCTGCAGACGCTCGGATGGGCACAGGTGGCTCCCTCGTCCTGGTCTCTCGAGATCGAGAGCGCCACGGCCTCGATTGAGATCGATCGGTTTGAGGTGAGCCTCGTCTCGAGCACCCTGGAGGTCGTCGTCTCTCCCCGGCCGCTCACGAGCTTGCCCGCGACCGCGGGGAACCTGACCCTTGCGTTCACGGACGCCCCGCCGATCGGCGAGCTGAGCGCCGGGGACGTCTTCACGCTCGCCACGACCGGCGCGGGGGCGGAATACCGAATGCGCGTCGTCTACCTACCGTCCTCTGAGACCGTGCTCTTCGAGAGCCTCCTCGGCTAGGCGGTCGCTTGTGAGGGTCCCGGCATGGAGACCGGTGGACCAAGATTTATATAGTGCCGCCCGTATGCTTTGGCCGTCCATTTTCGACTCTTTTCAACGGAGTTGTGTCAATGGCAGCGTTTCCTAAGGAAGTCGAGACCGGGACGACGACTCTCGGGCTCGTGTGCAAAGACGGCGTCGTCCTTGCGGCGGACCGCCGGGCGACCGCGGGCACGCTCATCGCCCACAAGCGGACAAAGAAGGTCTACCGTCTCGACGAGAACCTGGGCCTGACGACCGCGGGGCTCGTCGGGGACCTCCAGGTCCTCGCGCGCTACATCACCGCGGAGGTCGAGCTCTACAAGCTCAAGCGGAACACGATGATGGGCGTCGAGGCGTGCGCAACGCTGACCGCGAACATCCTGTCCGGGAGCCGGTACTACCCATACTGGGTCCAGCTCGTGATCGGGGGATGGGACCGGAGCGGGGGGCACGTGTTCTCGATCGACGCCGCGGGCGGGTCCCTCCCCGACAAATACACCTCGAGCGGCTCGGGGAGCCCGTACGTGTACGGCGTCCTCGAGGACCACTGGAAGGACGACATGACCTGGGAGGAAGGCGCGAACCTCGCCGTCCGGGCGGTCACCGCGGCGATGAAGCGCGATGCGGTGTCCGGCGAGGGGATCGACGTCGCGATCATCTCGAAGGACGGATTCAAGCTCCTCGACGACAAGGAAGTCGAGCGACGCAAGGCAGCGATGAAGCTGTCGTGAGACAACGAGGGCCCATGGGGCCCACAGGGAACGTTCGATGACGATTGAGGACATTCTTAGCGACGCGAAGCGCGTCGTGAAACAAGTGGTCCCCGACCATGTGGAGATCACCGCGATTGACTTCGAAGGCCCGACGATCGTGATCTACACGAAGAACATCGAGATCTTCGCGGAGTCGAACGATCTCGTGCGCCAGATCGCACAGCAGCTCCGGCGCCGGATCATCGTGCGCCCGGACCCATCCCTCCTCTCGCCCTCGGAGGACGCGGAGCGCGTGATCCGGGAGACGATCCCCGCGGAGGCGCAGATCACAGGGATCTTCTTCGAGACGGAGACCGGCGAGGTAACGATCGAGGCCCTCGCCCCTGGCATGGTCATCGGCCGCCATGGCGCCGTGCTCAACGAGATCAAGAAGAAGATCGGGTGGGCGCCGAAGGTCGTCCGCACGCCGCCAATCCCTTCGAAGACCGTCGACGAGATCCGGCAGTACCTCCGGACGATCCAGGACGACCGGCAGCAGTTCCTGAAGACCGTTGGCCGCAAGCTCGCGCGCGAGGTGCCCGCGGGGGAGAACTACGTGCGGCTCACCGCCCTCGGCGGCTTCCGGCAGGTCGGCCGGTCCGCGGCCCTCCTCTCCACGCGGGAGTCGAAGGTCCTCATCGACTGCGGGGTCCTGATCTCCGAGGACAACGGCTCGCCGTACCTGAACGCCCCCGAGGTCATGCCTCTGAGCTCGATCGACGCGCTCGTGATCACCCACGCGCACCTCGACCACTCCGGCCTCGTCCCCGCGCTGTACAAGTACGGGTACGAGGGGCCGATCTACTGCACCCCGCCCACGCGGGACCTCATGTCCCTCCTCCAGCTCGACTTCATCAAGGTCGCGATGGGCGAGGCGCGGAAGTCCGCATACGACTCGAGCAACGTGCGGCGGGCGGTCGCGAACACGATCCCCCTGAAGTACGGCGAGACGACGGACATCGCGCCGGACATCCGCCTCACGTTCCAGAACGCGGGGCACATCCTCGGATCTTCGATCGCCCACTTCCACATCGGCGACGGGTTGTACAACGTCGCGATGTCCGGGGACATCAAGTTCGAGAAGACATGGCTCTTCAACCCTGCGGTGAACAAGTTCCCGCGCCTCGAGACCCTCGTCCTCGAATCCACGTACGGGGGGTACCACGATGTCCAGCCGTCGCGCCATGACGCGGCCGTGCAGATCAAGGACGTCGTGCGCCGGGTGCTGAGCCGCGGCGGGAAGGTCCTCGTGCCCGTGTTCGCCGTCGGCCGGTCCCAGGAGGTCATGCTCGTCCTTGAGGAGGCGATGCGGAACCGCCAGATCCCCGAGGCGCCGATCTACCTGGACGGGATGATCTGGGAGGCGACCGCGATCCACACCGCGTACC
>MGVZ01000040.1:0-69971 GCA_001800745.1 Euryarchaeota archaeon RBG_16_67_27
AACTCGCGGGCGATGTCGAGGCCGTGGTTCCACGACTCGACGATCACGTTCTCCTTCGGACGGATGCGGAGAGAGCGTCGAAGGACGGCCCTCACGAATCCCTCGTACTCCGACATGGGCGCCTCTGTTGCGCGCGTAGTCTGCAGTCAGATAAATAGCTACGCTCCCGACGGCAGGAAAGGGACTAATGTCGCGAGACCGTTCGCGGCCTGGGGCCCCGGGAGGCGCGCGGACGTCGGAGGGACTCGATCCTCAAGAACGGAGAACGCTCGCGTCCGTGTGCGAGGCGCTGTTCCCGCGCGTGAGCGAAGAGCCAGACCCCGACGGATTCCTTGCGCGATCCGCGGCGGACCTCGGGATCGACGAGGACGCGGCGCGGGTCCTTGAAACGTACGTCGCACCGGACCAGCGAGAGGACATGAGACGGCTCCTCCGGGTGCTCGAGAGTCGCTCGATGAACTTCATCCTCACGGGTCGCCCCGTGCGGTTCACCGCGCTCTCCCCCGAACTCCGAGAGCAGTACCTGCTCGGATGGGCGCACAGCCGCGTGCCGGTGAAGCGCCGGGGGTTCCATGCGATCAAGCGGCTGATCCTGTTCCTCGCATACGCGAGCACGGCCAGCGACGGCCGGAACCCGAACTGGCCTGCGATCGGCTACGCGGGGCCCGACGACGAGGAACGTGCGCGCCATCGGCAACTCGAGAATCTGCGCATCGACCCCCTGCGCCCGCAGCGCGAGACGACTCTCGATACCGACGTATGCGTCGTCGGTAGCGGGGCGGGAGGAGGGGCCATCGCGGCACGCCTCGCGTCCGGGGGACACCGTGTCGTCGTCCTCGAGGCGGGTCCGTATGCGACGGAGAACGACTTCACACAGCGGGAAGGGGACACGTACGACCGGATGTTCCAGGACCACGGGCTCCTCTCCACGTCGGACTACGCGATCGGCGTCCTCGCGGGGGCGACGGCAGGGGGGAGCACGACGATCAACTGGATGACATGCCTCCGACCGCCCGTGTGGGCGTTGCAGGAATGGGAGACCCGCGCCGGGATGACGGGCGTCACCGCGTCCGGGTTCCAAGCGATCGTGGACGACGTGTGGCGCCGCCTTCGGGTGGACACGGACGAGAGCCTCGTGAACCCCTCGAACGACGTTCTGCGGCGGGGGTGCGAGGCGCTCGGATATCGCCCGGGGTCGGATTACGACGTGATCCCGAGGAATGCGAAGGGCTGCCTCGGTCGCTGCGATTTCTGCTTTTTCGGCTGCGTCTACGGGGCGAAGCAGTCCGCCCTCGTCACGTACCTTCCGGACGCGGGCCGCGCCGGCGCCACCTTCCTGTTCGACACGCGGGCCGAACGAATCTTCGTCGACGGCGGGGAGGCACGGGGAGTCGAGGCGGTATACCGGCACGAGGGACGCGACGTGCCGGTCCACGTCCGCTCGAAGGTCGTCGTCGCGGCCGGCAGTGCGGTCCAGACCCCCCCGCTCCTATTGCGGTCCGGGGTGTCGTTCCCCGGTGTCGGGGCCGGGTTCCGGATCGACCCGACCACGGCGATCGTCAGCGAGTTCTCCGACCCGATCCGCATGTGGGACGGGCCGATGCAGACGATAGTCGTCCGACGGTTCCAGGACGCCGACGAGGGGCACCACGGCCCGTGGATCGAAGCGGCGCCGGGCCACCCGGGCCTGTCCGCGCTCGCGACGCCCTGGCAGGGAGGGCGACGGCACAAGGACCGGATGCGTGCCCTCGGTCGCGCGGCCGCGAGCATCGTCCTCGTCCGCGACGTCGCGGAGGGACGCATCGGCGTGGACGCCAGGGGCGAGCCGAGGATCGACTATCGGCTATCGAGGAGGGACCGGAGGAACCTCGTCCGGGGCCTGCAGGAGACGGCACGGATTCACCGCGCGGCGGGCGCGCTCCGTATCTCCACTCTGCACCTCCGGGAGTGCTCCGTGGGAGACGGCCGTCGTCCGATCTCGAACGGAGCGTTCGATGACTTCCTGGAGCAGATTGCGCGCCTCGGCATCCGCGAGAGTGGCGTCGCACTCTTCACCGCACACCCGATGGGCTCCGCGCGCGCAGGGCTCGACGCCCGCACGTCCGCGGCAGGACCCACGGGGGAGTGCCACGAGGTCCGGAACCTGTGGATCGGGGACGGGAGCCTCCTCCCGACGGCGCCGGGAGTGAACCCGATGATCTCGATCATCGCCCTGGCAATCCGGTCGGCGGACTTCATCCACGAGCGACTCTCTCGCGGGTGAGCCGGTCAACCTTAGGACAGCCAGAGGCCCGCATCCCGAGCGGGGCGACCGCCGCGGAACCGCTCGTACCCGAGGCCCGAGATGTCGATGGTTCTCGATCCGCCGTCCAGGATCGTCTCCGCGAGCGCGAGACCGACCGCGGGGCTGATCATCACGCCGTATCCCGACATGCCGTTGGCGAGGTAGAACCCCTTCGCCTCCCGGACGGGACCGAGCACCGGCAGCTGATCGGGCGTGAACGTCACGATCCCCGACCAGGCATTCGCGATGCTCGTCTCCGCGAGCATCGGCACGCGATGGACCGCGGCGGCGACGGCCTTCGCCTTGAACTCCCAGTCCGTCTCCGGGCTCGCGAGGTCCCGCGCAGCGACATCCTCCACGAGGCCGAGGACGAAGCCGCCGTCGAGCTCCTGCCGGAAGTAGAACCGTCCCGTGATATCGATATAGAGCGGCCGGTCTGCGGGGATCTCCGGGTGAGGCGTCGTGACGAAGATCTGCCGCTGCCAGAGGTCCACCGGGAGTTCGAACCCGAGGGGCCGGTTCAGCTCGTTGCACCAGGGCCCCGCCGCGTTCACGACGACCGGCGCGCGGACCTCCTGCGCGGCGGCACGTACTCCGGTGACCTCCCCGCGGTCTACGAGCACCCGCTCGACGGCCGCGTTCGTCCGGATCCGGACACCGAGGCGCTTCGCGGCCGCGGCATATCCTGTCGCGACGGAATGGGGATCGCAGAAGCCGGCCTCCTGCGTGACGAGCCCCGCGGCGACATCGTCGACGCGGAGCTCCGGGAACAGGTTCCGGATATCCTCGGGAGACACGAGGGTCTGGTGCAATCCGGCGTCCCGACCGAGGCTCGCGGCCTGTTCGAGGTACGGCAGGTGCCGGCGCTCCGCAATCGTCTCGAGATACATTCGAGGATGGAAGTCCGCGCTCTCCCCCGTGATTGAGGGGAAATGGCTCAGTTCGTCGTAGCCGCGTTTCGCGAGGGCGACGTTCACTCGCGTGCCGTACGTCGTCTCCACGATCCCGACGCTCCGCCCCGTCGAACCCGACGCGAGGTGGGAGCGTTCGAGGAGCAGCACGTCCGTGAGCCCGCGCTGGGCGAGGTGAAACGCGATGCTCGTCCCGATGACCCCGCCTCCGACGATGATCGCCTCTGCCCGCTCGGACATGGGACGGCATGCAGGGAAACGCACGGGGGCAAAAACCTTGTTGGTCCCCTCACACGCCCGGCTCCCGGGCGATGTCCGCGGGCGAAATCATTTCCTCCTGGAGGCTGTCGACCTGGAGGGTCGTATGGGCGATCCCGAAGCGCTCCAAGAGCCGGTCCTCGACGAGGGCGACGATTGCGGAGGCGCGGTCCACGGTCGTCTCTCCCGTCACCGATAGGTGCCCGGTGAGCGCGTAAAGGCCCGACGTCACCGTCCAGATATGCAGGTCGTGCACGCCCTTCACGCCCGGGACCGCCAGGATCGCGTCCGCGACGTCCCTCGGCCGGATGCCCGCGGGGGAGGCCTCCAGGAGGATGTGCACGCCGTCGCGCACAAGGCGGACCGCGCTGAACACGATCAGTCCCACGATGAACAGGGTGATGAAGACGTCGAGGACCGCAGTCCCGGTCAGGTGAATCGCGGCGGCGCCCACGACGACGCCGGCGGAACCGAGGGTGTCGCCATAGGCATGGAGGAACGCCCCGCGGGCGTTGATGTTCGTCTTCGCCCAGTCCCGGAGGAGGACGATCATCGTCGCGTTCGCGGCCAAGCCCGAGAGGCCGACGACGAACATCGTCCCGCCCTCCACGAGCGGCGGCGAGGGCAGGCGGCCGTACGCGGTGACGATCAGGTACGCGGCGAGGCCGATGAGGAGGAGGCCGTTCAGGAGGGCCGCGAGGACCTCGAGGCGATGGAACCCGAAGGAGTGCTTCGGGGTGTGCGGCCGGACCGAGGCGCGCAGGGCCGCGAGGCTCAGGCCGAGGGCGAGCGCGTCCGTGCCGACGTGGCCCGCGTCGCTCAGGAGCGCGAGGGACCCGGAGAGCCAGCTCCCGACGATCTCGAGGGCCGCGGCCCCGCCCGCAAGGACGATCGCCGCGGCGAGCCTCCGCTCGAGGCTCAGGCGGCGAGAGTGCACTCGCATCGACATCGCGCCGCCTGTATCCGGCACGGCGACATCAACCTTGGCGGCCTCACACGCGGCCCGTGGGGACGAGGACCCAGTAGAGCCGGTTGAGCACCTGCTTCCCGAGCCAGTCTTTGAGGCCCAAGGGCGGGGGAACCGGGGGATGCTCGTAGTCGAACGACATGGAGATCCCCTTGTGGTAGCCCGCGTCGCAGTAGCACATCACGTGGCCATCGTACCTCGCCGTCGCGGACTCGCCTCGGAGGTCCGCGACGATCGAGTCGGCGATGACCTTCGCCTGGAAGTGGGCCGCCGCACCCGATTTCGACACGGGGACGTCCGTGCAGTCGCCCAGACCAAAGATGTCCGGGTGGCCCTTCGTCCGGAGCGTGTACTTGTCCGTCGGCAGCCAGCCGCCCCGGTCCCCGAGCCCGGAGTCCTCGACGACCTTCGCACCGCGGTGGGGCGGGATCATCACGAGGAGGTCGTAGGAAACCGTCTCGCCCTCGATCGACGTGACCGTGCGGTTCGGGGGATCGAGGGACTCCACGTTGAAGAAGATCGTCGACCGGATGTTGTGCCTCGCGAACACCTGCTCGACGACGGGGTTCACGGGTTCGAGCGGGAAGACGCGGGAGAGGGGCGACAGGAAGTGGATGTCCACCTTGTCGCGGATCCCGCGCTTCGCGAAGTAGTAGTCGAGCTGGCAAGCGGCCTCCGACGGGGCGGGCGGACACTTGTACGGGACGCTCGCGACCGTCACGACGACCCGCCCACCCTGGAACCTCGCGAGGACGTCGCGGAGCTTCACGGCGGCCTCGACGGTGTAGAAGTGGTGCGCGGCCTCCGCGTACCCCGGGAGCTCGTCGGGCACGAGGCGAGCGCCGAGCGCCACGATGAGCCGGTCGTATTCGAGGGCGCGGCCGTCCGCGAGGTGGACCTTCCTCGCCTCCGGGTCGATCCGGACCGCCTCCCCGAGGACCAGATTCACCCGCTTCCGCAGGAGCCGGCGTTCGTCCCGCACGAGGCTCCGGGGCTTCGTGTGTCCGAACGCCACGTACAGGAAGCCCGGCTGGTACACATGCTTCCCCGTCTTGTCGACGAGGGTGATCTCCGCCTCGTCGGGACGGAGAAGCTTCGCGAGGAGGTTTGCGACAATCGTCCCGCCGACGCCGCCGCCCAAGATCACGACCTTCTTCACGCGATCCCCTTCCCGTCTCACCGGAGCTTCTTCACGACGAACCGCGCGTACCCAGCCTCCTCGTAGACGCCGACGAGCCCGTGGCCGGACTTCTGGACCCAGAAGGGGATGTCCGTCCGGGAGCCTTGGTCCGAGGACCACACCTCGACGACCTCTCCGACCTTCGCCTGCCGGATCCCGCGGATGAGTTCCATGAGCGGGCCGGGGCAGAACGAGCCGCGAGCGTCGAGGACGATCTTCTGATCCGCTGCGGAGACCATGGACACGACCCCCTCACAGGAAGAGGGTGATCTCGCCTTCCTTCGCGTTGCTCACGAACTCCCCGACTCCGACGACGTCGTCGACGATGGGGTCCAGGTGCTCCTTCTTCATGCCCATCAGGTCCAAGGTCATCGCGCACGCGTGGACGCGAACGTTCCCCATCTCCTTCGCCTTCAGGAGCATCTCGTACCACGAGGGCACGTTCTTCTCCTTCATGAGCTGCGCGAGCATCGGAGCGAGCTCCGCGTAGTTCACGTCCATCTTCTGGTTCTTCTGCGGCTGGCCCATGCGAAACGCGTCCAGACCGTAGAACGTCAAGAAGAGCTCGACGTCCATTCCCATCGCGACGGCACCGGAGGCCATGATCGCGGCGGGGTACAGCCTGTCCACGGTCCCGCTGAAGACCACCATCGACAGTTTGTTCGGCATGCGGTCACCGCGTCGCACGTGGGCCTCCGAGCGATTAAGTGGTACGGAATCGATTGAATATACACGAATGTGCGAATATTCGAAAGGTCGAATATAGCCCCACGCGGATGCATCCGTGCCATGGAGCCAAAGGACGCGGCGTTCTACGACATCAAGGCGCGGATTATCGCCGTGCTCGCGAACCCGAAGCGTCTCGAAATCATCGACCTGCTCAACGTGAAGGAGAGGACGGTCACCGACCTCGCCTCCGTGCTCGGCCTCGCGCAGGCCGCGACCTCCCAGCACCTCTCGGTCATGCGGAAGGCGGGGGTCGTCGAGACGCGGAAGGAAGGCAACTTCGTGTTCTACCGCCTTGCGGACCCGAGAATCGCAGCGGCGTGCGGCGTGATGAGCCGCGCGGTCGTCGAACTCCTCCTGAGCCAGCAGGCGAGGCTCCGACCCATCCTGGCGGTCGCCCGGCGGGAACGGGCAGTCGCATAGAGTAAAGGCCGAACGGTTATCGCGGTCCGCGCGTCTCGCTCAGCGAGGCGATGACGACCGAGACCGACGCGGTCGAGGACGCGTACGCGGAGATGGAGCGGATCATCGAAAGCCTCGTCGAGTGCTATGCGATCCCCCACACCCGGATGAACATGCGCTGGTCCCGACCGACGATCAAGGCGTACCGCGAGGAGGTCGTCGGCTGGCTCGAGGACTACGCACGGTCCTTCCGCCGCCTCTCGAAGAAATCCCTCCCGGGGCGGGACGATCTCCCGAGGTTCGCGCGGGCGAGGCTCGATGCGGAAGTCCGCCGGATCCTCGAGGGGAGAAGTCCGGCCGTCGAGGAGAGCTTCGGGCACCTGTTCGGCTGACGCTCACTCCTGGATCATCCAGAACTCGTTCCCGTCGGGATCGGAGAACATCATGTACGTGCCCCAGTCCTCCTTCTTCGTGGGCGAAGTGATCTTCACGCCCTTTGACCGGAGCGCCTTCTCCTCTTTCTTCACGTCCTTGCTCATGAGCGAAAAGCCCGTGTTCCCCGGCTCGAGCGGATAGAACCCGTCGCACAGGTGGAAGACGACGGGCGACCCCTTCGGTGCGACGGTCACCCAGTGTCCCATCTTGTCCCGCGCTTCGAACCCCAGGTTCTCCTGGTACCACTTCACGGCCTTCCTGCTGTCGCTGACGACGACGGCGACGGACCCGAATCGGACCATGCCCCAGCAACTCCGCGGGAGGCCTTAAGGCTCGCGTAGGCATGGGACAAATGCTCATCCCCATCCGTCCCTTCCAGGGTCCGTGGCCGCGTCGAGATCGCTCCGCCTCGCGGACCGCGTCGCGAGGCAGCTCCGCCGCCGGGAGGGGAGGAACCTTATCGCCGTCGCCGTGTACGGCTCCGTCGCGCAGGGGGAAGAGCGTCGGCACTCGGACCTTGACATGCTCCTCATCCGACGCCGGCCACGGCGGCTCCCGCGGACTGCGGTCCGGGACGGCGTCCTTGTCACGTTCCTTCAGATGACGCCGGAGGCGGCCCGCGCCGAACTGTCCGGCGCGAACCCGAACCTCCCGGAGGCGCTGAGCGGCTGGCGCTCGATCCGGGCGCTGTACGATCCGACCGGGATCATCGGGACCCTCCGGCGGAAGGCCGGGCGACCGACGGCGGCCCAATTCCGGAAGGCTGCACGCGCCGCGTTCCTCGCGACGTACGAGGACTACGGGAAGCTCCGGAACGCGCTCGACGCGGGGGACCACGAGGAGGCGAGAGAGATGGCGATCTGGTTCACGGGAGGGGCGATGGCAATCCTGTTCTGCCTTGAGGGGTACGTGCCCGCGACGGGGCGCCGACTCTTCGTGGATGTCGGCAAGAAAGGGTCGATCGGGAAGGCGATTTGCGCCCTGCGGTACGAACCCCTCTCCGCTGAGGAGATCGGGCGCCTGGCGGTCCGCGTCTGGCGTGGCTTGCTCCACCGGGCCGACGTGCAGGGCGTCCGCGTGAACGACCTGGCCTGACGAGCCGTGGAGGGAGGGCGGGATTCCGCCGGAAGGCTTTAGCGCCGTCGGGGCATCCGTCCAGCTCGAGGGTCCGATATCGACGTCCTCGGCCTCGAAGGATTCCTTCTGGATCTCCCGACCCTGTCTCCTGCGGCGTACGTCGTGGTCCTCTTCCTGTACGCGGTCGCGGCGGCGGTCGTCCTGCCCCTCCCGGTCGAAGTCCTTCTGCCCTTCGGGGACGTCGACCCGCTCGTCAAAGCAATCGTCGTGGGTCTGGGAAAGGGGTTCGGCGCAATCGCGGTCTTCTACGTGGGGACGAGGGTGAACCCGTGGATCGAGCGGTGGATGCTCCGCCATGGACTCGTGCGCCGGATCCTGAAGGCGCTCGAGCGGTTCGTGCGGAAGACGGGCTGGGTCGGCCTCCTCGTCCTCCTCGCGATCCCCTTCATGAGCGACACCGCGGTGAACTACTTCTACGCGCTCCTCAACGAAAAGGGGGAGGCCGTTTCTCGGGTCAGGTTCGTCGTCGCGAACGTGGCCGGCGGCGTGATCCGGGCGGTCGTGGTCCTCTGGCTCCTCCCGTAATGGCGAAGGGGAGCGTCAGCCGTCAACCGGGCCCGCGACCCCTTCTCGAGGCGCGCGCCCAGGCTTCCAGGAAACCCTCCGTGAGATCCCGCGCGGTGATCACGCCCTCGACGTCGTCCAGTCGGGTGACGACGAGGCGCCGAACGTTGTTGTCGACCATGAGCCGCGCCGCCGCCCGGACGGTCGCGAGAGGGCTGACGGTCACGACGGGTGCGCTCATGATCTCCCGGACACCGATCTTCCGGGGGCTCTTCTCCTTCGCGGTCACCTTCCACAGGATGTCCCGCTCCGTGATCAGGCCGATTGGCCGGCCGTACTCGACGACGACGAGGCCGCCGATCTTCTTCTGGGCCATCTTCTTCGCGGCGTCGAGGACCGTCGCGTCCGGGTCGACGACGATCACGTCCTTCGTCATTACGTCCCGCACGAAGACCATGGGGCACCCCGCAAGGGATATCGCGAAGGGGACTTGAAGGCTTCCGACTTGCCGTACGGTCCCCTCCGTGGGGAGACCTTTTCCCTACGGGTCAGGGTGCCGCGAGGGGCGCCTCCGTCCCCAGGGTCCACGGCAGACGCACGCCGCCGCGGCCGATCCGGAGCCGCCGGCGGCAGCGCGGATACTCGGTGCAGCCGAGGAACGACCAGCCGGTCCGCGTGCGGCGTCGCACGAGCCGTCCCCGGCCGCACGCATCGCAAGGACCGAAGTCCCGGTGGAGGCGCGCCGCGTCCCGGATCCAGCGGGCGATGACCGCCTCGTTCTCCCGGAGCGCTGCGAGGAGCCCGTGCAGCTCGTCTCGCGAATCACGGAGGACGGAGGCCATCGGGACGTCCCCCGCGGCGATCGCGCTCATCCGCCCCTCGAGGGTGCGGGTCATCCCGGGGCTCGTGAGGTCGGGCGCGTGCGGCACGAGCGCGTCGACGAGGGCCCGTCCCGCGCCCGTCGTCCGGATCGCACGGCCCTCGATGTACTCGCGGCGGTACAGGAGCGCGACGATCTCATGGCGCGTGGACTTCGTCCCGAGGCCCATGCGCTCCATCGCCTGGATCAGGCTGCCCTGGGTGTGGAACGGGGGCGGTCGGGTCCGAGCCGCCTCCGTCCGCAGCCCACGGAGGGCCAGGACATCCCCGACCTGCAGCGGCGGGAGGGGCGGGGTCGACCTCTCGTCGGGGATCACGGACCTCCAGCCGCTCTCGACGAGGCCGCGTGCGTGCGCCACGAAGTCCGCGTCCCCGATCCGGAACCCGGCCGCCAGGGCGCGATACGTCGCCGGGGGGAGCAGGGTCGCGAGGAAGCGGCGGACGACGATGTCGTACACGGTCGCCGCGGGCTCGCGGAGGCGGGGAGGCGCCGCGGTGGGATGGATCGGCGGATGGTCCGTCGTCGACACGGGGCCCCGTGTCGGCCGGACCTCGGGAAGGGATTGGATCCGGTCCACGTGCTCCCGGTAGGACGAGTCGCGGAGCCGCAGCAGGATGTCCGCGATCGGGAGCGAAGGGGGGTAGACGGTGTTGTCCGTCCGCGGGTAGCTGATCGCCCCCCGCACGTACAGGTCCTGGGCGACGGCCATCGCCCGCGCCGTGCCGAGCCCGCGACGGGATGCCTCCGCGAGGAAGCGCGTCGTGTTCATGGGCGAGGGAGGGGCCTCTCGCTCCTCGTAGGCCTCGAGGCGCACGACGAGGGCGTCCGCACCGAGGCCCGCCCGAGCCGTCGCGGCCTCCGCCCCGCTCGGGTCCCAGAACGGCCCTCCCGCGGCCCGGGCAACGAACGGCGGATCGCCGATGTCCGCGAGGACGTCCCAGAACGGTCGAGGCGCGAAGCCCTCCCGCTCCTGCTCCCGCTCGCGGACGAGGGCGAGGGTTGGCGTCTGCACCCGCCCGACGGAGAGGAGGACCTCCGAGCCGCAGGCGAGCGTGAGGAACCGGGTCAGAACCGCGCCCCACGCGAGATCGATCCGCTCCCTCGTCGCCGCGGCCTCCGCGAGGGCCCAGTCCACGTCGCACAGACCCTCGAACGCCCGGAGGACCTCCGAGGGCGTCATCGCGCTGAACCGCGCGCGACGTGCCGGAACGTCCGGCCGCACGGCTCGGATCGCGCGGAGGGCCTCGACCCCGATCAGCTCGCCCTCGCGGTCGAAGTCCGTCGCGACCACGACCTCGTCGATTCCGGGCGCTATCCCCCGGAGCGCCTCGTGGAGCGCGAGGGGCGCCTCGACCTCGACGGGCTCCGTGTCGACGAGGCGATCGAGGTCGGTCGCAGCCCAGTCCCGGACGGACTCCGGGTAGTCGACGGCGACGATGTGGCCGCGGAGCGGGAACACGATGGTATCGCCCGCCTCCGTCGAGAACGTGAACTGGCTCACGCCGTCGGCCCGGACCTTCTTCGCGGTCCCATGGGAGAGGATCGTGGCCAGGCGGAGGGCGGCGCTGAACTTCTCTGCGAGGAGGAGACTCCGCAACCGGACGCGCATCGGGTTTCGGACTACATAAAAGTGGCGCCGTCACCGTGAAATTTCACGCGCGACCGGCGACCCGGCGCCGGCGAACTCAATAGCCTTGGAACCGCTCGATCTGGACTCGGTCCCCCGGAATGCCGGCAGAGGCGAGGAGCGCCTGCATCCCGTCCGCGAAGGAGGGTGGTCCCGCGACGAGGACGGCGCCGGCACGAAGCGCGGGGCCGATCCGGCGCTCGTCGATCCGGCCGACGGGCCCGGTCCACGGGGCCCCCGACTCGGCCGGCCGGGTGACCGTCCGCGTGACCGTGAACCAGGGGTGGGCGACCGACCATGCGTCGAACTCCTCACGGAACACGATCGAATCCGGGGTCCGGTCGGACGTGATCAGGGACACCGGCGAGCGTCGTCCCGCGTCGATCGACGCGCGGACCATCGCGCGGAACGGGGTGACGCCGATCCCACCTGCGATCAAGACCGCGGGCGCGTCCCCTTCCGGCAGGTAGAAGCGGCCGAGGGGACCCTTCGCCCGGATCCGGTCCCCGACCGCCAGCCCGTCCAAGGCGCGCTTGAACGGGCTCGCTGTTCGGACGCGGGTCGTCAGAAGGAGACCTGGGTCCGATGGCGCGCTCGCGATGCTGAGCGACCGCGACCCCCGCCGAGGATCCCCGGGCGCGTCGAGACTCACGAGGAGATACTGACCCGGACGGGCGACGACCCGAGGCTCGGAATCGAAGGCGAACGTGCGTGTGTCCGTCGCTTCCTCACGGACCTCGCGGAGGGTGAGCGTGAATTCCGGCATGGTCGCTCAGAGGTCGATCCAGATCTCGCCGTCCTTCACCTGGACCGGGTAGGTCCGGATGTCCGAGACCCAGTCCGTCTCCGGGTTTGCCTTCCCCGTCTCGGGATCGAAGCGCCCTTCGTGCAGGGGGCAGACGAGCTCGCCCCCGTCGAGCGAACCGTCCCCCAAGGGGGCCGCCTCGTGCGGGCACACACCGTGCAGCGCGAACACCCGGTCCTCCGAGCGGACGATCGCGACGTGCTTACCGTTGACATTCGCCCGCGCGACGCCGCGCACGGGCACGTCGTCGAGCCGGAGCGCCTTCTCGAACGTCATGGACCGCCTAGGCGGCCGTTCCTAATAACCTCCCGCAAGGCTTGCGGGAACGACATCGCCAATCCGAATACGGATACCCACAAAGAATATAACGGCGGCATAACTCGCATTGGTCCGGAGACCTGATCATGGCCCACTTCGCGCACCCGGAGGTGCTCGTCGACACGAGCTGGGTGAAGGGGAACATCGGGAACGAGAACGTGAGGATCATCGAGGTGGATTACGACCCGACGGCGAACTACAACCTCGGGCACATCCCGGGCGCCGGGCTCGTGGACTGGAGGAAGGACATCAACGATCCCGTCGCGCGAGACATCGTGTCGAAGGAGGGACTCGAGAGGCTCCTCGGCCGGCTCGGGATCTCGAACGAGAAGCTCATCGTCCTGTACGGCGATTTCAACAACTGGTTCGCCGCGTTCGCGTTCTGGGTCTTCAAGTACTACGGCGTCGAGAAGGTCGTCCTCCTGAACGGGGGCCGCAAGAAGTGGATCGAGCAGGACCTCCCCGTGACGAAGGACGGCCCCGCGTTCGCCCCCGCGACGTTCAAGGCGAAGGCGGCGGACGAGTCCCTCCGGGTGTACCTCGACTACGTCCGCGCCGCGATCGCGCACGGGGACAAGGTCCTCGTCGACGTCCGGGGACCCAAGGAGTTCACGGGGGAGATCCTCGCGCCTCCGGAATACCCAACGGAGCACGCACAGCGCGGCGGGCACATCCCCGGGGCGAAGAACATTCCCTGGGCCCAGGCCGTGAACGAGGACGGGACGTTCAAGACTGCGGACGAGCTCCGAACGCTGTACGAGCCGAAAGGTGTGACCCCGGACCGGGAGATCATCACCTACTGCCGGATCGGGGAGCGATCCTCGCACACGTGGTTCGTCCTCAAGTACCTCCTCGGCTACCCGGATGTGAAGAACTACGACGGTTCCTGGACGGAGTGGGGGAACCTCGTTCGCACGCCGATCGAGAAGTAGCCGCGCGGAAGTCGGCGCTCCTGGGTCTCGCGGACGACGCCCGACGAGCCACGGCAACGGGTTATTATACCCGCCCCCAGATACGATGCCCCAAGGGGGAGTCGTATGCCTCACTACGTGAGCCTTGGGAACTGGACGGATCAGGGAATCAAGAACGTGAAGGAGTCGCCGAAGCGCGCAGACGCCGTCGCGGCGCTCGCCGCCAAGCTTGGGGCGAAGATGCAGCTGTTCTACACGATGGGCGACTACGATCTCGTCGCGATCACGGAGGCTCCGACGGACGAGATCGCGATGCAGCTTCTCCTGGAGATCGGTCGGCTCGGGAACGTGCGCACGAAGACCCTGAAGGCTTGGACGACGGCGGAAGCGACGAAGGTCGTCGCGAAGCTCCAGTAGTCGAGCGGGTGCGGAAACCGTTTTGAGCCAGGACCCGGTTGGGTCCCGCGTGCGGGCGATCCGGTTCGAGGCGGACGGGACGATTCGTTTCACCGACGTGGCCCGGCCCGATCCCGGACCCGACGAGGTCCTCGTCCAGGTCCTCGCGGCGGGCGTGTGCCGGACGGATCTCCATCTCCTCCATGAGGTCCAATCGGGACGCCGCGACCCGCTCGTCCCCGGCCATGAGATTGCGGGGCGGATCACGCAGGTCGGCCGCGAGGTCTTCATGGGGAGCCCGGGAGACGTCGTCGGCGTGCACTACGAGCAGCCGTGCGGCTGGTGCCGGCACTGTCGGAGGAAGCGGACGAACCTCTGCCAGCGGGGCCGGTCCCTCGGGTTCGACGCACAGGGGGGCTACGCGGAGTTCGTCGTCGCACGGCAGTCGACTGTGCTCCCGCTCCCTCCGGATCTCGACCCGGTGGACGCCGCGACCCTCGGGTGCAGTGGCGCCACGGCGTACCACGTGGTCGCGACCCTCGGCGAGGCCGAGGAAGACTCGACGGTTGTGGTCGTCGGAGCAGGGGGCGTCGGGCTCGCGGCGATCCAGGTCGCCCGCGCCCAGCAGGCGCGGGTGCTCGCAATCGACCCGCGGGAGGCGGCGCGGAAGGCGGCTCTCGATGCGGGCGCGACCGCGGCGGCGGCACCGGACGAAGCGGCGCGGGCTCTCCGCGAGATGGCGGGGGAGGAAGGCGCGGACGTCGTCGCCGATTTCGTGGGAACGCGGGAATCCCTCGAGCGGGGGCGAGCGCTCCTCGGGTATGGCGGTCGGCTCGTCGTCGTCGCGGAGGGCGAGGGGACCCAGGACCCGATGCCGGTGACCGCGGCGAACCTCGTCGAGGGGGGACGGGCGTACCTCGGATCGTACTCTTCGACGATCGCGGACTTCGCCCGTGCAATCGCCCTCGCGGAATCCGGGCTCCTCCGCCCGCTCGTCACGCGGCGCGAGCCCCTCTCCAAGGCGCCCTCCGTCCTGGGCGACCTTGAGGCGGGGAAGATCATCGGACGCGCCGTGCTCCTCCCTGGAACCCCCTGAATCGGGAACGATCACCACGCGTTCCGGACGAGGAAGTGGAAGAGAGTCCCTTCCCGGCGGGAGTCGACCAACGGCCGGCGGGTCTCCTCGGACCACCTTCGCATCTCGACCTCGGCCGTAGGATCGTCCGAAGCAATGTGCACGACGGCGCCGGGCTCGACCTGCGCGAGGAGCTCATTCAGCTTCGACAAGACGGCGGCGCACTCCGTCCCGATCTCGACCATCTCGTAGTCGGGGAACGCCGCGAAGCACCGGACCCGGAGGGCGGAGATCTGACCGGCGAACGCCCCGGCGGCACGGTCAGCCGGCAGGAGCGCGCCACGGTCCGCGTCGATCGCCGTCGGTCGGACGCGGGCGAACCAGCCCTCCGCGTACGGCCGTTCGGAAAGGGTCTTCGAGCGGGCGAGGACGCCGTCGTTCACGGCGATGAGGGTCCCGCCCACCGGCGTCCGGATCGGTCCGAAGTACTTCCCGCTCTCGACGGTCCCGACCGCCCTCCCCCGCTCGTACAGGACGCCCGTCGGTCGGCCGGTCACGCGGGTGATCCGGCCCGCGACCGCGGCGAGGATGCTCGTGATCCCGATGCGAACGACGCCGTCCGCTTCTTCGCGCGCCCAGGCGAGACCGTCCGGATCGTACAGGAGATCGTCCGGGAACTCGCAACCCTCGATCCGCAATGCCGGCCCCGCTCGGGACGAACGAGGGCGGGGCGCTTGAAGTTGCTTCGTTCCGTGAATTGAGACCGTCGTCGGCGGGACGTCGGGTTTATTACGAATCCGCGCGTTATCCACGGACAGTCGACCTTACCCAGGTGTGGGCGGAGGGGGTACAACGCAGCATCCGATCGCTCGACGGGTCCTCTTGGGGCTCGCTGTGGGCTTGACGCTGAGCGCCGCGGTGTTCGGCACGTTTGGGCTGACCTTGCCGCGAGCGAGCGCGGGGACGCCGGGCGGACCGACGCCCGCCGCGTTCACGAGCCTGGACTGGGAATTCTACGACTTCTTCAACGTGCCCTTCGGGGAATTCTGGGATTATCGGACCGCGGTGTACGGAGACGCGCCCATCAACGCGGAGTGCTTCAACGCCTCCGCGATCGAGAACGGCCTCTGCACGCCGAGGGACCCGAACGTGAGGGACGTGGCAGCGTACCCGTACACGAGCTGGTACCCATCCCCCGGCGACCTCGCCCCGGGACAGGCGAACAACAATCCGTTCCTCTATTCGGCGTATCGGTTCCGAGCGACGGGCGCCGGCGTCACGGGCTACAGCCTCGCGGAGCCGGTCTTCCTGCCGGTCCTCGACTACTCGAAGCCTGCGGGGACGAAGCTCTCGTTCGACTGGAGACTGCAGTACCTCGACACCGAGCTCACAGACGCCCTCGCGGCGCGCGGCTGCGCGATCTCGACGATCGACCTGGACGGCTTCCACACCCGCTCCCTGATCACCCTGACGATGGACCTCGCGGAGTCGAAGAGGCTCTTCAAAGTCGTCGCGAACACGGCCGAGGAGGCGCAGACGTGGTGGAACTCGAACACGGACCCGCACTGCTTCCTTCGCGGGCCCGCGGAGACGAGCCTCCAGAATTGGTTCGTCCAGATGGGCGGGAGCCAGGTCGTCGTCGGGAAGTACGACATCGCGAACAGCTTCGAATGGTACTACCAGCCCTACGTCACGGACATGCGCGCGACGGTCGCCGCGAATGGCGACACCACGGTGTCGATCGAGCACGTCGCGTTTGGAACGGAGGTCATCCTCGCGCGGATGTTCTATTGGGGCAACACCTCGTACAAGGACTGGTACCTCGACTCCACGAAGGCGACGGGCTGGTGGGGCATGGAGCTTGCGTGGTTCGAGGGCATGTCCTTCACGGGCAGCCTCGCGGCGAGCACGATGAACTTCCAGCTCGCGTCCGCGATGAACTACCACTTCTGGCAGCAGTCCGCGCCCGGCCCGGACGGCCGGTTCGACCAGGTCGACGACGTCCCGTACTGGCAGTGGGGGCCCGTCCTCTCGGACTACACGAACGACTGGAGCACGCGGCACCTGATTTCCGAGCTCGACCGGTATCCGAACCCGCCCTTCTCGTACATGCACACGACCCCCGGGAGCATGCAGTACGGGGTGAACCGGACGTACGACGTCGTGCCGCATGTGTGGAACCCGAAGGCGGGCGAGACCTGGCACTTCCAGTTCCCGACAGGGAACGTCGTCTTCTACGACCCGAACCTCACCCCGAAGGGCGCGAATCCGACCCTCGGGGCGTTCGTGGAGATCCGCCGGCCCCTCGATTTCCGCTATGTCCGTCCCGCCGGCTTCGGGACGTGGGACGCCACGGCGAAGACCTGGCACGTCGTCGGACCCCTGAACACGGGCGGCCCGAACGGGTCTCCGGGGAACTACCCGCTGTGGATGGCGCCGGAGATTGGCCTCGGCATGGGCGCCGCCCTCGCACCGTCCCTCATGCGGATCACGACGAGCATCGACATCCATCCGACCTGGGGGGTACCGGGCAAGATCATCATCGACGGGGTGCCGAGGGACGAGTGGGGCCTGAACTGGATGGAGATGGTCGCGGGCCCGCACGCGATCTCGTTCACGGATCTGACGAACCTTCGAACGCCGGGCGCCGTGAGCGTCGTCTCGGCCGCCGGCGGGGTCACGACGGTGAACGGGGAGTACGGTGCGCGCGGCTGGCTCCGGGTGGTCACGGATCCGCCGGTCCCGGGCACGATCTCCGTGAACGGCGTCGCCCGGAACGAGTGGTCCGTCTGGATGGCCGTCAACCCGGGCATGTACACGGTCTCTTTCGGTCCCGTGCAGGACTTCCGGCCCCCCGGGCCGCAGACGGTCGAGGTCCGCGCGGAGCAGCTCACCCTCGTCACGGGCAGCTACGTGTGGGACGGCGCCTCGCCGGGTCCGGACCCCGCGACGTACGGCCTGCTCCGGGTGACGACGCGGCTCAGCGACGGGACCCCCGGGGTGCCGACGCAGATCGAGCTCGACGGAATCCCGCGGGACGAGTGGGCGCTCACGTGGCTGAAGCTCCCGGCCGGCGCGTACACGCTGTCCTACTCTGACGTCTGGAACTACGGGACGCCGGGGCCCCGGCGGGTCATGGTCAGCGCGGGCCAGGTGACCGCCGTCGAGGGCGTCTTTGACGTGCACGGGTGGCTGCGTGTCATCACGGATCCGCCGGTGCCTGCGACAATCCACGTGAACGGGGAACCGCGGAACGCGTGGGGAACGTGGCAGTCGATGCCGGCGGGGACGTACACGATCTCCTTCGGCGCCGTGCCCGGCTTCCAGGCGCCTGCGCCCCAGACTGCGATCGTGACGTCGTGGGCGCTCACGACGGTCACCGGCGTCTACGCCCGGACGGCCTCCGCGCCCGCTTCGTCCTCGGAGGCCGCGAAGGGCTAGACGACGGACTTCCGCGAGGAGGGACCCTCGGTGCCCTATGGCGAGCGGGCGGAGCCATCGTCCCCCGCGCGACACGCGACGATGCCCGCGGGAGAATGTGGCCGAAAAGACTAAGTCGCGGGAGAGGCCCATCGGCGACGGATGAAGGCGGCCGTCCTCGGAGCTGGAGGGCTCGGTCGGACGATTGCGCTCGAACTGTCCGCAGACCGGCGCATTGACGAACTCGTCCTCATGGACCGCCGGGGGGAGCGCTCCCGCGCCCTGCAGACGATTGGCCGCAACGTCGCGGTCTCCACGCATCCCGTCGACGTCACGGACGCGGCGAGTCTCCGCCGGATGCTGGAGGGCGTCGATGTCGCCGTGAACGCGACCCTCGCGGACCACAACCTCCGGATCATGCGCGCGTGCTTCGAGGCAGGATGCGGCTACGTGGACACGGCCGCGGCAGCGCCCATCGCGGCGGGGGAGAAGTGGGGCGTTCTCGAGCAACTCGAGCTCGACACGGCGTGGCAGGAGGGCGGGCGGACCGCGATCATTTCCATGGGCTCGGACCCCGGCCTGTCGAACGTCATGGCGAGGCTCGCCACGGACCGGATGGCCCGCGTGACCGCGATCCGGATCCGCTGGGCAGCGACGGGGAGCCCGGACATCGAGGGGTTCCCCCTGTACTCCCGGGAGATGTTCATCCGCGACGCCCTCTCGAAGCCTGTGGTCTGGGACGGTACGCGGCTCGTCGAGCAGGAGATCGCGAGCGGCAGCGAGGAGTTCCCATTCCCGGATCCCGTCGGCCCGAGGCGCGTCCACCTCTTCCGACACGAGGAGGTCCTGACCCTGCCTCAGCGGCTCGGGAAGCCCGTGGGGTGGGTCGACTACAAGCACGCGATCAACCCGAACCTCGTGCGAGCGATCGCGGAGCTCGATGCGCTCGGCCTCCTCGCCCGGGAGCGGATTGTCCGCCTCGGCGACCGCGCGGTCCCGTTCCGGGACGCGTTCCTCGCCGCGTTCCCCGAGCCCTCCACGCTCATCGGGCCGATCACGGGAACCCTCGCGATCGTCGTGGACGTCGAGGGCACCTCGGAGGACGGATCGAAGAGACACGTCCGCGCGTGGACGACGATGGACCACAAGGAGGCGAACCGCCGTCGGGGGACGACGGCGGAGTACTACCTCACCGCGGCAGCGGCGACGACGGGGATGATCCTTCTCGCCACGGCGAAGGCGCCGCGGCACGGGGTCCTCGTCCCGGAAGATCTCCCCCCGGACGCCGTGCTGCAGGAGCTCGAGACCCGGAACGTGAAGTTCCATATCGAGGACGTGGCATCGTGAGGTCCACGATCGCGGCGGGTGGGAGAGCTTAAGCCCGTGACGTGAATCCCGCGCCCCGGGGTTCCAAGATGATTGCGCCCGCATCGACGCTCGAACGGGGAATCCTCGACTTGTGGAAACGTGTCCGGCCGGACGACGCCTTCGCGTACGGGATCGAGGAGTGCGCTGGCCACGTCTTCGTGCCCACGGAGGCGAACGTGAGGCGCGCGGTGAGGCGAATCGACTCTCTGACCGCCAGGACCCGGGACCCCACGGCGAGGAAATTCCTCCGCGCGATGAGGAAGAAGCTCCTCCTTCCCGAGCCCGCGGCGGTCCCGGAGGGGCTCGTCGGGGCGTACTTCACCCACATGGTGAAGGAAGGCGTCGACCCCGCGCACGCGCGAGACCTCGCGATCGACGGGAAGAAGGCCCTCGACGCAGACCTGCGCCGGTGGCGATCGAAGCGCTGGCCCCCGGGGATGCGCGCCCTCGTCGTCCTCGCGTGCCAGGGCCTCGAGGAGGTCCTGGACACCGTCGCGCGGGAGGCGCGGGGGACGGCCGCGGAGAACGCCGTAGACGACCTCCGGGCGAGCCTCGCCGCATACCGGTCCTTCTTCGATCTCCGCGGGTTCCGGCCCGAGGGCACGTTCGACGAGATCTTTGACGCCTTGCGGCGCACGGGTGCGGAGCTCGGACGGTCCCGTGGGTACGCGCGAGCCCTCCGGGATCTCTGGGACTACCGCGAGTCCCCGCGCGAGGTCGAGGCCGCAGGACTCCGGATGCTCCGACGAGAGCTCCCGCGCTTCCGCCGCGTCGTCGAGGACCTCGCCGCCGAGCTTGGCTGCGCTCCCACGGCGGAGGCGGTCGGCGATGCGCTCCACCGGGCTCGCGGCCTCCGAAAGGACGAGATCCTCCCGTTCCTGACGGGGCTCCGCGACGCGACCCGGCCGGTCGCGCACAAGCACTTCGTCGACATCAACCCGGACCACGCGATGGAGATCGTCGAGACGCCGGCGTACCTCGCGAACATGACACCTTCCGGCGCGGCGTTCAGCCTTGACACGCTCACGGACCATTCCCGGGAGATCTTCCTTGCGACGACGGACGAGCGGAGCGCCGGACGCCCGGCGCCGGCGGAGCTCCTCGACCTCCTGGTCCACGAAGAGTACGGCCACTGCGTCCATGGGTCGAATTCGACTCGCGGGTACCGCGCGGCGACCGGCTTGCTCGACGTCCTCAACGGTCCGTCCGTCTGCGTCTCCGAGGGCCTCGCGTTCCAGATGGAGATTGATTTCCTCCCCATCCTTCAGGATGTCGCGGCAGGAAAGCTCCGCGGTCCCGAAGAGAGCGCGTTCGTCGAGTTCCTCCGGGCCTGGGGGGGAGCTGATCGGATTGCCAAGGACTACGAGTTCGACGCCCTCCGCGCGAGGATCGTGCGATTCCTCCGGGTCGTAGGCGATGCGAGGATCAATTCCGGGAGGCAGGACCTCGTCGCCTTCGTCGACTGGGCCCACCGGAGGACCGGGCTGGAGAGATCGACGATCTACTACAACCTGTTCCCTGCGCATCAGGTGCTGGGACCCGGGTATGCGTCCACATACGCGATCATCGGGGAGCGGATCCGCGAGCTCCGGGCTACGGCACTCCGTCGGGGGAAGACCCTCCGAGACTTCTATGGGGTCGCGACGTCGCTCGGGTGGCCGGCGAAGTCGGTCTTCGAGTCGAAGCTCGAGTCATGGGTGCGTTCCTGACGGTGCCCCGCGGGCGGCCTTCGAGCATGGCGCTGCGGCGCGTAGGAATTCCGAAAAAGGCCTATCCCCGCACGTCCGTAGGCGAGCGCATGACCCGGCCGGCAGTCGTCGCCCTCATCCCCGAAAGCACCCGGAAGCGGAAGGGCGGCGATGAAGGTCCGGCGGACGAGGTGCTCGATGCGCTCCCCGAGCCGGCGCGGGGGGACCTCCTGCGCCTCCGTGAAGAGGTCGCGGCGCGCTCTCCCCATGGGATGCTTGAGACGGAAGGGCTCATGCCCGCGTACTGGCGGTTCGACGGGAACATGTACCGCCAAATCCCCCCCCAGGCGTGGGAGGCCCGTCGGCCCGAGGTCGAGGTGCTCATCGTGTCCGGGCTGCTCGGGCTCGTCGCGTCCCGGGACGCGGTCCCCGCGTACGCGCATTCCATGGCCGAGCCGTGTCCGCCCTTTGGGAAGCTGAACCGCTGGTGGCACGGTGCGGGATTGGCAGGAATCCTCCGGGCCTACATCGAGGCGGTCCGACCCACGACGGTCATCGACTTGCTCTCCCACGAATACCGCGAGGCGGTCGCGGGCTTCGCGGACGGACTCCGCGGGACCGACGTGAGGACGGTCGACTTCCCGGGTCTCGGCCGTGGCAGCCAGCCGCTGCGCGGGGAGAGGATTGCGGATCTGCTCCGGATCGGGCGCGTCTGACGGCCGGGAGGTCGACCGGTGGGGTTGTGGGGCGGGCGAGATCGTGACTCCGTCCCTCACGAGGGCATGCCAACTTTGGAGCATGCTTATATGCAACGACCGCGTCGTCGGCCGGGGTCGCCATGGTTCACGTGAAGGACGACGGCATCTTCGACGCACCGATTGACCGGATCTGGAAGTACATGAACGACGAACAGGCGCATCAGCATGGGTCCTTCCGGGTCACGAAGGTACTGGAGGAGAAAGGCAACGCGATCGTCGCCGAGGCGAAGCTGGGGAACCCTGACGGGACGTTCAACGTGGAGAAGGTCCGCATGGTCATGAACCCGCCGAAGGGATACGACTTCGAGTATCTCTCGGGACCGATGAAGGGCACGAAGCACTCGCACACGTACACGCCGATGGGGCACCAGACGAAGGTCGTTGTGGAGGGCGAATTCACCGTGCCTCCGGGGATGACAGAGAACGCCGTGCGGAAGAACGCCCTCGACTACTTCGCGATGGTGTTCGAAGAGGACAACAGCGCCCTCAAGAAGTACAAGTGACGGCGCCGCGACGCTCGTCGTCCGCCGAACCTCCATTCGCCCCGCCGGACCGGGATCCGTTCCGGAACCGACATATATCCGCCCGGAGGATTACGGTCCTCCTGGTGCGTGGGGGGATCGGGACGAAAAATCGGGTCGCGCGACTCCCTGTCCGGCGCGTGGGTCTGCTCATCGGCCTCGTGGTCGTCTCGCTCGTCGCTCCGCCGTTCGGGGCGACCGCTACGGGCCCGAACTTCCTCGACGAACGGTTCGGGTCCTGGAGTTCCCTCGATTCCGGATGGACGATCTGGAACGGCACGAAAGAGCGCATTGACACCTACTTCGACATTCAGGAGAGCGCGCTCGTCGCGAGCAACAACCTCCGACCCAGCGTCCAGGCTGGTGACTACACGGACGCGACCGCGAATTGGTCCTCCTCTATATCATATTCCGGGGGACTCGTGCTCTCCTACAACGTCCACCTGCCCGACGCGTTCGGGCTCTCCTATTCCATCGGATACACGGGCAGCGTCTTCCGCATCACCCTCTATGACGCGGCCGGCAGCGCGGCGATCTCGACGCGGTTCGGGAGCCCCGACTGGTCGGGCTTCCAGACTTACATCAACCCTCCCGGATTCGCGTACTACGACGGCACAGTTTGGAGACAGATCGGGACCGTCACCGGCGGTTGGCACTCCGTCTCCATCGTCCTCGAGAAGGGACGCACGACGTGGACCGTGTCGTACGACGGCGTCGTCACGATGAATCTACCCTACCCACTCCCGGTCTCAGACGCCCCCGACCTCTCGAAGATCGAGTTCGCGAACGGTCTCAAGGAGGAGGTCCAGCGGGTCCTCGTAGACAACGTACAGGTCTTCGAGGGCACGGATCCGGGCGTGTGGAATACGCCTCCGGCCACGCACTTCTCCGTCGACCCTTCCGTCGGCGGTGGCCTCACGGTGTTCGGGGTGAACGCCTCTTCCTCGAAGGATCGCCAGGACCCCACTCCCGCGCTCCGGTTCCGGTGGGACTGGGAGGACGACGGGATGTACGACACGTCCCTCGACGCGGTCCCGAGGGCGTCGCACACCTATCCTGCGCCTGGCGTTTACCGAATCCGACTGGAGGTGACCGATTCCGGCGGCCTCACGGGCGAGTACGCGAGACCCGTCGTCGTCGCGGACTACTTGACGCCGTTCCTCATGGAGAGCTTCTCGTCCTGGCCCGCGACGAAGGAGAACTGGCAGATCACGAACGGGAGCTACTACGAGGCCTGCGGACACCCGTATTGCTCGCCGAAGCAGGGCATCTGGAACTACTTCGACGTCCGCGATGGGGGTCTCTTCGTCGGAAGCTACTACGCGACCGGCTTCGGCGGCGGCCTGCCGGAGACCCGGACGAACGCGACGATGAATTGGACGGGGGGCGCCGCGTACACGGGGATCCTCGAGACCCATGCCCAGCTGTACCTGCCGCCCGACCCGATGTTTCGGGTGCCCATACAGGGGTCCGGTGAAGCGTCCCTGATGGTCTCGTGGTCCGACACGTCCGGGACGGTTCAGGTTTCGTTGCGCATCGCGTTCACGTCGACGTATCGATGGGCCATCTCCGATGGGCGGGCGGGCACGGAGTTGCTCAGCACCACTCCTGGCTGGCACCAACTCGCGTTCCGGATGGCGAAAGATCGCGGGTCGACCGACCTCATCCTGGACGGGGACGTGCATTCGGGCCCCGCGCTCGCGGGTGCGGGCTTCGACGTGTCAAAGATCCAGTTCGTCAACGAGTTCTGGTGGGGCTCCGCGGGGATCATCATCGACAACGTCGCAGTCGGGGAAGCGCACCCGCTGGAAGACACCGCGCCGCCCGTCGCCGACGCGGGTTCCGACCTGATCTCGTTCGCGGGCGCCTGGGTCGTCCTCGACGGGAGAGGCTCGTACGATCGGTCGGGAATCCAGAGCTACGAGTGGACGTTCGTCGACACGGAGCCCCGGACGCTGTTCGGGCCGCGACCCGGGTATCCGTTCCCCATGGAGGGGATCTACGGCGTCACCCTGACGGTGACAGACAACGCTGGGAACACCGCGACGGATCTGGTCAGGGTGACCGTACTGCCGGCCGACCAAGTGATCACGAAGACGTTCGCGAGCGAGAAGCCGGGCCTGACCTGGGAGTTCACACCGTCCGTGGATGGCCGGTGGGTCCTCGCCCTCGTGAACCGCGGCTTCCGTGCGGCGACGATCGAAATCGTCGATGCGTCCGGTGGCATATCCCAGTCTGTCCTCCACAAGGCCGTGCGGTTCCGGGCCCTTGACGCATACCCCGTGGGCATCGTCGAAATCTTCCTGGACGTCCAAGCCGGCCACGCCTACCGTGTGACACTCACGGACGTCCGGGGTCCGGTCGGTGCCCAGCTAGTCATCTCGCAGACGTTCGAAGCGTCACAGTAGGGCCGTCGTCCACGGTGATCGCATTGCGGAAGCCGCAGGGGGGAATTGAACCCCCGACCTGCGCCTCTTTGGCTCCCTTCCGGGAGATACCAAGGCGCCGCTCTACCCCTAAGCCACTGCGGCGGTTGTCCGGCCAAACGGCCTGCGTTACTTCAGCCTATCGGAGCCCCTGCGTGGATCTGGGGCCCTGGACGCCCGCGAAACCATACAACCGTTTCAGCATCTTGAAACCCTCGCGCGTGGAATCGCTCCGGCATGGACCTCCTGCGTGCGATCCGGACGCGCCGGAGCATCCGCGCCTTCCGCGCAGACCCGGTCTCCGCGGAGCGGATTGAGCCGCTCGTGGATCTCGCGAACCTCGCGCCCTCCGCCGGGAATCTCCAGGCGCGGGACTTCGTCGTCGTTTCCGACGAGGCGATGCGGAAGGCCCTCGCCGCGACGACCTTCGACCAGGCGTTCATCGCGGACGCTCCGGTCGTGGTCGTCGTCTGCGCGAACCTCCAGCGGATCGGCAAGTATGGGCCCCGAGGCCGGGACCTGTACGCGCTTCAGGACGCGGCGGCCGCGACGGAGAACTTGCTCCTTGCCGCCCATGCGGAGGGCCTCGGGAGCGTGTGGATCGGCGCGTTCGACGAGGGCGCGGTCGTCCGGCTCCTCGACCTGCCACGGCACGTGAGACCGGTCGCGCTCCTTCCGATCGGGGAACCCGCGGAGGATCCCGCGGCGCCCGAACGGCTCCCCCTCTCGGAGATCCTGCACTGGGACCGCTGGTGACTTCGCTCGGTGCCGGACCTTTTATACGCGGCCTCCTTACCGACGTCCTCCACGCGGGACCGCCTTCGGGACCCGGGCCGCGAGGAGGAGATGGGTTCGTGGGGTCGGACCGGGGCATGGCCAGGGGTGGCAAGGCTCCGGGGAAGGCCGATCCGTCCGCGGCGAGGAGGCGGCCATGGTCGCGTTCGATGCCGTGGTAATCGGCGGTGGACACAACGGCCTCGCCGCCGCCGCGTACCTCGCGAAGGCGGGCCTGAGCACGATCGTCCTCGAGCGTCGGCCCGTCGTGGGCGGCGCGAGCGTGACGGAAGAGGTCTATCCCGGCGTGCGGTTCTCCCGCCTCGCGTATTCCGCGGGCCTGCTGAGACCGGAGGTGATCCGGGACCTGGATCTCCCGAGGTTCGGCTACGAGGCGTACCCGTTCGACCCGCAGTTCTTCCTCCCGTTCCCGAACGGGGACTCGATCCTGTTCTGGAACGACAACGACCGGAACCTGAAGGAGATCGCGAGGTACTCGAAGAAGGATGCAGAGGCGTACCCGAGGTACGTCGAGTTCTGGACCGAGGTCATGGAACTCATCGAGGCGATGGTCCTCGCGCCGCCACCCCCCCTCCCGGACCTCCTCGCGATGTTTCAGGGACCCGAGGCCGAGGAGCTCGCGAAGCGGATCCTCCTGCAGAGCGCGGCGGACCTCCTCGACGAGTTCTTCGAGTCCGAGGAGGTCAAGGCGACGCTCGTGACTGCGACGACGATCGGCCTTCCCGCAGGTCCGAAGACGCCCGGAACCGCGCTCATGCTCGGCCACATGCTCCTCCATGAGATCAACGGGGTCAAGCAGACGTTCGGCTATGCGAAGGGCGGCATGGGGGGAGTCGCGTTCGCCCTCCAGAGGGCCGCGGAGCATTTCGGAGCCGTCGTCCGCACATCGACGGGCGTGCGACGGATCCTGACGGACGCCGGTCGTGTCGCGGGCGTCGAGCTGAGCGACGGCACGCGGATCGACGCGCGATTCGTCCTCTCGAGCGTGGATGTAAAGACGACGTTCCTCGGCATGCTCGAGCCCGACGCCGTCGACCCCGCGTTCCTCGCCCGCGTCCGAGCGATCAAGGCGTCGGGCGTCGTGACGAAGGTGAACTGCGTCCTGACCGAGCTCCCGGACTTCACCTGCCGTCCAGGGAGGACGCTCCAGCCGCATCATAAGGGCTACATCGACATCTGCCCTTCCGTGGACTACCTCGAGAAGGCGTGGGACGACGCGAAATGGGGCCGGCCGTCCGAGGCGCCGTTCCTCGACTGCGTCCTCCACTCCGTCACGGACCCGAGCCTCTGCCCTCCCGGCAAGTTCACCCTGTCCATCTACTCGCAGTACTTCCCGTACCGCCTCAGCGAAGGCACATGGGACGGGCGCCGCGAGGAGGCCGGGGACGCCGTCCTCGAGACCCTGTCGGAGTTCGCGCCCAACGTGCGCCGCGCGGTCGAGCGGCGCGAGGTGATCACGCCCTTGGACATGGAGCGGGAATGGGGCCTGCCGGAAGGATGCATCTACCAGACGGACATGACCCCGAACCAGCTGTTCTCCCTCCGACCCGTGCCGGGCTGGTCCGGATACCGCATGCCGATCGAGGGCCTCTACATCTGCGGGAGCAGCGTCCACCCCGGCGGCGGCGTGACGGGCGCCCCCGGGCGGAACGCGGCGATGACCGTCCTCGAGGACGCGAAGCGGGGACGAACGATTAAGTAACGTCTGGGCCTTCGAGCCCGACGGCATGAAGACGGCGCTGTCCTCCTTCGACCTCCGGGCACTCGTCGCCGAGTGGCAGGAGCTCGTCGGTGGGTACTTCGACAAGACGTACCAGAAGGCGGAGGACCTCGTCCTCAAGATCAACGTGCCCGGGAAGGGGCGGCGCGAGCTCTTCTTCGCCCCGGGCCGTTGGCTATGCCTCCACGCGATGGAGGACAAGGGGGAGAACCTGCCTCCGTTCGCTCAGACCCTCCGGCGCCTCATCGACAACGCGCGGATCACGGCCGTCGAGCAGCGGGGCTTCGATCGGATCGTCACGTTGAAGGCCGCGCGGGGACCGGACGTGTTCGACGTCGTATTCGAGGTGTTCGCGAAGGGGAACCTCGTCGTCGTGAAGGACGGGACGACGGCGGCCGCGCTCTCCTCCGTGGCGTTCAAGGACCGCGTCGTCCGCCCGGGGGAGCCGTACGCGTACCCGCCTCACGGCGTCGACCCGCTCGAGCTCGATCGAACGAGCTTCGACCGTTCCCTCCGAGAGGCGAAGGGGCAGGTCGTCCGCGTCCTGGCGAGCGTCATCAACCTCGGAGGACAGTACGCGGAGGAGCTTTGCCTCCTCGCCGGGGTCGCGAAGGAGACGCGGGTCAAGGATCTCGTCGACGGCCAGGTCGACGCCCTGTACACGGCCCTGAACAACCTCGCGGTGGCCGTGGACCAAGAACGACGGCCTGCGCTCGTCCTCGACGGCGGCCGGCCCGTCGACGCGACCCCGGTCGACCTGCGGCAGCACGACGGGCACGAGCGGCGGCCCTTCCCGACGTTCAACGAGGCGCTCTCTCAGTACCTCGCGTCCGCCCCGACGGAGGTCGAGGGGGTCGATGAGGTCGCCGCGAAGTTCGATCGAAGAATCGCACAGCAGCGGGAGTCCCTGCAGGCGCTCCGGGAGGAGACGACCCGTCTCGAGGCGCAAGCTCACTTCCTCTACGGCCATTACGCTCCGTTCGACGAGCTCTTGAGGGGGATCCGGGAGGGCTCGGCGCCGGCCCCGGGGACACAGGTCCGTGCGATCGATCGCCTGAACCACACCGTCACCCTGGCCATCGGAGACTTTGACGCGATCACGCTCGACTACGAGCGGGACGTGACCGCGAACGCACAGTCACTGTACGACCGGCGGCGCGAGGCCCAGCTCAAAGCGCAGAAGGTCGAGGAGGCGATCGAGACGACGCGCCAGGAGATGGAGATCGTGCGGCGGAAGGCGGTCCGCGCCGCGGTACGGCCCAAGGTCCGCGCGACGAAGGCGATGTGGTTCGACGCGTACCGATGGTGCCTTTCCTCCGAGGGACGACTGATCCTCGCGGGGCGCGACGCGAGGACGAACGACCAGCTCGTGAAGAAGCACCTGAAGGAAGGGGATCGCTACGCACACGCCGACCTGCATGGTGCGCCATCCACGGTCGTGAAGGAAGGCTCGAAGGCCTCCGACGCGACCCTGCGCGAGGCGTGCGAGTTCGCCCTCGCGTACAGCAAGGCATGGTCCGCGGGCCTCGCGAGCGGGAGCGCATACTGGGTCCTGCCGGAACAGGTGTCAAAGCAGGCGGAGTCGGGGGAGTTCCTCCCCCGCGGCGCCTTCGTCGTCCGCGGGAAGCGGAACTACCTCCACGACCTTCCGGTCCGAATCGCTGTGGGCGAAGTCGACATCGAGGGCCATCGTAAAGTCATGGGGGGCCCGGTGTCCGCGGTCGTTGCGAGATCCTCAAGGTACCTCGTCCTGGTCCCAGGGAAGGAGGACCGCGAGCGGATCGCGAAGCGAATCGCGACCGCATTCGTGATTCCGATCGAGGAGGCCTCCCGTGCCCTGCCGGCCGGGGGCATGGCGGTCGCGGAGACCCACGGGATATCCCTCGACGGCGGAACTCCCGCATCAACTTGATAAGGGACCAGGGAATCCTTCAGATTCCACGAATTGGAAGGTGGAGCGCATGGGAGCGTACGCGCGGCTCGCCGCCCTGTTCGCGGCCTTGACCGCGATCTTCGTCGGATTCGGCTGGATCATCGGAACCCTCTGGTTCTCGGACTGGGTTACCGGCAGCCTCGTGTTCCTCGCCCTCGCGGCCGCGATGAACCTCATCGCGTACTTCGCCTCGGACAAGATCGTCCTCTGGTCGTACCGCGCGCGAATCATCTCGGAAGCCGATCGGCCGCGCCTGCACGGGACCGTGCGCGAGGTCGCCCAGCGTGCGGGCCTTCCGATGCCACGCGTCGCGATCGTGCCCACGGACACCCCCAACGCGTTCGCGACCGGGCGGGACCCGAGGCACGCCGTGGTCGCGGTCACCGAGGGCATCCTTCATCTCCTGACCGAGGACGAGCTCCGCGGGGTCCTCGCCCACGAGATCTCCCACGTGAAGAACCGGGACATCCTCGTGATGTCCGTCGCCGCGACGATCGCGGGTGCAATCTCGTTCATGGCACGGATGTTCTGGTGGAACACGATGCTCGGCGGGTCTTCGCGCGGCCGTGATAACGGGGTGGCGACCCTGCTCGCGTTCCTGGGGATGATCCTCGCGCCCCTCGCGGCGGTCCTCCTCCAGCTCGCAATCTCCCGTGGCCGGGAGTACCGGGCAGACCACAGCGGGGCGCTCGCGATCGGCGAGCCGCTCGCCCTCGCCTCCGCGCTCGAGAAGCTCGAGGCGGCGAACCGCCGGCGGCCGTTCCGGTTCGGGAGCCCTGCGTCCCAGGGGCTCTTCATCGTGAATCCGTTCTCGCCCACGGGTTTCGTGAATCTGTTCCGGACCCACCCACCCATCCAAGACCGGGTCGCGCGGCTTCACGACCTCGCCCAGGGCGTCGACCGGTACTGAGTCCTCATCCGAACTCGTGGCCGACGGCCCGGCCGTGCCGCGCGTCCAAGTCGCGGATCTGGTCCCGGACCTCGAGATTCGGTTCGAGGACCTCGAACTCCTCCAGGTACGCCCGGTCCTTGTAGAGGACCGTCGACCGGCCGTCCTTCGCGACGCGCACGACGAGGTTCAGGTCGCCGCCGCCCTCCGGGCCTTCGTACAAGGTGTAAAACCCGAGGAAATGGCCGACGATCTCCTCGAACCCGTGCTGCGGATAGAAGAACCGGAGCCGGACGCGGTCGCCGGGGTAGACGTCCATGCGGTCGATGAGCTTGTCGTCGAGGATCCGAGCCTCCTTGAGGATCCGCCGCTCCTCGGCAACGGCATCGCGGTTCTCGGCCATGTGATTCGTCCCCAAGACGCGGTCCCCGGCTTAAAGCCGTTGGGCTGCTCACAGGATGGGAAGGAATTTCTCGACCTCGTAGTCGGTGACCCGGGTCCGGTACTCGTCCCATTCCTGCCGCTTGAGATACAGGACGTGGGTGAACACATGGGCCCCCATCGTCTCCCGCATGAGCTCGGACCGCTCGAACTCGTTCAACGCTTCCTCGAGGTTCCCGGGGAGGGACGCGATCCCGAGCTTCCGCCGATCCGCCGCCGTGAGGGCGTAGATGTCCGTCTCCATGGGCTCCGGGGGCTCGAGCTTCCTCTCGATCCCTGCGAGGCCCGCAGCGATCATCGCCGCGTACTGGAGGTAGGGATTCCCTGCGGGGTCCGGGTTCCGGACCTCCATCCGCGTGGACATCCCCCGCCCCTGCGGGATCCGGACCATGGCGGATCGGTTCTTGTTCGCCCAGCAGATGTACACGGGCGCTTCGTAACCCGGGACAAGCCGCTTGTACGAGTTCACCCACGACGCGAGGACGGCGCAGGTCTCCCGCGCGTACGTCAGGATCCCCGCGAGGTAGTGGAGCATGAGGGGGGAGAGCTCCCACTTCGCCGTCGGCTCGTAGAACGCGTTCTCGCCGTGGGGAGTGATCAGGCTCTGGTGGACGTGCATCCCGGATCCGTTCACCCCGAAGACCGGCTTGGGCATGAACGTCGCATGGAGACCAAGCTCCAAGGCAACGGTCCGGATCGCATGCTTCAGGGCCATCACCCGGTCCGCCGACGTCATCGCGTCCGCGTACCGGAGGTCGATCTCGTGTTGCCCAGGTGCGACCTCGTGGTGGCTCGCCTCCGCGTCGAAGCCCATCTCGTTCGCGTAGAGGGAGACCTTCTTCCGTACGGCCTCGCCCGCGTCCATGGGGAGTTGCTCGAAGTAGCGCCCGGAATCGCTCGGCACGTTTGTTGGCCGGCCGGTCCCGTCGAGCTTGAAGAGGAAGAATTCGTACTCGGGGCCCGTGTGGGGCACGTACCCCATCTCCCGCGCGCGCTTCATCACTAGCTCGAGGACGTATCGCGGATCGCCTGTGAAGCGGCTCCCCTTCGAGTCGTACACGTTGCACACGATCCCTGCCGTCTTGAGATCCCCGGACGTCCAGGGGAAGACGCGGAACGTCTCGGGCACGGGATGCGCCCGCATGTCGCTCTCCTCGATCGTCGCGTATCCGACGACGGAGGACCCGTCGAAGACGACACCCTCGTCGAGGGCCCGCTCGAGCTTCGTCGTGGGAATCGTGACCGTCTTCACGAAACCCAGGAGGTCCATGAACTGGATTTGCACGAACTGGACTTTCTCCCGCTTCGCGATCTCGAGAATCTTCGTCTCCTTCATGTCGTCGGCCATCGTGTGCCCCCGCTGGATGGCGCCGCGAACCGCGGGAGGGCCATAAAGGTTCTGGGTGTACGCTGGGGCCGGTTCACGCGGTGCCTGAGAACCGCGCCTCGACAACGACCGAGCGGGCGCCCTGAACATCCTCGCGGCCGCCGCGGGGCTCAGGCACTGGGCGATGGGGAGAGCCATCCGGGTAATCCCGCTGTCGGAGACCGTGAGGACGAGCAGAAGGCCAAGGCTCGCGAGAGCCGCGATCGCACAGGCCGCAATCGCGCGGGGACCTCAAGCGTCCATGTATCGGTAGATCTCGTACGGCGACGGCCGGAGCGACGTCTGCAGGTGCTCGTCGAGCTTCAATTCCTCGTACTTCTCCAAGAGATCCTGCGTGAACACGGTCTTGAGGAACATGTAGTCCGTCTGGAGGTGCTCGACCGCCTCCTTGAGGGACCCCGGGAGCTCCCGGATGCCGTACTCCTTCCGCTTGTGTGGGCTCAGATGGTACAGGTCCTCGTCGACGGGTTCGCCGGGGTCAATCTTCCGCTTGATTCCATCGAGGCCCGCGCAGAGCATCGCCGCGAACGCGAGGTACGGGTTCGCCGCGGGGTCGGGCGTGCGGTACTCGATCCGCTTCGCCGCCTCGATCCCCTGGTAGTACATCGGAATCCGGATGTTCGCGGAGCGGTTGCCCTTTGACCATGCGATGAAAACGGGGGCCTCGTATCCGGGCACGAGCCGCCGGTACGAGTTCGTGGTGGGGTTCGTGAAGGCGCAGAGGGCCCGCGCGTGATCCATCAGCCCGCCAATGTAGTACCGGCACGTCTGGCTGATCTCCGCATACTCGTCGTCGGGATCGTACATCACGTTCTTCCCGCGGGTCCACAGACTCTGGTGCGTGTGCATCCCGCTCGCGTTGTCGCCGAAGATCGGCTTGGGCATGAACGTCGCAATCATCCCCATCCCGTGGGCGACCATCTTCATCGTGTAGCGGTACGTGACGACCTTGTCCGCCATGGGGACGAGCTCGTCGTAGCGCATGTCGATCTCGCACTGGCCGGCGGTCGCGACCTCATGGTGGTGAGCGTCGAGGCGCATCCCGAAGGAGTCCGTGAGGACGCGGCACGCCTCGTTCCGGAAGTCTTGGAGCGTGTCGGCGGGCGGGGCAGGGTAATACCCTTCCTTGAACCGGATCGGAAAGTTCTTGCCGCCGTTGTCGTGCCAGGGCGCCTCGCGGGAGATGATCTCGTAGCCCGCGCCGGACCAGGGGTTCCGCGCGTGCTCCGGCGTCGGCAGGAGGCGGATGCCGTCGAAGACGAAGAACTCAATCTCGGGGCCCCAGTAGGTCGTGTCGAAGCCCTGGTCCGTCGCGAACCGCACGGCCTTCTCAGCGATGAATCGGGAGTCGCGTGTGAACCGCTCGTGGGTCGCCCCCTCGTACACGTCGACGATCATCCTTGCGGTCTTGTGCTCCCCGCCGTACCAGGGGAGGACCGCGAACGTGGACGGGTCGGGATTCATGACCATGTCCGACTCGTGGATTTCCTTGAACCCCTTGATCGAGGAGCCATCGAGCTTGCCGATGCCGCGCTTGAACTCGTCGGGACCCAGGGACGTCGTGGGGATCGTGATGTGTTGCAGCGCACCGAGCAGGTCGACGAACTGGAGATCGACCCACCGGATCCCCTCCGACTCGATCCGCTTCAACACAGAGTCCACGACGTTGCCCTTCTTCGCTTTCATCGATACCCTCCCTCAGAACCTGCAGCTGCCTTCCACCGTCGAGAAAAACCCGTCCGTTGCACCGAAAGGGATTTCGATGTGCATATATAAAGGTTATTTCAACAGAATCGTGCATTTGAACGTAATTCTAAGCGCATGAGCGCCATATGTCGAATTCGGTTCACCGAAACCGAACGAAGGTCGCGCGGCTGGCCGGGCGGGCAAGCCTCTTAACCGACAAAGCGATGGGCCTGCGGCCCGCCATGACGACAACCGTGAAGCTCGACGACCTCGACCTGAACATCCTGCGACATCTGAACACGGACGCACGCAAATCCTTCCGGGACCTCGCCCGCGAGGTGAAGGCGAGCATCAGCACGGTCTCGAACCGCATCCACCGGCTCGAGGCGGAAGGCGTGATCACGGGCTACGCACCCCTGATCGACGAGGCGAAGACCGGGTTCGACGTCATGGCCGTCGTTGGCGTCGAGATCCACAAGGGGAAGCTCCTCGAGGTCCAGCGGCGGATCGCCAAGGACGACCGGGTGACCCACGTGTACGACGTCACGGGGGAATGGGACTCGATCGTCGTCGTGCGGCTGCGGAACACACGGGAGCTCGACGCGTTCATCAAGCGCCTCGGCTCGATGGAATACGTGGAGAACACGTACACCCAGGTCGTGCTGAACGTCGTGAAGGAGGAGAGGCGCGTCCTCCTCTGACCGACAAGGGGATTCCCAGCACAACGTTTATCCGCTATCGCCTGAATAATGGACGTCACCGGAGGGAGGGTTGTGGGGGACATCCTCAACTTCAATCCGGATCGAGGGCGCAGCTTCGATCCGAGCCGCGGGCGCACGTTCGATTCCCAGCGTCCCCTCGAGTTCGATTCCGGCCGGAATCTCGAGTTCAATCAGAACCGCGATCTCGGCTTCGGCCACCGGGGCGTCGTGTTCCGCGGCTACGTCTGCCCGATCTGCGGCGCGATCGTCACGGAGGACACCAGGCAGTGCGGGGAGTGCGGCACCGTGTTCGAGGTCGAGCCGCGCGCGGCAAAGCCGACGGCACCCGCGTTGGAGTCTCCCACACTCAGGAGACCAGAAGCGAAGGCGCCGCCTGCGGTCCCGCCTCCCGGGACATCCCCGAGGGGCAGCGCGTACTGCGCGTACTGCGGTGTGAAGCTCCACGCGGGTGACACCTTCTGCTGGAACTGCGGGACGCGGGTCGCCGGCACGAAGGAGGTCGTTCGACTCCCTCCTCAGAAGGACGAACGGGTGACGCGAGAGTGGAAGTGAGACGTTGGCGGATTTCCTGAGCCTGAGCCTGTACACCTGGCTGATGATCGGTTTCCTCGCCCTGCTGCTGATCACACTCGTCCTCGGGGACATCGGTGACTTCGGGTTCGACCATGACGTCGGGGTGGGCGTCGACACGGGTCTGAGCCCCCTGAGCCTACCGATCGTCGCGGTCTTCGGTACGTCGTTCGGCGGGTTCGGAACGCTCTTCGAGAGCATGGGCGTCGGGGCGTTCTGGACGCCGACCCTCGCCGTCATCTTCGCGGTCCTCATCGCGGGCGGGATGTGGGTCCTCATGCTCAACGTGTTCGTGAAGACCCAGGCGGAGACCCGCGTGAACCTGTCGGAGCTCATCGGGTACAAGGGGCAGGTCCTCGTCCCGATCCGTCCCGGCCAGCCGGGACAGGTCGTCGTGATCACGGAGGCCCGGGGGCGGACCCTCCTCCAGGCGATCGCGGACGAGCCGATCGGCACCGACGAACACGTCACGCTCGATTCCATCGTGGGGAATTCCGTGAAAGTGCACAGGGTGTAGGAGGTGGACGAATGGCGAACGGAGACATCCAGGGACTCATCATCCTGGTAATCATCATTGGAGTGGCAGCGGCAATCATGATCGCGGCGAGCCGGTACAAGAAAGTCCCACCGAACATGGCGATGGTCGTCTATGGGAAGCGGCAGAGGGGGACCGGCGGGCGCGGATACCGGGTGATCTCGGGCGGGGCGAAGGTGATCGTGCCGATCGTCGAATCGATCGAGTGGCTCAAGCTCGACGTCCGCACCCTCGACCTGATCGTGAACGACATCGTGACGGACGTGAAGCGGTCCGGGGCGAAGATCAACATCAAGGCCGTCGCCCAGGTGAAGGTCTCCTCGGACGAGGCGACAATGAACACCGCCGCCGAGAACCTCCTCGGGAAGGCGGACCAGGAAGTCAACGAAATCGCCCTGAAGACCCTCGAGGGTCACGTCCGTGGGGTCTGCGCCACGCTCACCGTCGAGGAGGTGAACTCGGACCGGGACGCGATCGCGTCGAAGATCCTCGGCATGGCGGGGAACGACCTCCGGAACATGGGCATCGAGATCCGGTCCTTCGTCATCAAGGAGATCGAGGACGCGATGGGCTACCTGAACGCCCTCGGCGTGAAGCGGACGGAGGAGGTCAAGCGGGACGCCCGCGTGGGCAAGGCGAACGCGAACCGCGAGGCGACGATCGCGGAGGCCCTGGCTGCGCAGCAGGCGGAGAAGGCGAACGCGGAGGCGGAGGCGAACGTGGCCCAGTATCACCGGGATCGCGACGTCATCAAGCAGCAGTCGGAAACCACGGTCGAACTCGAGCGAGCGAACAAGGAGATCGCGTTCCAGCTCCAGACCGCGAAGCGGAACCAGGAGCTGATCGTCGAGCAGAGGAAGATCGACATCCGCGCGAAGGAGCAGGAGGTCCTCGTCCAGCAGCAGGAGGTACGCCGGCGGGAGCAGGAGCAGATCGCCGCGCAGGTCGTGCCCGCGAAGATGGGAGCGGACGCCATGGCCGCCATCGCGGACGGCGAGAAGCGGAAGATCGTGATCACGGCAGAGGGTGAGAAGGAGCGGGCGATCCTCATCGCGGAGGGCGAGCGCGAGCGGCTCGCGCGGACGGCCGCGGGCGAGGCGGAACGGATCCGCCAGGAAGGCACCGCGGAGGCGGACATCATCCGGCTGAAGGGCGAGGCGGAGGCCTACGCGATCAGAGCAAGAGGGCTCGCGGAGGCCGAGGCGATGGCGAAGAAGGCGGCGGCGTGGGAGCAGTACGGGAAGGCCGCGGTCACGCAGCTGATCGTGGAGAAGCTCCCGGAGATCGTCGCGAACGCCGCGAAGTCCCTCGAGACGACCCAGAAGCTCATCATCATGGGCGAGAGGGGGCCGTCTCAGCTCGTCAGCAGCGTCGTGGACATCGCCGCGACGGCACCGGCGCTCGTGAAGGCGTTGACGGGCATGGACCTGTCCGAGCTCGCGGGCAAGCTCAAGGACATCACGAAGTGACGCCGTGGCGGAGCCCAGGGTCGGGTGGTCTCTCGGCAAGGCCCCCGACCTCATCATCGAGGTGTGGTCCACGACGGCGCTCATCGAGGCCGTGATCACGGCCCTCCTCGAGGAGCCGGAGAAACTCGCCCTCGCGTTGGAAGCCCTGAGGGCGTCGAAGCCATCGTGACCGTCCAGAGGACAGCGGTCCGCGCACCTCGCGCCCTAGAGGTTCATCACGACGACGTCTTTCACGGCCCGCATGCCCTGGAATGGCAGCACGAGCCGGCCCGCGGGATCGACCTTGAAGCCCTTCGGCGCGACGTTCTCTGCCGGCATCACGAGGACGTCGGAAAGCTTCCCGTTCTTCGTGTCGATCATGAAGTTGTCGATCGTCCCCAGGATCTGACCGTCGTTCGTCATCACGGTCTTGCCGCGGAGTTCCGTGGCGAACTTCTTCATCCCATCACCCGACTCGGTGAGGGCCCCGACGCGGCTCCGCCGCAACGGGATCCCATCCCCTTCGTCCGACAGACATCTGACGCATTCTATTTGAAGGTTCCGTGCCCGACGCCCCGCGGATCAGGTCCCAGGACGCCAGGCCTGAGGGCGCGAGGGACCGAGCGTTCGGACCGCCCGGAGGTAGGGGAGCGCGCTGCCGAGCGTCCCGGCGAGCGCCGCAAGGAGGAGGAGCCACCATCCGAGCCCCGCTCCCCACGTGAACGTCGCTCCCGGGGCCGCGGCCGTGCCCCAGAAGCCCCCGCCGACGGGATCGGGGTCCGTGTCCGCCGCGAGGCCGCCCGGTAGGACGAGGACGGGGTACAGGAGGGCGAGGAATCCGACGGCCACGACGAGGATACAAACGAGGAGCTTCGCGAGGGGGCCGATCGTCGTCATCCGAGGCATCGCGAGGATGACGATGACCGCGACGAGGACGATGAGGAAGATGAGGGCGAGGACGTACGTTGCGGAGACCGTGGAGGCGATGAACGGATAGGGGTAGCCGACGCGCGAATATGATTCGATCACAGTCCGCTCCCACACGTCGTTATCGAACTCCTCCGTCGTCTCCGTCGTCCACCCGAAGATGTGAGCGTCCCGCGATCCGTCGCGGAGTTCTGTGAATGACCACACCGGGAGCGCTAGGGCGAGGAGAGAGAGGACGATCGCGAGGCCCAAGGCGAGCCTCGACACCCCGATGCGTGTCACCTGACCGGTCAGTCGCTTGAGAGAGTCGGTGGGGCGCATGGGGACGACAATGGACGGCGCGGATAAAAAGGGACCGCCTGGCCAGAAGAACTTTGAAGTGCATGTGCGGTCCCGACGCGGGTGGCGCCGGATGGGCAACGCGGATCTCCTCGTGACGAACGCGAAAATCTACACGGCAAGGCCAACGGACCCGTGGGCGGAAGCGATCGCATGCACAGACGGCCGCATCGTCGCGATCGGGGCCACGCGGGACACGGAACGATCCGCGGGGCCGAAGACGAAACGGCTCGACGCTCACGGACGTCTCATCCTCCCTGGGTTCATCGACGCGCACACACACCTCATCTGGGGGTTCGAGCTCGGGACGTGGATCGACCTCACAGACTGGCCGTCCCTGGGAGAGGTCCAAGAGCGAGTCGCCCGGTACGCAAGGGAGCACCCCGACGACGCAATCCTCATCGGGCATGGGTTCGACTATGAGGCGCTCCAAGCGGGGAGCATGCCCGGAAAGGAGGCCCTCGACGCGACCGTCTCGGATCGTCCCGTACTGCTCACGTCCTGGGACGGCCACACCGGGTGGGCGAACAGCCGCTTCATCCGGATCGCCCAGCGGATCGCCGCGGAGCGCGGGCGGGACGTCGGAGAGATGCAGCTCGACCCCGCAACCTCGGAGCCTACGGGCGTTTTCACGCGGACGTTCGACCTGACCCCCCTCGTGCCGGAAGTCCAGGCCCGTCGGTCCTTGGATGGCCTCCGGAGGACCGTCTCCGAGGCCTCCCGGTGCGGGATCACCACCGCGTTCGACGTCCAGGTGAACCGGGAAGACGTGCACGCCTACGCCGACCTCCGCGCGCGGGGCGAACTCACCGTGCGCATGCGGATCGCGCTCTACCACCCCGAGGCGACGGACCCGTCCGCGTACGCCGGGTTCGAGGCATCGAAGGCGGGGTTCCAGGACGACTGGATCCAGGTCGGCGCTGTGAAACTCTACATCGATGGCGTCGCGGAGACGGGGACCGCCGCGCTCCTCGATCCGTACACCCGGGATCCGAGCGCACGCGGACCTGCGCTCTACACTTTCGAACGCTTCCGAGAGATCGTCGCGGAGTTCGACCGACGAGGCTTCCAGATCTGCACGCACGCGTGCGGAGACCGGGGTGCGCGCCTCGCCCTCGACGCGTACGAGGCGGCGGCGCGAGCGAACGAGACCTCGGGCCGACGCCACAGGATCGAGCACTGCGAGCTCCTCGCCCCGTCGGACCTGCCCCGGTTCGCACAGCTCGACGTGATCCCGTGCATGATGCCGCGGCACTCCGCCCCGGAGCTCACGGCTCGATGGCGCGACGCCGTTGGCCCGGATCGGGCGGACGCGGGGTTCCCCTGGCGCGAGCTCCGCGACGCGGGTGCGAGCCTGGCCTTCGCGAGCGACTGGCCCGTGGCCCCGATGGACCCCCTCCTCGGTATCCGGGAGGCGACGGGACGGCTTTCCCTTCGAGGAGGACCGTCCGGGCATCGGATCACGATGCAGGAGGCCGTGGACGCGTACACCCGCCAGGCCGCATACGCGTGCCATGCGGAGTCCACGCGGGGGACCCTCGTCGTGGGCAAGTACGCGGACTTCATCGTCCTCTCGGACGATATCTTCACGATCCGAGAGAATCGCCTCGCATCCGCACGTGTCATCGGGACGTACGTCGCGGGACGGAGCGTGTACTCGGAGGCGGGTTGAGGAAGCAGACTAGCGGAGGTACGAGAGCTCCTCTTCCCGGCGACGCCGGACGACGCCTCGCTCGAGGCGCTTCGCGATCTCCTCGTAGAACTTCACCGTATCCTCGTCCAGACTCGGGCCGACGGACTTCGCGGCCTCCTGGAAGTGCGCCATCGTCACCTTCCGGGCCTTCTTGCTCTCCCTCAGGGCGATCATCGCAGCCTCCCGGCACAGCCCTTCGATGTCCGCACCCGTGTACCCGTCCAGCTCGACCGCGAGCTCCTCGAGGTCAACGCCTTCGAGGGGCATCTCTTTCGTATGGACCTTGAGGATCTCAAGGCGCGCAGCCTTGTCCGGCGCCGGCACGAGCAGGATCCGGTCGAATCGACCCGACCGGAGGAGCGCGGGATCGATCATGTCGGGGCGGTTCGTCGCCCCGATGATCACGACACCCTCGAGGGTCTCCAGGCCATCCATCGACGTGAGGAGCTGGTTCACGACTCGCTCGCTCACGCCGCTGTCGTTGTCGGTTCCGCGGCGGTGTGCGATCGCGTCGAGTTCGTCGAGGAAGACGATGCAGGGCGCGACCTGCTTCGCCTTCTTGAAGATCATGCGGACGGCCTTCTCCGACTCTCCAACCCACTTCGACATGACCTCGGGTCCCTTGATCGAGATGAAGTTTGCCTCGGACTCCGTGGCCACGGCCTTTGCGAGGAGGGTCTTTCCGGAGCCCGGCGGGCCCGAGAGCATCACGCCCCGCGGCGGGCGGATGCCCATCCGCTTGAACGCCTCGGGCTCCTTCAGGGGCATCTCGACGGCCTCGCGGAGCTTCAGCTTGATGTCCTCGAGCCCCCCGACGTCGGCCCACCGGATCCGCGGAATCTCGACGAGGACCTCGCGCATCGCACTGGGCTCGACCTCCTTGAGCGCGTTCTTGAAGTCCTCCGGGGTGACGCGCATTTTCTCCAAGGTCTCCGCAGGGATCGGCTTCTCGAGGTCGAGATCCGGCAGGTATCGGCGAAGGGCCTTCATCGCGGACTCCCGGGCGAGCGCGGCGAGGTCCGCGCCGACGAAGCCGTGCGTGACGTCGGAGAGCTCGGAGAGCAGCTGGTCCCGCTCCTCCTCGACGCCTTCGATCGGCATTCCGCGCGTGTGAATCTGGAGGACCTCCTTGCGGCCGTCGCGGTCCGGGACCCCGATTTCGATCTCCCGGTCAAAACGGCCCGGCCGGCGGAGCGCGGGGTCAATCGCCTCGTCGCGGTTCGTCGCGCCGATCACGATGACCTGCCCGCGGCCCGACAGCCCGTCCATGAGGGTGAGGAGCTGCGCGACGACGCGCCGCTCGACTTCTCCCGTGACCTCCTCGCGCTTCGGAGCGATCGAATCGAGCTCGTCGATGAACAACACGGACGGCGCGTTCTTCTGAGCCTCCTCGAAACGCTCCCGGAGCCGTTCCTCGCTCTGTCCGTAGTACTTCGACATGATCTCCGGGCCCTGGATCGAGTAGAAGTTCGCGCCGGCCTCGGTCGCGACCGCCTTCGCGATGAGCGTCTTCCCCGTCCCCGGTGGCCCGTAGAGCAGGACTCCCTTCGGAGGATCGATCCCGAGGCGTTCGAACAGCTCCGCGTGCTTCAGGGGGAGCTCGATCATCTCACGGACCTTCATGAGCTCCTCCTTGAGGCCTCCGATGTCCTCGTACGTGACCGTCGGCGTGAGGACCTCGCCCTCGCGGACCGGTTCCTCCTTCATCTCGATGATCGTGTCGTCGTGGATCTGCACGATCCCTTTCGGCTGGGTCTTGATCACCATGAACGGGAGCGCGCCTCCCATGAGCGCGATGCCGGGTACGATGACGACGTCTCCCTTGCTCACAGGCCGCTTCAGGAGGCCCCGCTTGACGAAGTTCTCGATGCCCTGACCGAACGAGATCTTGTGGCCCTCGCTGATGATCGGCGCGATCGTGACGCGCTCGCCCTGGAACACCTCGGCCTTGCGGACCTCGACTTTGTCGCCGAGGCTCACGCCGACGTTCCGCCGGACGAGCCCGTCGATCCGGATGATCCCTTTCCCCTCGTCCTCCTGCATCACCCGGAACAGCTTCGCGGCTGTGGACTTCTTCCCGACAATCTCGATGATCTCACCGACGTCCACGCCGAGCGCGACGCGGGTTTTCGTGTCGACACGGGCGCGGCCAAGCCCGACGTCCGATTGGGGAGCCTCGGCCACCTTCAGCTGGACCTTCTCCGGCACGAGCGGTTCCAAAGGTTCGGGCTCATATCAACTTTGCGGACCGGAAATCGAACGCCTCGGGGTCCGTTGCGTTCGCCTCACGAGGGGGGGACCTTCCGTTCCTGTACCTCGCTCGACTCGTGCACGACGAGCTCACGAGCCTCCACGGTCCGGATCCGGCAGTGGGGCCCCACCCGCACCTCGTTCCCGCGAACGAGATTCGCCTCCGTCCCCTCGAGGTAGACCTCGTCGGACTCGATCGTCTCCACGGTGAGCTCCCCTCGGGGTCGGAGGAACCCCCCCGTCCCCTTCACCTGGATCTCCTGGGCGCGGATCGACTTGACGTACGAGGTTCCGCCGAGTTCGATGAGGACCTCGTCGGCCTCGAGCTCGCCCTCGATCCGCACGCTCCCGCTCGAGTGGAACTCGTGGACCTTGACCTTGCCACCGACGCGGAGGCTCCCGCTCGTCATGACCTCGTGGGCGTTGACGTCCTTGGCGACCCGGAGGGAGCCGCTCGACTCGACCTCATGGGCGTCGAGCGAGCCGTTGATCTGTGTGGACCCCGAGGCCCGCAGCTCCGTCACGCGCACGTTTCCCTCGAAGGCACAAGCCCCCGCGACCTTCGCCTCCACGGCCTCGAGGTCGCCTTGGACCCGTGCGCTCCCCGCGGCCTTGAACTCGCGGGTGCGAACGGGCTGGCCCGTGACGGTTCCCGCGCCGGCGATCTTGATCACTTCGTCACTGAGCCTGACACCCAGGCCGCTGAAGTCAACCGCCCTGATCGCCTCGCCCGCTGCGCGCACGGCCTCGCCCGCGGCCCTCGTCGCATCCTCGGTGACCTGGGCGATGCTCTCTTGGAAGGAGGCGTCCGCGGGCGGCATGGCCTCCTCCGGCTCCTCGGGCTCCGACTCGTACCGGGCCTTGATGTCGATGTACGTCCCCTCGGAAATCTCGCCGCGCGCGAGGCGCTCCTCGAGTCGCCGCAGGATGTCCTTCCGTCGCATCGCCGTCGTCCCCCTCGGTCCGGCGTCTATCGCAGGGCCTGGACCCAACCTGCCGGGGTAGGAAGGCGCGCGGCGAAATACGTTTCGTTCACCGGGAACCGCTGTGCACTCCCTGCCACGACTCGCTCGCGTGTTGCGAATCGCCTCGCCAGGGATCGCGCTGTGTCCGCGAGGGCGCCTTCCGCCTCGTGTGCGACGATCTCTGCCATGTTCGCCGACTTGGCCCGGAACATGTAATCGACAATGGGCCCTCGTTATTTATACAAGATTCGCGGATAAAAATAACAACCTCTCCCGACTGCGGGACAACGTCTCCCTGGAGGGAGATGTCGTCCGGCGGGAGGAGGAAGAACTTTGATGTAGGGCGTCGCGGGATGCCGCCCCACGATGCCCGAGGCCCTCGAGCTCGTCCGAATCGCCTCCTCGGAGACCCGACGGCAGATCCTCCGGCTCCTCCAGCAGGGGTTCGACCACCCCGAGGACCTCGCGAAGAAACTCAAGATTCGTCGGACGTCCGTGGACAAGCAGCTCGTCGAGCTGTTCGACTGGGGCCTTGTGGACCGTGCCGCGATGTTCCCGCCGACGGGGCGGCCGCGGATCGTGTATCAGGTGACGCAGCGCGGACGGGACCTCCTCGACGCGCTCGAGCGGGTCGTGAAGGAGTACTCCGCTGCGTTCCGCTCCGATTTCGGACGGGAACTCGAGGCGCTCGAGGCGAAGCTCGCGGCGGGCGAGATCGCGGAGGAGATGTACTTCAAGCGACGGAAGGAACTCGAGGCGCGGTACGGCCTAGTCCTCTGACTTCCGGTCCCGGCTGCGTTGTCGCTGGATCGCCTCGTCGAGGGAGACCTCGCCGCGGGCGACGGCGACTGCGAGCTCCGCGGAGATCGTGACCTCGCCCTCGCTGTCGAGCCGTGACCGTCGTTGGATCTCGCGGACCTCGCCGCGTGTCGGACGAATCTCGAACGGCGGCTTGACCTGCACCCCGGGCGTCCGCGCGATGTCGATCGCGGCATCGACGTCCGGTTGCGCCGTCCTCCGCGTCGTACCGGCCTCGTCGACGACCTCCACGCGCACGCTCTCCTGGACGAGGGCGTTCAGGATCCGGTTCCGGTTCGTGGGGTCGCCGTGGCCGACCCGCACCCGGACCCGTGCCGCAGGGAACGTCCGGAGGGCCGTCCGGACCTCCTTCGCGACGGCCTCCGGGGTCTCGGCGATGCGGGTATCGAGGACCTCTCCGTCCCCGACCACGGCGACGCCCGGTGCCCGACCCGGGTCCACGCCGATGGAAAGATCCCGCCATTCCGACCGGCCTCGGAGGAGCTGCAGCGCCTTCGCGATCGCCGAGGGCAAGTCGTCCACCGGGACGACACGCGGTCCCCGGACCTCGGATGCCTCCGCCGGGGACGTGAGGATGGCCCCGACGGTCTCCGGGATCCGTCGGGAGGAGGAGAGGCTCACGAACGGGATGTCCCGGGCCCTGAGCGCAGCGACGAGGTCGTGATACAGGCGGAAATCCCCCGTGAGGATGCCGAGGACCTTGCGCATCTCGACCGCGTTAACGGCCTCGCGGGAGATAACCCTTGGCCGGGCGCGTGATATCAGAGTTGATTCACACCGGTGAAAATCTGCCCGGAACCGATTCATACGCAGGAGGACCATCGGAGCGTCGGAGGAACCGCCCCGAAATGGCTGCTGAGACGGGCCAAGAACTCGACTCGAAGGGTCTGCTTCTCAGGGACGCGCTCGCGATCTTGACCGTGGTCGGTGCCCTCGTCGCCTTCTACGGGATGATCAAGCTGGTCTCGTTCCTCGCCGGGATTCCGTTCCCCTAGGGTTCCCGGAACCGATCGAGGAGTCGACGTCGACCGTCGCCGGTTTTCTCCAGTTCCGCAAGGCGCTCGAAGAGCTTGCGCTCCTCCGCGCTCAGCCGCTTGGGCGTAATCACCATCACGCGGACGAGCTGGTCCCCGCGCCCCGAGTCTCGGAAGGGGGGGAGGCCCTTCCCCCGGAGACGGAGGAGGGTGTGGGTCTCCGTCCCCGCGGGAATCCGGAGCCGCGCGAATCCGTCGATTGTCGGGACGTCGACCTCCGCACCCAGCGCGGCCTGCGCGAACCCAATCGGGAGGTCCATGAGGAGGGCGGCGCCATCGCGCTCGAACGTGGGATGGCGCGAGACATGCACGACGACGTAGAGATCCCCGGGCGCCGCTCCGCGCTCCCCGGCCTCTCCCCGTCCCGGGACCCGGAGCTGGAGGCCGTCGGGAGCGCCCGCGGGGACCTCCACCGCGATCCGCCGCATCTCCGCGACGCGGCCCTCCCCTGCACAGGGCTTGCACGGGACGTCCGGCCATTGGCCGCGTCCCTGGCATTTCCGGCACGCGCCGACGGTGATGAACTGGCTGTAGCCTCGCCGCTGGGAATGGCTCACCTGGCCGCGTCCCCCGCACGTAGGACATGTGACCATGCGCCGGCCCTCCGCCCCGGTGCCGTCGCACGCGGGGCACGGCGTGTCGTAGGGCAGCGTGAGCTCCCGCCGGACGGGGCGCAGGAGGTCTTCGAGGCCGACCTCGACATCGACGCGGACGCTCCGACCCGGGGCCGGCCCCCGCCGCCGGCCGAGACCGCCGCCCATGAGATCCTCGACCAGGCTTCCCCCTACCCCGGACCGGCCGAAGAACGTCGAGAAGAAGTCCCGGCCGAAGATGTCCTCGATGTCCGACGCGTGAGTGAAGCGGGACCAGTCGAAGCCTTCCCCGCCCCAGACCTGCTGTCGGAGCCCTTCCGCACCGTACTCGTCGTAGATCCGACGCTTGTCCTCGTCGACGAGCGCCTCATACGCCTCGGAGACCTGCTTGAACTTCTCCTCCGAGGCTTTCGGGTTCTCCTTGTTCAGGTCGGGATGGTGCTTCTTCGCGAGCCTGCGGTACGCGCGCTTGATCTCGTCCTTCGTCGCCCCGCGCGGGACGCCGAGGGTCCCATAGTAGTCGGGTTCGCCCATGCCCAGCTCGTTCTGCGATATCCGCCGCGTCTACTTCTTGTCTACGTCCTCGAAGTCTGCATCCACGACCCCGGGTCCCTCAGGTCCCGGTTCCCCTCCGGAGGGGGGCGGCGCCGACGGTTGCCCCTGTTGGTACATCTCGAGCCCGATCTTCTGCGCCTCCCTCTGCAGCTCCTCCATTGCCCGCCGGAGCTCCGAGATATCGTCGGAGTGCTGGACCTTCTTCAGCGCCTCGACCGCCGCCTCGACGGCATTGCGCGTCGCCTCGGAGATCTTGGAAGCCAGCTCCTTGAGCATCTTCTCCGTGGAGTAGACGAGGGAATCGGCCTGGTTCCGGGCCTCGACGAGCTCCCGGCGCCTGCGGTCGTCCTCCGCATAGATCTCGGCGTCCTTCATCGCCTGGTCGATCTTCGCATGGTCCATCCGCTGGGGTGCCATGATCGTGAGCTTCTCCGTCTTGCCTGTCGCCTTGTCCGTCGCGGCCACGTTCAGGATGCCATTCGCGTCGATGTCGAACGTGACCTCGATCTGGGGGACGTGCCTCGGCGCGGGCGGGATCCCCGACAGGAGGAACTTCCCCAGGCTCACGTTCTGGTCCGCCATCGGCCGCTCGCCTTGGAGGACGTGGACCTCGACCGTCGTCTGGCTGTCCGCCGCGGTTGTGAAGGTCTCGCCCTTCCGCGTGGGGATCGTCGCGTTCCGCTCGATGAGCTTGTGCACAATCCCCCCTTGGGTCTCCACGCCCAGGCTCAGGGGCGTCACGTCGAGGAGGAGGATGTCCTTCACCTCGCCGCTCAGGACGGCCCCCTGGATCGCCGCGCCGAGGGCCACGCACTGCATGGGGTCGACACCGCGCTCCGGGGGCCGCCCGAGGATCCTCTCGAACCGCTCGCGGACTACGGGCATCCGGGTCGGGCCTCCGACGAGGATGACGTGGTTCACGTCCTTCGGCTCCCATTTCGCGTCCTTGAACGCCTGGCGAATCGGGGTCTCGAGACGCGCGAGCACGGGCTCAATCAGGGACTCCAGCTTCGCGCGGGACAGCTTCCGCTCCAGGTGGAGGGGCTGGCCTCCCTTCTGCGCGATGAACGGGAGGTTAATCGTCGTCTCCACGGTGCTCGAGAGCTCGATCTTCGCCTTCTCTCCCGCGTCGCGGAGGCGCTGCATCGCCTGGCGGTCCCCGGACAGGTCGACGCCGTGCTCGCTCCGGCACTCGGAGGCGAGCCACTGGACGAGCGCGTTGTCCATGTCGAGCCCCCCGAGCTGGGTATCGCCGGAAGTGGAGGCGACCTCGAAGACGCCGTCGCCCATCTCCATCAGAGTCACGTCGAAGGTTCCGCCTCCGAGATCCAGGACGCAGATCCTGCCCTCACCCTTCTTGTCGAGGCCGTAGGCAAGCGCCGCGGCCGTCGGCTCGTTCACGAGCCGGAGAACCTCGAGCCCCGCGATCTTGCCCGCGTCCTTCGTCGCCTGGCGCTGGTTGTCATTGAAGTACGCGGGGACGGTGATCACGGCCTGGGAGATCTTCTCCCCGAGGAAGGCCTCCGCGTCCGTCCTGATTTTCCGGAGGACCATCGCGGAGATCTCCGGCGGCGAGTAGTCCTTCCCGTCGATCCGGACCTTGTGGTCCGTCCCCATCTTCCGCTTGATTTGCATGACCGTCTTCTCGGGGTTGAGCACGGCCTGGCGCTTCGCGGGCTCGCCGACGAGGATCCCATCTTTCGTGAACCCGACGACGGACGGGAACATCTTGCCCCCATACGTGGAGCCCTCGGCACTCGGGATGATCTTCGGCGCGCCCTGTTCCATATACGCGGCCTCGGAATTGGTCGTCCCGAGGTCGATTCCGATGATCCTAGGCATTCGAATCTCCTCCGTTTCTCACAACGATGACTTGCGCGGGACGCAGGATCCGGTCCTGCAACCGGTACCCTTTGCGGACGACCTCCTTGACGGTGCCGTCCGGCACCCCGGATTCGGGAACCCACTGGATGCAGTCGTGAACATAGGGATCGAACGTGGCCCCGTGGGCGGGGATCTCCTGGAGGCCGGCCTCGGAGAGCGCCCTGAGGAGGTTGCCGTGGACCATCCGGAGACCCTTCGAGGCGTCTCCCTGGACGCTCGCGAGGGCGGCGTCGAAATCATCGAGGACCGGGAGCAGCCGGGCGACGAGGGCCTCGTGCGCGACCTTCACGAGAGCTTCCGCGTCGCGTGCCGTCCGCTTGCGGAAGTTCTCGAAATCCGCCTGGAGGTATTGCAGCCGTTCGAACAGGTCAAGCCGCTCCCGCCGGGTCGCCTCGAGTTCCTCCTTCAGATCCGAGCTGGCCGGGGCCTCGCGCCCCTCGGGCGTCGCGCCCGACTCATCGACGGGTCGAGTCTCCTCAGACATGGCCGTGACCCTTGAGGATGCGACCCGATGTGCGCCTCGAAGGTCGCGCGAACCAAGGCGTGGGGCGGCACACGGGTCCGTCCCCATGACAGGAGGGTGCGGGGAACGGGAGGCCCGCGGGACGATCCCGCGGACGGGACGGCCGACGAGAAGAGTCGCGGGGCCCGAAGGGCCCCGGGAACCGGCCGGCGTCCATGGAGACCACCCGGGCCTCCCCGAGGCCCGCTCAGAACTCCTCGCCGTCGCCCCCTTCGCCGCCCTCGCCGCCACCCTTGCCGGCGCCCTTCCCCATCTCGCCCGCCTTCGCGGCGATCACGTCGTCGATGCGGAGGATCATGACCGCCGCATCCGTCGCCGAGGAGATCGCCTGGGTGCCCACGCGGAGCGGCTCAATCACGTTCTCCGTCTTCATGTTGGAGACCTTCCCCGTGAACACGTTGATGCCCGCGTACTTGCTCCCCTGGCTGTGCGCCTTCCGGAGCGCGATGAGCGTGTCGATCGGGTCGAGGCCCGCGTTCTCGGAGAGGGTCCTCGGAACGACCTCGACCGCGTCCGCGAATGCCTCGATCGCGATCTGCTCCCGTCCGCCGACCGTCGCCGCGAAGTTTCGCAGCCCGAGGGCGATTTCCATCGCCGTGGAGCCCCCGCCCGTGATCACCTTGCCGTCCTCGATCGCGACCGCGACCACGGACGTGCTGTCCTCGAGGGACCGCTCGACCTCGTCGACGACGTGCTCGGTGCCGCCGCGGATGAGGATCGACACGGCCTTCGGGTTCTTGCAGCCCGTGACGAACGTCATCTCGTCGTCGCCGATCTTCTTCTCGAAGACGAGCTTGGCGTACCCGAGGTCGTCCTTCGAGAGCTCGTCGAGCTTCGTGACGATCTTGCCGCCCGTCGCCTTCGCGAGCTTCTCCATGTCGGACTTCTTGACCCGGCGGACCGCGTAGATCTCCTGCTTGGCGAGGTAGTGCTGCGCGAGGTCGTCGATGCCCTTCTGACAGAACACGACGGTGGCGCCACTCTTCCGGACGATCTCGACCATCCGCTTGAGCATCGCTTCCTCCTCATTGAGGAACGCTTGGAGCTGCGTCGGGTCCGTGATCTCGATCTTCGCGTCGATCTCCGTCTTCTTCACCTCGAGCGCCGAGTCGAGGAGAGCGACCTTCGCGTCCTTGACCTCGCTTGGCATCCCGGGATGCACGCGCTCTTTGTCGACGATGATCCCGTCGACGAGCTCCGTGTCCGCGATCGAGTGACCTTGCTTCTTCACGATCTGGATGTTGTCGTCATCGACGAAGTACGAGCCGTCCGCCCTCTGCTCAGCGACCGTGGAGACCGCCTTCACGGAGATGTCCGCGAGGTGCTCCTTGTGGCCGCTCGCCGACTTCGAGGACATCGCGGTCATCGCGACCTTCTTCAGGACGTCGGCGTCCTTGATCGTCACCCGGGAGGCGACCTTCTCGATCACGTCCTTCGCGCGGTCGCTCGCAAGGCGGTATCCTGCGGCGATCACGGTCGGGTGGATGTTCTGCTCGACGAGGTCCTCCGCCTTCTTGAGGAGTTCCCCGGCGAGGATCACGGCGGTCGTCGTCCCGTCGCCGGCTTCCTCGTCCTGGGTCTTCGCGACCTCGACGAGCATCTTTGCGGCGGGGTGCTCGATGTCGATCTCCTTCAGGATCGTGACCCCGTCGTTCGTGATCACGACGTCCCCGAGGCTGTCGACGAGCATCTTGTCCATCCCACGCGGGCCGAGGGTCGATCGGACGGCGTCCGCCACGGCCTTTGCGGCCGCGATGTTGTTGAACTGCGCGCCCTTTCCCCGGTCCCGGCGGGTCCCTTCCTTCAAGACGAAAATGGGTGTTCCTGCTGGCATCATGGTAGCGTTCCTCCGTAGAGGGAAATAGTCGGTCGCCTATGTTGGGACTTCTATATAAACATAACGTGTGCGGTCCCCGCGGGCTCCAGGGGCGGGACCGACCGTGCGATAATTCTATATTGACCGAGCCTGTAGCGCGCGGCATGAAGGAGCTCCTTCTGGAGCTCGCGGACGCGGTCCAGCGGGCCGTGGCCCAGCTCGAGGGCGACCCAGGGGAGGTCGTCGGCCGTGGGGCGGATGGAGCGCCGAGCGCACGGATCGACCGGGCAGCGGAAGCCGCGGTTCTCCGCGTGCTCGACTACGAGGGGGCGACGTTCGACGTGCTCAGCGAGGAGGAGGGATTCGTCGACCGGGGAGGGGACGCGACCCTCGTCCTCGATCCGATCGACGGCACGCACAACGCGATCCGCGGGGTGCCGGCATACTCCGTCTCCCTCGCGATCGGGCGGAGGAGTCTCTCCGACGTCGAGGAGGGCCTCGTCCGTGACCTCGTCACGGGTGCGACGTACTACGCGGCGAAGGGACGCGGCGCCCAGAGGAACAACCGCGAGGTCCGCGCGCGCCCGTTCGACCCGCACGACTCCCTGTTCAGCGTCTACCTCGGCACGAACGCGGCGCCAGACGCCGCCCAGGTCGCTTCCCGTGCGCGCCGGGTCCGGAACCTCGGTGCGGCGTCCCTGGACCTCTGCCTCGTCGCGACGGGCGCCGCGGACATGTACTACATGCACAGCGCGGTGCAGGAGTCAAAGCTCCGCGCCGTGGACATCGCCGCCGGGACGCTGATCGTCCGAGAGGCCGGGGGGCACGTCCTCGACCTCGATGGCAACGAGCTCGACCTGCCCCTGCGCGCGGACGCGCGGACGGACCTCGTCGCGGTGGGCGACCGGAAAGTACTGGAGGTGATCCGTTGAAGTTCGGCGTCACGGCGAACCCGCAGATCCCGAGCGCACGGGAGGCGGCGAAGCGAATCGTCGGTCTCCTCGATCGCAAGCACGAGGTGCTCATCGAGACGGACCTCGCGCAGAGCCTGGGGGCGTCGGGTATCGCCCTCGCGGACATGCGCCCGGACGTGCTCCTCGCGGTCGGCGGAGACGGCACAATCCTGCGGGCACTCCAGCTCTCCGACGCAATCGTGTTCGGGATCAACTCGGGGTCCCTCGGGTTCCTTGCGGAGGCGTACGCGGACGAGGTGGGGGTCTACCTCGAAAGGATCGCGGAAGGGGACTACAGGGTCGAGGAGCGCCTCCGCCTCAAGGTCACGGTCGACGGGAGGCGTTCCTACGACTGCGCGAACGAGGCCGTCGTCCACACCGCACATGTCGCGAAGATCCGGCATTTTGAGATTCGCGTCGACGGTACCGTCGCGCAACGGGTCCGCGCGGACGGGATCGTGATTGCGACGCCGACGGGCTCGACGTCGTATTCGATGTCCGCGGGCGGACCGATCGTGGATCCCCGCGTGGACGCAATCATGGTGACGGCGATCGCGCCGTTCAAGCCTGCGATGCGCGCATACGTGTTCCCCGCGACGAGCGAGGTGAGCGTCCGCCTCGTGAAGCCGCGGGAGTGCCTCCTCGTCCTCGACGGCCAGCACGAGTTCGTCCTCAAGGGGGCGGAGGACGTCGTGCTCACGGGGTCCGAGCGCCGGGCGCGCTTCGTCCGGTTCCGTGACGACTTCTACCGCCGGATCGAAGAGAAGCTCTCCCGCCAGTGACCTGATCCCATGCCGAAGCGAGTCGACGCAATCGTGCGGAAGACCTTGCGGATGATCCTCGAGGCCTCGCGGGACATGCATCCGCGGGAGTTCGGGGCAATCCTCCGCGCGGAGGAAGGCACGATCACCGAGCTGCTCCTCCTCCCCGGCACCGTGTCGGGCGAGAGGCACGCCGTGTTCCAGTTCCACATGCTACCGGCGGACTTCTCCGTTGTCGGCACGATCCACTCCCATCCGAACGGGGTCCTGGAGCCGTCGGACGAGGACCTGCGGCTGTTCAGCAAGTTCGGCGGCGTGCACATCATCGTCGGCCATCCGTACTCGGAGGGCTCCTGGGCCGGCTGGACCTACGCGGGCGAGCGCATCCCGCTCCGGGTCGTGTCCTGACCGGACTTCGATGCGAGGACGGCCGCGTAGATCTCCTCGATCCGATCCGTCACCCGGTCGATGCTGAACGAGGACAGGACCTTCTCCCGGCCCCGTCGACCCATCTCCTCCCGCAGGGCGGGGTCCCCCAGGAGCCGGCGGATCTTCTCCGCGAGGTCCTGCGGGTTCACGGGTTCTGCGAGCAGTCCTTCCCTCCCGTCGTCGATGACCTCGCGGAGGCCGGGGATGTCCGCAACGACGACGGGTTTTGCGGTCGCCATGGCCTCGAGGGCGGCAATTCCGAATGCCTCCAGGCGCGAGACGCTCGGGAGCACGAAGACGTCGCATGCGGCATAGAGGTGGGGGAGATCCTCTTCCGGGATGCGACCGAGGAACCGCACGCGGTCGGAGACCTCGAGGCTCCGCGCGAGCGCCCGCATCGCGGCGAGGGAGGATCCCTCTCCCGCGACGAGGAAGACGGCGTCCCGGACGTATCGCGCGGCCTCGACGAAGTGCTCGATCCCCTTGTGAGGGACGATCCGCGCGACGAGGAGGACCACCGGGCGATCCCGAGGGACCGCGTGGGCCTGCCGGAAGGCGGATGGATCCACATCAGGGCGGAAGCGACGGTCGTCAACCGCGTTGGGGACGACGAGGGGGTTGTATCGAAACACCGTGCGGCTCGTCATCGCGTATGTCCGCGTCGTCACAATCACCCGGTCCGCGCGCCGGAGGGTCGACGCGCCGAAACTCCGGCGGTAGAACCCCTCGACGAGAGGACCGAGGGGCGACGCAAGTTCCGCGTCGCAGTGATACGTGACGACGAACGGGAGCCGTCGCTCCCGCGCGACGACGGACGCATAGTACGAGGTCAGCGGAGGCGGGGAGTGGGCGTGGATGAGGTCCGCCGGAAGGCCCCGGAGGACGCGTTTGATCCGCGGCGCCAGCGGGGTGCGAAACAGGACCGCACGGGAGCGGACCCGGACGACGCGCACCCCGTGGATGACTTCTGACGGTGGGGACGCCGGATTGTCGCGGGCCGTGACGACGGTGACCTCATGGCCCCGCGAGGCGAGTTCGGCGGAGAGGGTCATCACATGGCTCTCGACGCCCCCCAGGTGCGGAGAGAACCAGGGAGAGACCTGGGCGATTTGCATCGACGGCCCCTCAGAAGATGCGGCTCCTCGGAGCGATGTTCCCTCGGACGCTCGCCCCGGGGCCGATGAAGGATTCCTCCCCGACAATCGTGCCGGGGTCGATCGACGCATTGACCCCGATCTTCACGTCGTCTCCCATGATCACGCCGAGCTTGCGCAAGCCCGTGTCGACCTCCGCGCCGCGCCAAACGACCCTGATCGTCGCCTCGTCGAGTCGCAGGTTCGCGACCTTCGTGCCTGCACCGAGGTTGCAGCGCTCGCCGAGGATGCTGTCCCCGACGTAGTTCTGGTGCGGGACGTGCGTCGACGCCATGACAATCGAGTTCTTCACCTCGCAGGCGTTCCCCACCTTCGCGCCAGGCCCGAGGGTTGTCGAGGGCCGGATGTAGCAGTTCGGGCCGATGTCCGCCCCCGGACCGATGATCGTCGGGCCCTCGACGTAGGATCCACGCCGGACCGTTGCGCCTTCCTCGACGCGGACCTCTCCGACGAGGCTCGCCCCCGGTTCGACGGACCCCTCGACGGTCCCCTTGAGCGGCCTGAGCAGGGCTGCATTCGCGCGGAGGAGGTCCCACGGGCGACCGACGTCGATCCAATCGCCGGGGAGGCGAAATCCATGGACGTCCTGGGAGGCGATCATCGCGCGAATCGTGTCCGTGATCTCGAACTCCCCGCGGGAGGATCTCGGCGTGCGGTCGATGAACGGGAAGATGTCGGGCCCGAAGATGTAGATCCCGGCGTTGATCAGGTTCGACTTCGGCGTGCGGGGTTTCTCCTCCAGGCCGACGACGCGTCCGTCATCGAGATCCACGACCCCGAAGGGTCGCGGATCCGCCACCTCGGCGAGTGCGATCACGGGCCCGCCCACCTTCGCGTAGTGGGCGATCATCGCCTTCAGCGCGCCGCCGGACACCACGACGTCCCCGTTCACGCTGAGGAACGCGCCGTCCACGTGGGACCGGAGGGCGCCGACCGCGTGCGCGGTCCCCAGCCGCTCCTCCTGCTCCTGGTAGACGATCGATAGGCCGACCTCCGCACCCCGCCCGAACCGCTCGCGGATCCTATGGCCCTGCCATCCGACCAGGACGGCGACCTCCGCCACGTCCGCCTCGCGGAGGGCCTCCAGCGTGTGTTGGAGGAACGGCTTCCCCGCGACCGGAAGCAGGGGCTTCGGGAGGTTGGCCGTAAGGGGGCGCATCCGCGTCCCTTCGCCAGCCGCAAGGACGACGGCCTTCATGCAGCGCCTTGCGCGCTCGATAGGACCGCAGCGTATATCTCCTTTGCCCTGCGCTCATCGCGCGACTCCGCGAGAAGACGGATTTTCGGTTCCGTCCCGGAAAAACGGACGAGGGCCCATCCGTCCTCGAACTGCAGCCGCCACCCGTCGACCGTCGAGACGTCGCCGCCGAGAGCGCGCAACGCGGCGTCGAGACTCTTCGCGATTGCCGCGCGCCGATCCGGGGCAAACGGGATCGCGCCTCGCACGGCGGGGTACGTCGGGATTTCGCGGACGAGCTCCGCGAGAGGCCGGGTCGCGACGAGGGCCACGAGTCGCGCAGCCGCGTACACGCCGTCCGGACAGAGGCTCGACCTGGGGAAGATCCACGTCCCCGACGGCTCCCCTCCGAAGTCTGCGTCACGCCGCTTCACCTCCTGGGCCACAAAGACGTCGCCCACGCGCGTCCGCCAGATCTTGGCCCGGGGGAACATGTCGTCGAGCGCCATCGAGGCATCGACGGGGACGACGAGAGCCCGGCGCACTTCCTGCCGCGCGAAGATCGCGAGGAGCTTGTCGCCGTCGACGAAGGTGCCACTCCGGTCCGTGGCGACCATGCGGTCCCCGTCGCCGTCGTGGGCAATCCCGAGGTCCGCACCCGTCGCACGCACCGTTGCCGCGAGCGCGGACAGGTTCGCCTCCGCGGGCTCCGGATCCCGGCCCGGGAACCGGCCGTCGAGCTGCGCGTTGATCGCGATGACCTCGCACCCGAGCTCCCGGAGGAGACGCGGTGTGATCGTCGCCGTGGCGCCACAGCCGCAGTCCACGACGACGCGCACCTTCGCGGAGCCGAGTTCCGCGCGGACCGCGTCGATGTGCTGGTCGACGAGATCGTCCCGCGCGAGCAGGCGACCGACCCGGTCCCACGATGCGGAACGGAACCGTCCCGAGTCGAGGGCACTCTCGATCTCCTCCTGCTGACGTTCGTCGAACGCCATGCCGTCTGGGTTCCACAGCTTGACCCCGTTGTACGGCGCAGGGTTGTGGGACGCCGTGATCACGGCTCCGCAGCCGTACTCCGTTGTGCCGCGAGCGAGGGTCGGGGTGGAGACGATCCCCGCGTCGGTCGCGTCCCCGCCCGCGGAGAGGACGCCCGCGCATAGCGACGCCGCGAGCATGGACCCGGTCGTCCGCGGGTCCCGGCCCACGATCACGGTACCGTACAGCTCGCCGAGCGTCTTGCCGATGGCGAGGGCGAGATCCGGGGTCACGTCCACGTTCGCGAGCCCTCGAATCCCGGAGGAGCCGAAGCGAGCCACACGGGGGAATGGGGCCCGCGTAGAAATCCCTTCGCGGGTCCCCCGCGGCCGCCGAAGGAGCGCGGCCAACGATTATATAGCGACGACCGGATGCGTCGCCACCCGGAGGGCCGGACGGGAGTCCCCGGAGGGAATTCAATGGTCATGGAACCGATCAGCGTGGAGGCCGCGATCGAGAAGGCGAAGAAGAAGGGGCTTCGCCCGGGCCGCGTCCGGGGGACGGACGGCATCCAGTTCACGAAGGGGCGGAACACGCGCCTCGAGGTCATCAGCTGGGACGACTTCCGCGACACCTTGGCGGACCGGAGGCTTCAGGTCTTCGAATCCGGTGGCTTCATGAAGATCATGAAGCGGCGGCGGTAGGACGCCCTTCCTCAAGGGGCCGCGGGGCGCGACGTGCCGCAGTACGGACAGACCTTCCAGTCCGGCAGCAGGGCGGCGCCGCACCGCGAGCACGGGGGCGGGACGGGCACAGGACTCGCCGGGCCTTGGCCCGCCGCCGCGTTCACGTACTGCCAGAACGCGTTCATGAGGTTCTGCGCATCCGTCTCGTACTCCGTATAGGATATCGCACCGCCGACGACGGCCACGGGGAGGAACAGTACGGCGGCGACGGCGCCACCCACGAGGCCCTCGTCCGTAAGGCTCGCATTGAAGGCGAGGTCGACCGTGGTCCCCCCGGTCGCCTCGTCGAGGCCGAGCCGGACTTCCCGGCGCAGCCCGATCCGCGCGTAGAACGAGGAGCCACGGAATCGATAGGGCCCCGTCGGCTCAAGTCGGAAGCCCTGGCGCGCCCACCAGTCCCAGGCTCTTGGCCACACCTCGTCGCGCTTCACTTGGGCGAGGGTGCGAACGTCGCGCTTCTCGAACACGTCGCCATCAAAACCACAGCGACGACTTAAGGGATTCGCCGGATTCCCTCGGCCCCGGCAAGGTTAATAGGATTCGCTCGCATCGCACGGCGGCCCAGTGCGTGGGTTGCCAAGCTTGGTCAAAGGCGCAGGACTCAGGATCCTGTCCTGCAGAGGTTCGCAGGTTCAAATCCTGCCCCACGCATCCCCTCCCGGACCCGTTCGGGTTCAACCGAGTCGACGAGGGCACGGAAACGTGCATCCTACGGAAGGGGCGCGGTCCTCTGCCGCCGTCGGTTAAGCCCTCGAACGCCGCGGAATGTACGTCCGCCTTATGGCCTTTATATGGCCCGTTATATAGTCATGCGGCAGACGCGCGTCGGACATATGGTTTAGCTTCTACGTTGAATTATATTGCATTCTCATAGCGATATCAAAAACAGAACCTAAGTAGGAAAGCTATTCATAGTCTCGAAGCCTTTCTCGATTCCGTCCACGCGGACGAGGTCCGAGCGCGTTTTCCGCGGGTCGTCATCCCGCGGGAATCCCCCCGCGATCGGTTCTCGGCGTCCGGCCGGTCGCCGCCGCGCGTCCGCCTGGAGGTGGTCCGTTGCCCGCCCAGAAGTTCAGCCGGAGGTACCTGAACAGGCACAAGAAGAGCGCGCAGCTCTGGCGCCGAGCGGCGAAAATCACGCCCGGCGGGGTCGAGAGCAACATCCGCTTCTTCAAGCCCCACCCGTTCCTGGCCGACTACGGCGACGGCGGCTACATCTACGATGTCGACGGGAACAAGATCCTCGACTTCATGATGGGCTTCGGCGCCCTGTTCCTAGGCCACAACGACCGGGACATCGCCCTCGAGGTGATCAAGCAGCTCGAGTCGGGCTCGATGCTCGGAATCACGACGGAGCTGTACGTCGAGTACATCGAGACGATCCAGAAGGCCTTCCCGAGCATGAAGAAGGTCCGACTCTGCAACAGCGGCACCGAGGCGACGATGCACGCGATGCGGGTCGCCCGGGCCTTCTCGGGCAAGGACAAGGTCGCGAAAGCGGAAGGCGCGTACCATGGCGCCCAGGACTACGCGCTCCAGAGCCTCGAGTTCGATCACGCGACGCTGAGGAAGATGGACGGATACAAGCCCGTGACGTACGGACGCGGGGTGCCCAAGGCGATCCGCGACACGATCGTGATCTACCCGTACAACGACATCGAAGGGACCGCGGAGATCCTCGAGCAGAACCAGGACGACGTGGGGTCGTTGATCATCGAGCCCGTCCTGTGCGGCCCCGGCGTGATCACGCCGAAGAACAACTACCTGAAGAAGCTGCGGCGGCTCACGAGTAAGATGGGGATCGTCCTGATCTTCGACGAGGTGCTCACGGGACTTCGCATCGCGTACGGCGGCGCGCAGGAGTACTACGACGTCCGGCCGGACTTGACGTGTTTCGGGAAGATCGCGGGCGGCGGCTTCCAGCTTGCGGGGTTCGGAGGCGAGGCGCAGATCATGGACGTGCTCGAGCCTGGCAAGGGCTTCAAATTCGGGACGTTCCACGCGGGGACGTACAACGGGCATCCGGTGAGCGTCGCCGCGGGCAAGAAGTGCCTCGAGATCCTCGGCGCTCACCCGGAGTACTACACGAACTCGAACGCCCTCGGCCGCCAGCTGTTCAGCGGCCTCCAGGACCTCGCGGACGACCGCCGGATCCCGGCGTGGGTCGAGTATGTCGGCACGATCGGGAACGTGTACTTCACGACGAAGGACGAGATGAACAGCTTCCGCGATACGTTCGGGACGAACGAGAAACGCTGGTGGAACTGGTTCATCCATTGTCTCGGGAACAACGTCCTGTTCGGGATCCCGAACACGGGCGAACGGGCGTTCATCTCCGCGGTCCACACGGAAGAGGACATCGAGTGGGCCCTCGAGGTCGCCGACGCGGGCTTCGCCGCCGTGGCGAAGCAGGCCCGCCGGCAGCGGGAGCGGGCTCCGCCGCTCAAGCTCCAAGCGGTCCGCGAGCAGGCCGGGTTGTACGGCGAGACCCCCGCGCCTCCGAGCGTCTGAGGCGGGCCCTCCGGCGGCCGGGAAGCGTCCCTCTCCTTGAACGCGAAGGCTCGGCACAAACTATATCGCCGGGGCGGGCGCTTCGCGCCCCGCGCAAGGGAGGTTCTCGATGGCGAAGTCCACGAGGAAAGCGGGCGCCGCACGCCGATTCAAGATGTACATCGAAGGCAAGTGGGTGGAATCTGAGCGGGGAGAGACCTTCGACGTCGTGAGCCCCGCCTCCGGGGAGGTCATCGGGACGTTCCCGAAGGGGACGCGTGAGGACGCGAACCGAGCGGTCGAGGTCGCAGTGGCGGCACAGGAGACAATCGCGAGGATGCCGATCGCCGAGCGCGCGAGGCTCGGCGTCCGAATCACGGAGGAAATCCGCCGCTACGTGAAGGAATACGCGGTCGACTGCTCCCTCGAGCACGGCAAGCCCCTCCGGGAATCAATCATCGAAGTCGAGGACGCGATCCCGAACATCCTGTGGCAGGTCGAGGACCTGAAACGGTGGGATTCCCCGACGCAGGAGGCCTACTCGAAGCCCGACGTGATCTACATGACCCTCCACGAGCCCTTGGGGACGGTCGCGACGATCACACCGTGGAACTTCCCCTGGGTCCTCCCCTCCGAATTCGTCGTGCAGGCGATGCTCGCGGGGAACTCCGTGATCTACAAGCCCGCGAGCAACACGCCGTTGAGCGCGGCGCATCTCATGGAGTGCATCGACCGCGCGGGCGTTCCGCCCGGTGTGATCAACATGGTGACGGGCCCCGGCGGCGAGGTCGGGACGACGTTGGTCGAGCACCCTCTCGTCGACGCGATCGGATTCACCGGGGAGACGACGACGGGGATCGACATCGCGAAGCGTGCGGGCCTGAAGAAGCTCACCCTCGAGCTCGGCGGCCTCGGCCCCCTGATCATCATGGACGACGCGAAGCTCGACGCAGCGGTCGAGGACATCGCCTTCGGCTGCTTCACGAACACGGGACACTGCTGCGTCGCGAACGAACGAATCTTCGTGCACGAGGAGATACACGACCGAGTGGTGAAGTCCCTCGTCGAGCGGACGAAGAAGATGAAGGTCGGTTTCCCTCTCGACAACGACACGGACATGGGACCCGTGAACAACCGGCCGACGCTGGAGAAGGTCGAGGAGCACGTCGCCGACGCCGTCAGGAAGGGGGCGACGGTCGTCGCGGGCGGCAAGCGAGTCTCCGGGATGCCGACGGACCTGTACTACTACCCGACCGTCATCGATGACTGCGCCCCGGACATGCTCTTCAACACGGTCGAGACGTTCGGCCCGACCGCGCCAATCTTCGAGTTCTCGAAGCTCGACGAGGCGATCGAGATGGCGAACGCGCCTCGGTACGGTCTGAGCATGGCGATCCATACCGCGAACCTCCGCGTCGCGTTCGAGGCCGCGAAGCGCCTGAAGTCGGGTCAGATCTGCATCAACGAGCCCGTGTACTCGTGGGACTACTTCAATCCCTGGGGAGGCTTCCGGAACAGCGGCCTCGGTCGGATCGCGGGGCGATGGACCCTCGACGCGTTCTCGGAGCTCAAGACGGTCATGTTCAACGTCGGAAGGAGCCCCTGGCCGAGGTAAGCATCCCACGGCACGGAGCCCGCTGGCCGCGGGCTACGTCTTGATCACGACCGCGTTCGTGCTGTTCCATCCGACCTGGATCCGCGTGCCGACGGGCACGGTGTGCCCGATGTCGGAGATCTGCAGGTTCGCGACGAGCTTCGGGCCCACGTCGAGCTGGACCGTGAGGCGGCTCGCGAGGCCGATGTAGACCTCGTCGAGGACGGTTCCCTCGAACACGTTCTCGCATGCCCCCGCGTCGGTCCCGATCCGGACCTTCTCCGGGCGGATCGACAGGAAGATCTCCTCCCCCGCGACCACGGTCTCGCCCACCACGCGGACGGCGACCTCTCCCGTTTTCATGAACGCGGACCCGTCCTCGACCCGGTCAATCGTCCCCTTGAGGATGTTCGCTTCGCCGATGAATCCCGCGACGAACCGGGTCGCAGGCCTCTCATAGATTTCCTTCGAGTTCCCCATCTGCTCGACGCGACCCTTGTTGATCACGCCGATCACGTTCGACATCGTCAACGCCTCTTCTTGGTCGTGGGTGACGAAGATGAACGTGATCCCGAGCCGCGCCTGGAGCTTCTTCGTCTCGACCTGCATCTGTTTCCGGAGTTTGAGGTCCAGAGCCCCGAACGGTTCGTCCAGGAGGAGCACGCGCGGCTCCGTCACGAGGGCGCGCGCGAGCGCGACCCGCTGGCGTTCGCCGCCGCTGAGCTGGGTGATCTTCCGCCGGCCGTACTTCCGGTGGGGGAGCTCGACGAGGTCGAGGGCCTCGTCGACCCTCTTCTGGATCGCCTCCTTCGGGACCTTCCGCATCCGGAGGCCAAATGCGATGTTCCCCGCGACGGTCAGATGCGGGAAGAGCGCCAGGCTCTGGAACACCATGCTCGTGTCCCGCTCATACGGCGGCAGCGCGGTGACCTCTCGACCGCCGATGAACACCTTGCCTTTCGTCGGCTTCTCGAGCCCACCGATCATCCGGAGGATGGTCGACTTCCCGCTCCCGGATGGGCCCAGGAGCGTGAAGAAGGACCCTCGTTCGATCCCGAACGAGACGTCGTTGACGGCATTGACCGTGTTGTCGAAGATCTTCGTCAGTCCCTTGATTTCCACATCGTACTCAGGCAGAGACTCGCCCCCTTCGTGTGTGCTTCATAAGATCATATCCGGAACAGCTGTCCTCCCCGCCTGCCCATTCGCGTCATCACGGCGATGAACACTAGGGAGAGGAGGAGGACAATCGTCGATGCCGCGTTCACACGCGGCGTGATGATCTTCTTCGAGATCAAGCCATAGATGAACATGGGCATCGTTACGACGCCGCCGCCCGCGAGGAACAGGGTGACGGGCAGCTCATCGAAAGAGAACGTGAAACCCAGGAGAATCGCGGAGATGATTCCCGGCATGATGTTCGGCAGGGTCACTCGGAAGAACGTCGTCATCTCGTCCGCGCCCAGGTTCATCGCGGCCTCCTCGAGCGTCCTGTCGAACTCCCGGAAGCTGATGATCAGGACGAGGGTGGCGAGCGGGATGTTGAACGTCGTGTGGCCGACGACGACGCTCGCGAGGCCGAACTCCCACTGGATGGGAGTCGGGAACCCATATCCGAGGGAGAGCGGGCCGAGCATGTAGAAGTTCAGGAAGCGGATGAGAATCGCAAGGGATACGCCCATGACGAGGCTGGGGATCACGAGGCCGAGGTACATCAGGGTCCGGAGGAGCCCGCGGATCCGGAACGTGTACCGGGTGATCGCGAACGCGGCGAGCATCCCGAACAGCACCGCAAGGAGGGATGACAGGCCAGCGATAACGAAGCTGTAGAAGATCGACGAGAGCGCCACCTCGTCCTCGAAGAGGCCATCGCGATCGGGTCGTCCAAGCCACCAATCGAGGGAGAACCCTCCGAAGGTGACGACGGAGTCGATGCTGTTGAACGAGAACACTGCGACGATGATCAACGGGACGAAGAACATGAGGAGCATGATCGCGGTCGCCGCCCCCAGGAGGTACTTCCCCGCCCTTTCGGCAACGACATCGAGGGCCCGTTCCCACGCTGCCTTCTTGATTGGGGTCTCGTGGTGAGATGCGCGCAGCGCCGGAGCGGCGACGGGTTCGCCTCCGTCCGTTGCGATGGCCGACGGTTCCGACGCCTTGCCGATTCCGAGCCTCTTCTTCAGGAAGGCCAACAGGGGCCCGATCACGCGAGACCTGACCTCCGTCTCACCCTCCTCCTCCAACTCCGCATACTTCCGGTAGGCGCTGATGAGGAGGACGGTAACGACGATGATGAACAGCGCGGACGCGGACGCCTGTGGGAGCCCACCGGTGAAGCTGAATTGAGTTTGCACGTAGTTCCCGATGAACTGCCACGCACCGCCTCCGACCATGTCGGGCTCGATGAACGCCCCGACCGACGTGATGAAGACGAGGATGGAACCGACAATCATCGCGGGGTACGTCAGCGGCAGCGTGACGTGCAGGAATGCCCTCCAGCGGCTGGCGCCGAGGTCGTACGCGGCCTCCAGGAGGATCGGGTCCACTTTCGACAGGGACGCAAAGAGCGGCAAGATCATGAACGGAAGCCAGACATACATCAGCGTGAACACGACCATCTGGCCCGTGCCGAGCTCGAAGAATCCCAGGATCAAGTCGCTGAGCACGCCCAGTCCCCAGCTGTTGAGACCCGTGTGGACGAAGGACTCCTCCGCCGTGAACGGGAAGACCGCATAGATACGGACGACGAAGCTTACCCAGAAGGGGATCACGACGAGCCCCATGAGGAGACCGCGCCACTTCTCCTTCGCGACGCGCGCGATGTAGTACGCCATGACGTAACCGAGCGCGAGGGACACGATTGTCGTGAGCGCCGCCATCCCGAACGTACGCAGGAGAAGCGGGATGACGATCGCGTCTGGAGCGATGGAGATTGCGTCCTGATAGTTCGACGGGTCGAACGGCCAGATCTGCAGGATGTACGACTCATCGTACCATGCGAAGCCGTAGAGCGCGACGAAGAACAGGGGCACGACGAGGAACAGAAGCAGCCAGAACGTGGGGGAGATCAGTATGAGGAACAGTCGCAGCTGGCCCGCGCCGCGTGTCGCGCGGGCAATCCTCTTACCGAGGCTTACGAGCGCGGTCTCCTTCGGTTTCTGAGTCGGCGTCTGGCGAGCCTGATCCGCCGGGCGCGTCGCCATTCCTCCCGACCCCGAAGGAAAGGTTGAATCCTCTTTAACGCTTTGGATTAGACCTGTCTGGCCTCGCATCGTGAGTGGGCAACGCTTATATCGCACGGCGCGCCTCTCCAATGAACGGGCGGAGTTGCCCCTCCAAGATGGGGGTGCGGAAACCGTGGCGACCCAGACGCCTCCGAGTGGAGTTTCCCGGCGGTCATTCGTGAAGTACGCCGCAATCGGCGGCCTTGCTGCGGTCGGAGTGGCTTCCGGCCTCGTGTATCCCCGAGGCTGGCAGGCATGGGTAAACTACGGAAAGAAGGACTGGGAGACCGCCCCCGGCGTCGTCGACTACAACAAGGTGCTCCAGCTCGGCTGGGGACCCGCCTCCCTCGGTTTCCGCAATGACATCCGGAACGCGCCGCCGTCCCAGAGGATCCTGAATGTCGCGCAGTGGTACGACTACTGGCCGGGGCGCGTTCTCCGTGATTTCGGCATCTACATGGAGAGGCGATGGGGGGTCACCGGCGTCCAGGTGAACTGGACCTCGAACATCTACACCTCGAACGAGGAGCTCTTCACCTGGGTCACCCAGACGGGCCGCAAGTTCGACGCGATGTTCCCGACGAACTACACGGTCGAGACGATGGAGAAGGCCGGGATCCTCGTGAACATGAACAAGGCGTGGCTCCCGAACTACTTGAACATCTTCGGGCTCGTCCCCTCTCCTCTGCCCGACCCGCGGGACGCGGCACATGCGACGCCTTGGGCCCCGGAGATTCCATCTCAGAGGACGTACCCTGCCTTCGACACCGACGGCGACACGGTCCCGGACTACAACAACTCGGCGCGGGTCGACTTCCGTGACCCGGTTCTCAATGGCTACGCGTACCGCGGCAACACGTCGACGTACCCGACGCAGAAGCCCCATCCCCAGGACGGGGCCTGGGGGGAACAGGATGGGATGGTCGCCGTCCCGTACCAATGGGGCACGACCGGGATCGGCTACCGGTCGGACGTGTTCCGCAAGCAGGACATCGAAGCGCTGGGCTGGGAGGCCTTCGAGCTCTCGGACTATACGAACCCCGACCGGATCGATCCGGACTCCGGGCAACCGATGGTGTTCGACCTCACGAAGAAAAAAATGATGCTCGACGACATGCGCGAGGTGTTCACCGCCGCCTTCAAGGCGCGAGGATGGAAGGAGCAGGTCGCAGAGGGCATCGACCCGCCCACCGGGATCACCCGCAACCCCGATCCCCCGTACGACGGCGAGTTCCAGTGGTCCGCGAACGAGACGGAGACCGCGAAGCTCGCGTCGGCCGCGGAGTGGCTGCAGTCGTTCCAGGGCTCATCGTGGGGGTTCAACACTCCCCAGCAGGGACCCTGGCTCGTCAGCGGCGAGCGGTACTTCGACCAGGCGTGGTCAGGCGACATCATGTACGCCGTCCGGCCCAACCTCGAGATCCATCCCCCGGTCGACTACTTCGTCCCGAGGCAGGGCGGGGCGCGCTGGATCGACAACGCCGTGATCCACCGCGAATGCGAGCGACTCTGGCTCACGCACGAGTTCATCAATTACATCCAGGATCCCGCGGTGCAGGCGGCGATCTCCTCCTGGAACCTGTACGCCACCCCGAACGCCTGGACGTTCGAGGTCCTCCACAACGACCCCGCGTACAGCACGGGGACGAGGGGCATAACCCAGTACTACTGGAACCCCGCGGAGGACACGCGGACCTACGCGGACATCGCGCGGGACCCCGTGGACGGGGTTGGCCCGTACACCGGGCCTCCGATTCTCAACCGCTGCGAGTACCAGAAGGACGTCGGCGTGCGCAATACGCTTACATACTTCAAGTACTGGCGGACCGTGAAGTTCTGAAGGCGTCGGTCCCTCGGGCGAAATGGGTGACCGCCTCCGCCTGAGGGGGAGGCGGAGAAGGCGCTACCCGCTCGTTTCGGGCGCGAACTCGATCCACGGTGCCGACGTCAGCGGGAGGCCCGTCGTTCCCCAGGAGTGCGGCCCGGCGAGGGACATCACCTTCGCCCGGTCGTCCCAGAGATAGTAGTTCCCGTCGGGTGTCAGGTGCCGGAGGGTCATCCGGGACATGAAGGTCTGGTAGTTCCCGAGCTTCGCCAACGGGTTCCAAACGGAGACGTACGGCCGGTACCACGGGACCTCGTCCTTCGGCATGATGAGGGTAATCGAGGACCCGGCGTTGAACGGCCATCGGGAAGGTGCGGCGATGAACTCGTACGCCTCGCCGTAGGCGTAGCTGCCGGGCGACCCGTGGATCGCGGCCAAGCCCTCGTACCATCGGAGCTCGGAGTTCGGGTACCCCTGGGCACCCGGGCTCCCGGAACCGACCCGAGGCACGTAGTCCATCAGGGTCGGCGCCCATACCCACGCGGGCTGGTCATCCGAAGTGTTCGACACCCCATCGGAACCCCAGTCCGCCCAGGCGACGAAGCTGTATCCGTTGATCGCCTCTTGGTCGATGTCCAGGTGGTCCGTGATCCGCCCGTTGATCTTCGAGCGCTCGCACCAGCAGAGCTCCATGGGGAGCCACCCGCGAGGCTGCACGGTCCCGTATGGGCTGCTCACCGCCTGGACATAGCTCGCGTTACCCCAGTAGAACTGGCGCGCCAGCAGGATGTCGTATCCCCAGCCCGTCCAGAACACGCGGACCGTCGTCGTGCCGTCGGGGGCGACCGTTGCGTTCAGATCGGTGATGTCCGTCTCGTAGAACCACTCGAACGCATTGTAGATGTCGTACTTCCCGTTCCCCAGGGTCACGAGCCAGTTCTCGAAGGCGACCTCCGCGTTGCTCTTGTTGCGGCCGTACCGGGTGTTCTGGTACCACCACGTCTGCGCGGACGTCGCGTCCGCAGCCTGGACGCCGAAGATCCGTCGTGACATCGTGAGGTCCATCGTGATCGAGCCGCGGACGAGGTACCCAAACCCGTCTCCCGGATACTTGTCCCCGATCTGCCACTCCGTCCCGATGAACCGGTCCTGGGTCGTGTCGTTGATGTAATCGAAAGTCAGGTTCAGCTGGATGTAGGAGCCAGGAGCGGGAGCGACGGATCGGTCCTGGACCGGCAGGACGACCGGCTCGGAGAGGTTGTAGCCGGGATGGTTGCGGGCGGACGCATTGAACCGGTACAGCGCGTAGACGAACGACGGATTGACTACCTGGAGCGCGGGCGACGACGAGAAGAGCACCCATGGGTAATAATCCGTGCACGGCTTCGAGTTCCGGAGCATGTAGTCGCCGTACGTGTTGTTCCGGTTGAACCAGTACGTGTCGTAGGGACATGCGGCCTCGAAGACCTGGTCGATGACGAAGTCCACGGTCGTCGCGGCGGGGCTGACATACCGGGTCGCGTTCGCCTGGATTCCGTCGGAGTCCGTGACCTTGAGCCGGACCGTGTACCGAGCCGCGGATGCATACGTGTGCGATACACGAACACCCATCGCGGTCGCCGAAGAATCCCCGAAGTCCCACTCGTACGCGGTGATCGTCCGGCCCGGCGAGAAGGACCGAGAACCGTCGAAACTCACGCTCATCCGGTCATGCCGGGGAACAAAGTCCGCGGTCGGCAGGATCACGATGACGATGGACTGGGACGCCGCACCCGAGGCGCCCCGACTGTCCGAGACACTGAGCGTCACGCGGTACGTACCCGGTCCGACGTATTCGTGGGCCTGACGGACGCCCAACGTGATTGGCGTGGAGTCCCCCCAGTCCCACGAGTAACTCGCGATGTTCCCGTCGGGATCCGTCGAGCCTTCCGCGTTCACCGAGAGCCGCAAGTCGACGGCGCTGTACGTGAACGAAGCGGTCGGCGCGGAGTTCGCGAACGCGAGCCACCAGACGCCCACGCCCGCGACGATCGCGACGACGGCAATCACCGCGATCTTGAGAATCGGGCCCTTGCCCTTCTCCGGGGCCTCCTCGTACTCCTCCTCTTCCACGCGTTCTTCCGTGTTGTCCATCGGAATCCTCCCTCCGGCGCGCGCGGCGTTCCATCATGCCGCGCGGGAAGCAATCTCGAAACGCAAGAAAGGCCCGAATCTTATATGAAGTTAGCGAATCGGGACGGTCGAGCACCGAGGACGAGGGCCCTGGCTGCCCTCCCTCTCTGCGCAGCTCGACGGGGGTGCGGCTCACTCGCGGATACGCCGCGACGTCGGTTCCGACCGGGCGGGCGCCACGAGGACGGATGTCGTGATTGCGCGGACGGGTGCCGCGGCTTGTGGTGCGGCAGATCCGACCCAAGACCCGAAGAGGCTTGGCGCGAGCGATGGCGCCGACGCGGCCATGAGACCAAGCGCGCCCTTCGCGAGGCGGATCGCACCCCACGGCTCCAAGGCGTACTCGTCGTCGCCCGTGCCCGGGGTCCCGTCGGGGCCCGGCGACCCCACGGGCCCTCCCGGCGAGGACGGACCGATGACGTCCCAGGTCATCGCGGCCGCGTCCCACGTACCGTAGCCTGCGGGCTTCGTTCCGTCGTACACGAATCTCCCGAACGTCTCGACGTACTGCCCGGTCGTGGGGTCAACCCCGATTGGCGTCAGGTTCGGGTCGTAGAACAGGACGTTGCCCGTGGGGAAGTCGAAGTGCCAGGTCTGCCCGGCGGCGAGGTTCCACCGGATCGGCGGGTAATCGTATGGACGGGACTGGTTGTACTGCTGGCTCCCTGGCGTCGCGTGCAGGTACGTGAGCCCGACGTACCGCTCGAGCTCCGAGATCGTGTGCTTCGGGCTCCAGTTGTCCGTGTAGTCCGAGAGAATCGGCCCCCAGGTCCAGTACGCCGTGTCGTTGACCCGGTTCAGGAAGCCGTCGGCTCCCGGCGCCGCGAGCAGCTGGAAATGATACTGCACCACGGACGTCAGGTTGAAGTCGAACGACGCCGCGCCGATCTTCCCTGAGAACACGAGGTCCTCCATCCACGCGAGCTCCATGCCCCACCATCCGCGGGCCTTCGTGGAGTCGAGGTAGTTGTCCCGGTACGACACGTTGCCCCAGTAGAACATGCGCGCGAGGAGCGTCTCCGTGCCCCAGGCGACCGTGTCCAAGAGCACGTGGGTCGTGCCGTCCGGGTCCACAGTCGCGGAGATCTGCACGTAGTACGGTTGGTAGTACCACTCGAAGCTACTCGCGATGTCGTATTTGCCCATGTTCGCGGAGCTCCCGCCATGGTTGATGAACCAGATCGAGACTGCGCTCTCGACGGGCCCTTCGAGGAAGCACTCGGGGCGCGTGTTTGCGTTCCACCACGTCTGGGCGGCGGCCGGCGTCGCGGCGATCACGTTGAACATTCGGCGGGACTGCTGCAGGTCCATAGTCAACGTCATCGTCGAGTGCGTCTGGAACCCGTCGAGGTCGAAGGCGCTGATCGGGCAGCCGGCGGCCCCGAGCGCGTCCGCGGTCGCGGTGCCGAGGTACTGCAGGCGGATGTCGAAGTCGAGCTGCCCGCCGGTCCCCTGCCCGTAGTTCAGGACAGGGAGAAACACGGGCTCGGACCAGTTGTACCCGCCCACGTTCATCCCGCGGACGGTCCAGTTGTACGGAGCGTAGATGATCGGGTTGTTGTTCGGGTTGCCCGGCTGGATCGCGCCGGGCAGGGGGTACCAGTTCGTGTACGGCGGGGTCACGAAGTCGTCGACGGCCGGGTTCCTCGGCGTGCATATCCCGGTCGAGATTGATGTCGCACTGAAACACTCCGCATTGATCGGCAAATCGCCGTACACCGCTGTCCGGTAGTCCCACCACTCCCCGTAGGGCGTCTCGAAGAAGTCCGAGTACGAGTAGTCGAGCGTGGACGTCCCAACGGTCACCCCCCGGGTCGTCGTGCTGTTTCGACCGCCGGCATCCGTCACGCGGAGCGTGATCGTGTACAGGTTCGGTACCGTGTACGTGTGCGTGGCCGTCGACCCCGTCGAGTCGTACGTCCCGTCGCTCTCCCACTCCCAGTC
>MGVZ01000040.1:69991-70311 GCA_001800745.1 Euryarchaeota archaeon RBG_16_67_27
CCCCGTTGTAGTCGTACGAGGCGCTCCCGTCGACGTCGACCTTCATCAGGAGACGGCTCGCGCCGAACACCGCGACGGGGGCGACCACGGGCTGTTGGATGTTCACGGTCTGCTCCGCCCAGTCGACAAGGAGCGTCGTGTCGACCACGGTCAGGTTCACGGCGTATGCACCGTCACCCGCGTAGGTGTGGCTCGTCACGGGCATGCTCACGTTCTGGACAGGGCTCCCGTCGTCCCAGTTCCAGAGATACCACCCGAGGTTCCCGTTCGGGTCGCTGGAGGCGCTCGCATTGACGGTGATCGTCCGGTTGACCTGGTCG
>MGVZ01000041.1 GCA_001800745.1 Euryarchaeota archaeon RBG_16_67_27
GTGAAGATGCGCGCGACCGGGCACTCGCCGAACTACTACACCCTGATGTTCCAGAACGGCACGCTCCAGGCGACGCGGATCCTCGCGGAGTGACGCGGGTCGCGGAACCGCGGGGCAAAGGATAAATCGGCCGGCGGCGCATCTCGCAGGCCGGCATGGGCGTGGACCGCACGCGGATTCTCGCCGTCAGCGTCGTCACGCTCGCGCTCGTCGCGTGGCTTCCGTGGGCTCCGGGAGACCCGGACGCCGGGCAATCCGATCCCTCCAAAGTCGTCGTCTTCCAGACGGACGCCTCCATCGCATCCCTGACCGCGGTCGGCGCACGGGTCCTCGAGGCGTACGGGGCGTTCGCGTTCGCGGAAGCCCCCGCCTCCGCGCTGGCCGCCCTGGCCGCCCGCGGCCACCGAGCGGATCCGGCACCCGGGCTCGGGACGATCCGTCTCCTCGCGGGATCCCGGGAGGTCGGGAATCTCGCTCGGGAGGCCCACGCCCCCTGGGCGCTCGGCCCTGCGGGATCGGCACCGGGCATCGTCCACTTCCGCGTGCCCGCGAAGCCAGAATGGCGGGACGCCCTCGAGGCCGCGGGGCTCGACGTCCTGCGGTACATCCCGGAGAACGCGTTCCTCGTCCGCGGGGCCCCCGCGTCGTTCGAGACCGCGCGCGGGGTCCGCCACGTCGACTACGTCGGGCCGTACGAGGCCTCGTGGAAGATCCGTCCGGGCCTCGACGCCGCGGCCGGGACCGTCGACGTGCGTCTCGTCCTCCTCCCCGGCGAGCGACCGGAATCCGTGGTCGCGTGGCTTGGCCACCGCGGCGTGCCCGGCCGGGCGGGGTCCGGTGCGTCGGTCGGCGTGCAGGGCACGTTCGGATCCGACGACTTCCGCTGGGTGCGCGCCCGCGTCCCCGCGGGCCTGATCCGGCCGCTCGCGGATCTCCCGCAGATCGAGTTCATCGACCGCGTGAACCCCGCGAGGCTCCTGAACGCGGAAGCGGACTGGGTCCTCCAGACGAACCGGATCGTCGCCGGGAACTCGAGCCTCGACCTGCGGTACTGGTGGAACGGCCTCGACGGCCGCGGGCAGTTCGTCGCGATCTCCGACACGGGTCTGGACTACGATCAGTCCGCGTTCCGGCAGGGCGCAGCGATCGTCCTCGGCGGGGGGGACATCTACAACGTCACGGACCCCGCGAGGCGCAAGGTCGTCCGGTACCACAACATGGGCGTCCTCACGGGGGACGTCGCGTGGCCGGGAAGCGGCACGTGGGACCCCTGGTCGATCCAGGACAGCGACCACCGCGCCACGGGCCAGGACTGCGTGTTCGGCCACGGGACCGCGGTCGCCTCCGTCCTGACGGGCAACGACAACTGGCTCGGCGGCGGGGGCGGCGCGAACGACGGGCTCGCTCTCGGCGCGAAGCTCGTCGTGCAGGACATCGGGACCGTGGGGCCGGATCCCGCGTCGTGCGGCGGGGACACGGACCTCCTCAACTACCTGCCCGAGGACCTCGGCGAGCTCCTCCGGATCGCGTACGAGGACCCGCTCGCTCCCGTCCGCGTGCACAGCAACAGCTGGGGCTCGACCGTCAACGAGTACGACGTCCAGGCGCGGGCCGTGGACGCGTTCGTCTGGTCTCATCCCGACCTGGCCGTGTTCTTCGCGACGGGGAACGAGGGAGGCGCCGCGGCGACGGTGAACACCCCGGGCACCGCGAAGAACGTCGTGACCGCGAGCGGGGCGGGGAACCCGGATGGGAGCGACCCGTTCACGGGCCCGAACGACCTGCCTGTGCAGAACAGCCGCGGCCCGACGTCGGACGGCCGTCTCAAGCCGACGCTCCTCACGCTCTTCGACGGCGACAGCGCGATGTCCGACGGGAGCGTCGCGAGCGGTGGTGGCCTCGCGGATGACCACTGGCCCGGGACGAGCTACGCGACGCCCGCCGCGGCCGCGGCCGCGACGATCGTCCGGCAGTACTTCTCGGACGGCTGGTACCCGTCCGGCGCACCGAACCCCGCGAACGGGCGCCCGCCGAGCGCGGCCCTCGTCCGAGCGGTCCTGATCGCCTCCGCGGTCCAGATCACGGGAGGCCAGGCCTCCCGCTCGGGCCAGGACGTCTGGCCGAACCACGAGCAGGGCTTCGGGCGCGTCGTCCTCTCGAACGCCCTCCGGATCGCGTCGTTCGGCGAGCCCGTGCGTCCGCAGGTGCACGAGGAGGTCGCCGGCATCCTCACGGGCGACGCGCGCACGTACCGCTTCTCCGTCCTCAGCGCCGCCGTCCCGCTGAAGTTCGTCCTCGTCTGGTCCGACTATCCCGGCACCCTCGCGGCCTCCCTTGCCCTCGTCAACGACCTGAACCTCGAGGTCACCGCGCCGGACGGGACCGTGTACCTCGGGAACGTGTTCGGGACGTTCGCGGACGGGCAATCGATCGCGGGCGGCGCCTTCGACACGGTGAACGTCGAGGAGGCGGTGATCCGCAAGACGCCGGCCGTAGGCACGTGGACCGTGCGCGTGATCGGGGCGAACGTCCCCGTGGGCCCGCAGCCGTTCGCCCTCGTCGCGGTCGGGGACCTCGATGGCGGGTACGGCCGGGTCGCGGTCGATCGGCCCGTGTACGGCGCCGCGGACGCGATCCGGATCGAGGTCGAGGACGCGGGCGCCGCCTCCGTCCAGGTCCGGGTGAACTCCACGTTCGAGGACTCCGGGGAGCTCATCTCCCTCTCGGCGATCGGCGGAGGCGTCTGGAGCGCCTCGCTCCCCACGAGCCTCGGCCCCGTGTCCGTCGACGGCGTGCTCCAGGTGCGGGACGGGGACCTCGTCACGGTCTCGTACGCGGACGCCGCCCCGGCGCACACCGCGACCGCGACGGCCCGCGTCGACGCCGTCGGCCCGACCGTCTCCGACGTCGTCGCGGACCGGCCGGGGACGACGAGCGTGCGGCTCCGGTGGCGCACGGACGAGGCCGCGGACTCGGAGGTCCGGTACGGCACGTCGCCCGCGGCGCTCACGTCGACCGCTTCGGAGCCCGAGCTCCGGACGGACCATGCGCTCATCCTGACGGGGCTCCAGCCCGACACCCTGTACTACTTCGACGTCGCCTCGAGGGACCGCCTCGGCCAGGAGACGCGGGACGCGAACGACGGGCGACACCACCGCGTCCGGACGGCCGCGTTCGGAGACGTCCTCCTCGTCGTCGGGGACGACTCGTTCCCCGAGGAGCGGGAGGTCTCGTACATCCGCGCCCTCGACGGCGGCAGCTGGACGTGGTCCTCCTGGCATGTCGAATCGGATGGGCTCCCTCCCCTGCCTCTCCTCCAGGCGCACCGCGCGGTGATCTGGCAGGTCGGCCTCGAGCAGTACCCGCCGTTCAACGCGACGGAGCGAGCCCGCGTGAAGGCGTACCTCGACGGCGGGGGACGGCTCCTCGTGTCCTCCCACGACACCGCGTGGGCGCTCCAGGACCCCGCGTCGGAGTTCTTCGACCCGGACGGGTTCGCGTGGGTCGAGGGGGTCCTGAAGGCGAGCTACGACTGCGACCCGACGACGATCGGCCGGGTCGTCGGGACCGCCGCGGACCCGATCGCCGGCGCGTACACGGGCGGCCTCCCGTACGTCCCGCACCGGGACGGCGGCGCCGCGGACGAGATCGCGGCGAGCGGGGTGAGCGGCACGACGGCCAACGCGTGGACGGACGGCAACGTCGCGGGCTGCACCCCGGGGAACCGGCCCGTCGGGATCCGGTGGATCGCCGCGTCCGCGAACGGGACCGCGGGCGTGGGGGCGTGGGGCGGCACCCCGTCCCGGCTCGCGTACTTCGCGTTCGAGCTCACCGGCGTGGACGTGATCGGGACGGACCTGAATCCCGGCAGCGCCGCGCGCGCTGCGGTCCTGGACAACGCGCTCCGCTGGCTCGTCGCGAGCGCCCCGAACAGCCTGGACCGCGACCATCCCGACGTCCGGGTGACGGCCCCGAACGGGGGGACCTACGCGGGCCCCGTCCTCGACGTGAACTGGACCGCGTCCGTGACGGGAGGGACCCTCGGCGGGTTCTCCCTGTACGCGAGTCCGGACGCCGGGCAGACGTGGTCCCTGCTCGCGAACCTCACGGGGGCCGCGCGCACGTACCCGTGGGACCTCACCGGGGTCGGGAACGGGGACGCGTACGTCATCCGGATCGTCGCGCGGGACGCGGGCACGCCGACCCTCCTCGGCGTCGACGAGTCCGACGCGCCGTTCTCGATCCGCCGCGCGGGCGGGGACGCCGCGGGGCCGCGGATCTGGGCGGGGAGCGTGCGTCTGTCCCCGAACCCTCCGGGCGCCGCAGCCCCGGTGACGTTCGTCGCGACCGCGGACGACCGGGAGGAGGGAGGCAGCCCGATCGCCGCCGCGGAGCTCTTCCTCGCACCCGCGGAGCCGCTGCCCTCGGAGAGCGGCACCGGGATCCCCATGGACGCGGGCGACGCCGCGTTCGACGAGGCCGTCGAGGCGCTCGCATGGTCCGGGTCCCTCGCCGTCGCGCCGGGAGCGTCCTGCGCTTGGGTCCACGCCCGGGACGCGGCGGGGAACTGGGGGACGTTCTCGTCCCTCTGCTTCGTCGTGATCTCCGCGGGGCCCGACGTGACCCCGCCCGCGTCCGTCCGGCTGGGCTCCGGGCGGCTCGTGAACGTCCGGGCGGACGTCGAGGTGGTGTGGGAGCGGGCGTGGGACGACTCCCTGTACGGCGGCACGACCCGGTACCGCGTGGTCCGATCGACGACGATCGGAGGGGCGCAGGTCCAGGTCGGGGCCGACGTGCCCGCGACGGGCGCGACCTCGTACGCCGTCATCGACGCAGGGCGCGGCGCGGGCGATGCGGCCGACTACTTCTACACGATCGCGAGCGTGGACGCGGCGAACAACACCGCGTCCGGGGGGGTGCTCGTGGCGAAGGCCCGCGTGGCCGTCGCCGCGGGGACGAACCTCCTGGGGATGCCCGTCGCCGCGGCGGACGCCTCGATCGCGGACGTCGGCGCGGGCCTCGCCTGGTCGGACGTGTGGGCGTACGACGCGTGCGCCGCCGGGCCGCCGTGGCGGGTCGCGATCCCCTCGGAGGGAGCGACGTTCGCCCTCGGGATCGGCCAGGGGTTCTGGCTGAACGCGAGCGCCGCGGGGAGCCTCCTCGTCGTCGGCTCCGTGCCTGCGTCGGCCCGCGTCGCCCTGTGCGGCGGGTGGAATCTCGTCGGGCTCCCGGGCTTCGCGACGGGGGTCACCGTCGCCGAGGTCAAGGCCGCCACCCGGGCGGACGCCGTCGTCGGCTTCGACGCGAACGACCCGTACCACACACGGGCCCTCGCCGATTCGGAGGTCTTGGCCGCGGGACAAGGCGTCTGGGTCCGCGTGCCCGCGGACGTCACGTGGGTCGTCGCGGGCTGGTGACGTCAGCCCTGGGCGACCTCGAACAGCTCGGCCTCCGGGAGGTCGTGGTAGAACCGGGACTGCTCGATCTCCTTCTCCTTCGACATCTCGCGGTCGATCCGCTCGCGCCAGCCGGGCCTCAGGGAGACGCGGACGCGGCGGCCCTCCTTCTCGAAGAGGGCCTCGGGCTCCGCGGACGGCTCGACGCGGATGTTCCCCTTCCCCATCGTGCAGCCGCTCGAGAACTGCACGCCGTCGACGACGCAGAGCATCGGCGGCTCCGGCCTCGACCGGACGACCGCGGAGAGGCCCTTGTGGTGGCCGAGGAGACGACCCGCGATCGCCCCCATGCGCAGGCCGACGGTCACGTACACCCCGAGGTGGCCGTGGAACCGCTGGAGGGCCGCGAGCTCCTCAGGGAGGTCCATCGCCCCAGCGAAGGCGGAACGCGGCAAGAAGCTTCCGACGGTCGATCTCGACGAGGTCCCGGAGGCGCTCGTCCGTCTCCCCGACCTCGCGGATCTTCCGGTCGAACCCCTGGACGTTCGTGATCGCGCGCATGATCAGGTACGAGCCGACGCCGATCAGGGTCGCGCAGAACGCGAGGAGCGGGGCCATGAGGAACAGGACGTTCAGGATGTTCCAGAACTGGGACGTCGCGACGAGGAACGACACGACGGACAGGGGCAGGACGAGGACCGCGATGCCTGTTTGCAGGGTCGACAGGGACGTCCGCTTCGCGCTGAGGAGAAGCTGGACTTCCTGGAGGCGGAGCGCCTCGTTCGAGTTGTGGAGAATGAGGTCGCTGAGCTGATCCGGGTTCATCCCATCCCGCGAGGGCACATCGTCCGCGGACGTATTTGAGGGTAGCGAGTACTTTCGCGGACCCCTCCAAGGAGGCCCTATAGGCACGGGTCGGCATAGGTCGGGATCGGGTGAGGAGCCCTGCGTCCCGACGACCCCTCGTGCGCGATCCCTCCCGACGGGTCCGGGCGCATGGCGCCGAGCGGATGTCCCGAATGCGGGGCGACCCTGGTCCACGCGAGCGGCTGCGCGCAATGCGGGGAGTGCGGGTACTCGCCCTGCGCCTGACGCCGGGTGGGTGCGGATTCCAGTGGAAACGCTGTGACCTATACTCTCCCTTGAGACGGGGCTCAGTGGAAGGGGGACTCAAATGGATATAACCACCCCGGCACGTGCGCGCGCCGACGGGAAGAGAGGGAGAGACATGCTCGTCGAGATCCCGCAGGAGGAGCTCATCGCGAAGTGGGAGGAGTTCTTCGAGGAGGCGGGGTACCAGTCGCGGATCATCGCCGTTGCCGACCGGTACCCCGAGGAGCGGAGCCTCGACGTCCCCTTCGACGAGCTGAACCGGTTCGACACGGACATGGCGATCGTGCTTCTGCGGCATCCGCTCAACGGGCTCACCGCGGGGGAGGAGGCGATCCGGCGGCTCGTGCCGCCGGGGGAGGAGGCGCTCCAGCTCCACTTGCGGATCCGGGGGCTGCCGCGGGACCGGAGGATCGCAATTCGCGACCTGCGGGCGAAGCACCTCGGACAGTACATCGCGGTCGAGGGACTCGTCAGGAAGTCGACAGAAGTCCGCCCTCGGGTCGTCGGAGCGCTGTTCCAGTGCCTTCGGTGCGGGACCGTCCTCAAGGAAGAGCAGGACGGGCAGAACTTCCGGGAGCCCCTCGAGTGCTACGAGGAACAGGGCGGATGCAAGCGGTCTGCGGGCGCGACGAAATTCAAGCTGCTCACGGAGACATCGCTCTACCTGGACACCCAGAAGCTGGAGGTCCAGGAGGCCCCGGAAGGCCTGCGCGGAGGCGAGGAGCCCCAGCGCCTGACGGCGTACGTCGAGGACGACCTCACGGGCCGCATCACGCCGGGACAGCGGGTCGTCCTCAACGGTATCCTGAGGAGTGTGCAGAAAGGACGGCCAGGGGCGAAGTCCACTCTGTTCGACATCTTCGTGGACGTCAATTCCACGGAGATGGAACAAGTTGAGTACGAGGAGATCGAGGTGACGGAAGAAGATGCTCGGCTCATCCGCGAGGCGGGATCGAGCGAGGACATCGTCCGCATGATGACGGCTTCCATCGCGCCCTCGCTGTACGGCATGCATGTTGAGAAGGAAGCTCTCGCGCTCCAGTTGTTCAGCGGCGTTCCGAAGCTCCTGCCCGATGGGCGACGAATCCGCGGAGACATCCATCTGCTCATGGTCGGAGATCCGGGCACGGGAAAGTCCGAGCTCCTCTCGTACATGAGCCGACTTTCGCCCCGCGGAATCTACGCGACAGGGAAGGCCGCGACCGCGGCCGGGCTGACCGCTGCGGCAGTTCGCGATGAATTCGGCGAAGGACGTTGGACCCTCGAGGCCGGGGCGCTTGTCTTGGCTGACCTGGGACTCGCATGTCTCCATCCGGAGGCGGAGGTTCTCGTCGACGGCGTCCCTCGGCCCATTGGAACGCTCTTCGACCCGAGGCGCTCAACCACCGCGATCGCTGCCGGCCGTGAAATCGAGGTTGCTCCCATGAACCGAACTACAGTTTCTTTCGATCCCGGGTCGGCCGAGATCCGAGCGCGGAGGGCCACACTCGTAGCCCGACGACACTACCGCGGGCCCATCCTCCGCATCAGGCTCTCGTCAGGTTTCGAGCTGCGCCTCACGCCCGACCACACCGTGTTGGACGGGGAGACCTTCGCCTGGAAGAAGCTGCAGGAGCTGACACCGAACGCGCGACTAGTGGCAGGGCAGCGGCTGCCCTCGCGCAAGGAATCAGTATTTCTCCTCGATATCATCCCCGAGGATTGGATCGTCCAGCTGCGGCCGGAAGAGAAACGGGACGTGCGGAATCGGTTGCTCGAACGCTTCCGTACACTCGCCGATGCGAATCGCAAGTACGGACTCGGTCGAGACACCCTCTCTGGCCGCAGCGCGATGCGTGTCGTGCAGTTCACCTCGATCCTTCGTGATCTGGGGCTGTATGAGGTATGGAAGCGCAGGCCCTTCGCGTACGGTCGCAAGGGGGCGGTCGAACGCCTACGGGTCGCGATCCTCTCGCCAGAGCTGGCCTACCTCTTGGGATTCATCTACGGAGATGGCCACGTAGTCGTGAGCGACCGTCGGTCCAGCATCAGCATTTTCCAGTCGAGGGCCAACCTGGGCCTGATCCAGCGCGTTCTCCAAACCACAAAGGCGGTCACCTCGCGCCCCTGGGGGATGCGTGGGCGTTTGGTGGTCGCCACGATTCGCGGAAAGGAAGTTCGTAGCGCAGGTTACCACATGCACCGGGGATCCAATCTGCTTGCGCACGTCTACCGTTGGCTGACGGAGGATGACCTGGCGAATCTCTTGAGCCTCGATGATGAGGCGCTTCGTGGTTTCATCGCGGGCCTGATGGATGCCGACGGATGTGTTTCGTTCAAGGAATCCGGTGTTGGTCCGACTCCATACCAATCCGTCGACGTACAGTTCATGTTCTCCGCGAGCCGACGGGCGAACCTGCGGTTCCTGTATGCTCTGCGTCGCCTCGACGTCTTCGCCCGGGTTCGCCAGGGACAGAATGTCCTCTTCGTCCAAGTCACGTCCCGCAGGGACGCTGAACGCTTGATGGATGCTATCGCACGGTATTCAGCGAAGTGGAAGCCGGTTCCGCGACCGGTCAGTGTGCAACCTGCCGACCATGAGGAGGTCCCGAGTGGGCCCGTGATGGAAATCCTCAAGATGGTCCGGCCTCGACCGTGGCGCCTGCTCGACAAGCGATACTGGAGCACACTCGACGACTTGTCCCATGGCAGGAGGAGCCCCTTCAAGCCTACTCTCGAGAAGCTCCTCGCGGCGATCCGTCCTTGGCTTGGGGAGGAGCAGCACGGTCGAATCCAGGCCCTCCTAGGCTCCGACTATGCGCTTGATCGGATCCAAGAGATCCGGGTCGAACGGTACGACGGATACGTCTACGATTTGCGCGTCCCGGGAGACGACAGTTTCCTCTGCGACGGCGTTGTCGTCCACAACTGTATCGATGAAATCGAGAAGATGAATCCGCAGGACCGCTCTGCCATCCATGAAGCCATGGAGCAACAGCGGATCAGCATCGCGAAAGCGGGAATCACCGCGGTCCTTCAGTCACGCTGTGCGATCCTCGCGGCCGCGAACCCAAAGTTCGGCCGCTTCGATGAACACAAGTACATCTCCGAACAAATCGATCTCCCGCCGGCGTTGTTGAGTCGCTTCGACATCATCTTCTCCATGATCGACCGACCTCAGGCGGACCGAGATCGCGAGATGGCGAAGCACATCCTTAGGGGTCACCAGGTCGGCGAGATTCGGAAGCGGCACGACGCGGGGCTCGCCACGACGGAAATGGAACGTCTTGAGGAGCCGTACACCCCGCACTTCGCCCCGGATTTCCTGCGAAAGTATGTGGCGTACGCGAAGCGGATCTATCCTGTCATGACGGACGAGGCGATGGTCATCATCGAGAAAAAGTATCTCGATATCCGCAAGACCGGCGAGGCCGCAGGATCGAGCGTGCCCATCACCCCTCGGCAGCTCGAGGCGATCATCCGCCTCTCGGAAGCGAGCGCCCGCCTCCGCCTAAGCGAAGCGGTCACCGACGAGGACGCGGAGCGAGCGGTCCGGATCGTCGAGTACTGGATGGGCCAAGTCGCCGGCGAGGAGGGTCACTTCGACATCGACATCATCCAGACAGGGATCAGCCAGTCCCAGCGCGAGCAGATCATCTCCCTGCGGGACATCATCAACGAGCTCGCCGGACCGGAGGGCGTGGCGGACTACGAGGACATCATCCGCTTGGCCCAGGACCGCGGACTCCCGCCCGCGAAGGTCGACGCCTGGCTCAAGCGGTGGGCCCAGGAAGGGGAAATCTACAGCCCCGCGAAGAACAAGTACAAGCTCGTCGAGAGACTGTAGCAACACACTTAACGACCGCCAGGAATCCCACGCCGGGTCCGCATGCCGATCCGGATGAAGGTCTACCACCGGGGGAAAGAGACCCTCGTCGCCGCGGCGGACGCGGACCTCATCGGGAAGACGTTCCGCGAAGGCAAGCTCAAGATCGAGGTGGGCAAGTTCTACGAGGGGGACGTGGTGACGGAGGAGGCGTTCCTCGATCATCTCAAGCTCGCGACGATCGGCAACTTCGTCGGCAAGGAGACGATCGATGCCGCGAAGAGGGGCGGCTACGCGAGCGACGACGGGGTCCTGTGGATCGGCGGCGTTCCTCACGCCCAGTACGTCCTCATGATCGGATGACGCTCAGCTCCTCGAGGCGCGCCGCGACGGCCGGCGGGACCTGCGCCATCGACGCCAGGCGTCCCGCGCGCGCTTCTTCACAAACAGGGCGTACCGTCCCATGAGCGTATGGGCCGCGACCCCGAAGAGGACGCCGATCCCCGTGAACGACGTCGTCAGGAAGAGGAGGAACGGGACGGGGCTGCCCGTGACCAGGCTGTGGTACGCCAAGCGGCTCAGGAGGCTCAGGGACGTCAGGCCGACCCCCAGGCCGAGGACGAACCGGCCGCGCGGGATCCGCCCCTGGAGGAAATACCAGCCGCCGACGAGGACGAGCACCACGCCGAACGCGGTCGTGAACGCGAAGAGCGCGAGCACCGTGTAGAGGGCGAGGAGCGCAGGCCGATCGAGGACCGGCACGAGGTACCGCTCGTAGATGCCCAGGAGCACGGGGTTCGCGAGCTCCCCGGCGAGAAGGAACGACGCGGACAGGACGGACAGCGCGACCGCATCGCGGTGCTTGATGCGACGCATGCGCCACCAGGACCGCGCGCGGGCCATGGCCGCGACGCACGCGGGCGGGACTACTTATGCCCTTCCGCGCTGCTATCGCGGCACGCACGCGTGCCCTTAAGTAGCGAGGGGAGGTTCGACTCGGGCGGGAATGTTCTGCGTCGAGTGCGGCCGGGAGGGGCCGACGGTCGACGGACAGTGCGCCTCGTGCTTCGCGACGCGGCACCCGCTCGTCGAGCCCCGGCCCCACGTCGACGTCCCGCGGTGCCAGGCGTGCGGCGCGTTCCTCGTCGCGGGCGCATGGATCCGCGGGGACCTCGACAGGCTCATCCCCCGGATCCTCGAGGAGAAGGTCCCCCCGAGGGCGCCGTTCCGCCGCGCGGACCACGCGCACGTCGCGCACCGTGAGGACGACAGCAACCTCCTCCTCACGGTGACGGCGTCGGGCCGCCACGGAGACGTCGAGGTGAGCCAGGCGTTCCGCACGCGGCTCCGCCTGAAGCCGTCCCTGTGCGACGTGTGCGCGAAGCAGCGGAGCCGGTACTTCGAGGGGATCGTCCAGGTGCGCGCGGAGGGTCGCGAGCTCACCCCGAAGGAGATCCGCGCCGTGCGCACGTTCGTCGGGGCCCGCGCCGACCGGGCTCGGGAGTCGAGCCGGGACTTCGTGTCGCGGACGGAGGAGATCCACGGAGGGCTCGACTTCTACGTGAGCACGAACGCGTTCGCGAAGGAGCTCGCGCGGGACCTCGCGTCGACGTACGGGGGGTCCGTCACGACGACGTCGAAGCTGTTCGGCCAGCGGGACGGGCGGGAGGTCTTCCGTGTGACGAGCCTCGTTCGGCTCAGCGCCTTCCAGGTCGGGGACGTCGTGCGGCACAAGGACCGCGTCTCGGAGGTCGTGAAGATCGCGACGTTCGTGACCCTGCGGGACCTCGAGTCCGGCGAGGAGCGTCGGTTCAAGCCGCGGGACCTCAAGGCCGCGCGGAGGGTCGACGCGGAACGGTTCGAGGCCGACGTGGGCGTCGCGGCCGACGGCCGGGCGGTCGTCCGACATCCGGAGAGCGGGGCAGAGCGACCGATCACGTCCCGGGCGACCGTGCGGCCGGGATCCGCGCGGGTCGTGTGGACCGCGGACGCGGCGTATCTGTCCGGCGTGCGAGCGCCCTCGAAGACTTAAAGGCGGCCCCGCCCTTGACCGGCCAATGAGGGTCGCCCTCGGCGTGCGGTCCCTCGACGCGCTCCTGGGCGGGGGGGTCGAGGAGGGCTGCATTATGCTCCTCCACGGGGAGGCGGGGAGCGGGAAGACGAACCTGTGCCTGCAGCTCGCGCGGAACGTCGTGCGCGCGGGCCGCAAGGTGATCTACATCGACACGGAGGGGGTGTCGATGGACCGGCTCCGGCAGATGTGCGGGGACGACTTCGAGCTCGTCGCGCGGAACATCCTCTTCTCCGAGCCGTACTCGTTCGAGGAGCAGGAGAACCTGATCGAGAAGGCGACGAAGCTCACGGAGAACAACCCGGAGGTCGGGCTGATCGTGATCGACTCGATCACGATGCACTACCGCCTCACGATGAAGGACGAGACCCGGCGGGACGAGCGGCACAGCCTGACGCGGCAGATCGCGAAGCTCCTCCGGGTCTCTCGGACGCGGAGCATCCCCGTCGTCGTGACGTCCCAGGTGTACACGGACATCGACACGGGACGGTACATGCCCCTCGGAGGCCACATGCTCAGCCACAACGCGAAGACGATCGTCCGGCTCGAGAAGACCGGGCCGAGCCGCCGCGTCGCCGTGCTCGAGAAGCACCGGCACCAGCCGGAGGACACCCGGGCGGAGTTCCGGATCACGGGGATCGGCCTCGAGGACTATGCGCCGGAGAGCGGGCGCCCCTCGTAACGACGGAAGATCTCCGCCCCGTACGCCGCCGCCTGTTCGTAGTCCCCGGCCTCGAAGGCGGCCCGGGCGAGCTTCATCGTGGACCGATCCGCGCGGACGTCCCGGCCAGCGTCCCTCGCCCGCTTCGCGGCCTCGAGGGCTCGGGTGAGGACCTCCAGGGCGCGGACCTTCGCCGCCTCCACGGCGGGATCCCGTGGAGGGCGGGGTCGGAACCACTTCACGCGCAGGGACAGGGACTCGGGCCCCATGAAGCTGCGTCCCGACGGACGGTCATCGGACACGCGTGCGTTGCGCCTCGAGCAGCGCCTCGAGGAGGGCCTGGCCCTCCGGGTCGAGGGCGGGGATCCGCTCCAGGGACTCCCGCGCGAGGCGGAGGTTCTCCGCGATCCGCGCCTCCATGACGGGGAGGACGTGCGCCCGGAGCAGGCTGCGCACGGTCGCAACGTCCTTCCGCGTCGTCCGGGGCCCGCGGCCGTACGCGCGGAGGAATGCGGCCCGGTCGGGACCGCGCAGGCGGTCGAGCGCCAGGACGAAGAGCCGGGTCCGCTTCCCCTGCCGGATGTCCCCCTCCGCGGAGCCGCCGATCTCGGAGGCGACCACGCCGGACCCGAGGAGGTCGTCGCGGTCCTGGAACGCGACCGCAAACCGGAGCGTGTATTCCTCGAGGGCCTGTCGCGCCTCCGCGCCCGCGCTCGCCGCGATCGCCGCGGTCGCCGCGGCGCCGAGGTACAGCCGCGCGGTCTTCGCCTCGCTCATCCGCACGTAGTCCTCCTCGGGCACACGGGACATCCGCTCGAAATCGATGTCGAGTCCCTGCCCGTCGCTCAGCACGAGGTCGACGTCCGTGAGCTCGGAGAGCAGGCCCACGCGGACGTCGGACCCGAGGTCCTCCGCGCCCTGGATCGCGCGCTCCGCGAGCGAGCGAATCCGCAGCGCGTCGAGGATCGCCTGCGACACGCCGTACCGGTGGCCCCGCGTGCGGAACACGACCGCGGGCCGGGCCGCGTCGGCCGCGCGGTACAGCCTCGCGTTCGTCGCCCAGGCGCTCGCGACCGTCCGCCTCCGCGCGTCCTCGTCCATGATGTCGTCGAGGAACAGGGTGTACAGATGGTACCACTCGAGCCACGTCGCCGCCCGCTCCAGGCCGGACGACGGCCGCTCGCCCGTGAGTAGGCGGTAGCCCGCGAGGGCGAGCGCGTACCGGTACCGCTTGCCCGCGAAGAAGAGCCGCGCGTTCCCGCGAAGGGTCTTCGACGACGGGTAGGTGGACTCCGGATGGTCCCCCGCGTACTCCTCCCAGATCGCGTGGAGATGCGCGTTCGACGTGTCGCGGTACGGCCGGATGAGGGACTCGAGTCGCCCCTCCCCCGCGGGCACGCCCGACGTCATCCGCTCACTCCTCGTGGCCGAGCTCGATCCAGTCCGACGTCGGGCGGGAGACGATCGCGTGCCGCTCCTGGAGCTCGGCGATCGACGACGAGCCGGTGAGGAACATCGCGGCCTTCAGCTCCTCGACGACCGCGCGGAGCTCCGCGACGACCGCGTCGGCGGAGACCTTCGCGGCCTCGAGCATCGGCTTCGCGATCCCCGCGGCCGTCGCCCCGAGAGCGATCCCCTTCGCGACATCGAGACCGGACCGCACGCCCCCCGTCGCGATCACGGGCAGCCCGACGCTCGCCAGGACGACGGACGCCGGCGTGGGGATGCCCCAGTTCCAGAACGTCGCGCCGAGACGCTCCTTGAGGCCCGCGGCCTCCTTCCGCGCGCGGTAGTACTCGACCGCGCTGAACGACGTGCCCCCGAGACCGCCGACGTCGATCGCCCGCACGCCCGCCTTCTTCAGGCCGAGAGCGACCTCCCGGGAGATCCCCGCGCCCGTCTCCTTCGCGACGACAGGGAAGCGGCTGGCGAGGGCCTTGATCGCGGCGAGGACGCCCTTCCCGCGGCGGTCTCCCTCCGGCTGCACGATCTCCTGGAGGTAGTTGAGGTGGACGATGAGCGCGTCCGCGGCGACCATGTCGATCGCCCGCTTCGCGTCCGCGATGCCGTACGCGCGCTTCCCCGCCTGGGGCACGAGCTGCGGCGCGCCGATGTTCGCGAGCCGGAGCGGGACGTCGTGGTCCCTGACGACGGCGTACGTGTCCTCGAGCTCGGGCTTCTCGAGCGCCGCGCGCTGCGAGCCTACGCCCATCGCGACGCCGACCTCCGCCGCGGCCCGAGCGAGGTTCGCGTTGATCTCCCGGCCCATCGAGAAGCCGCCGGTCATCGACGAGATCACGAGGGGAGCCTCGAGCCGCTTCCCCAGGAGCTTCACGGAGGTGTCGATATCGTCGAGATCGATCTCCGGGAGGGCGTTGTGGACGAGCCGGACGTCGTTCCAGAAGTTGTACTCCGCGGAGACGTTCTCCTCGAGGATGATGTTCACGTGCTCCGCCTTGCGCTGCTCCGTCTTCGACGGCTCGGGCATGTCAGCGTCTCCCGACGACGTGCGTCCCGGCGACGGGCCGCCCGCGCACGGCATCCCGGAGCCGGTTCTTGACGTTACCGTTGACGATCAGCGTCTCTCCCGCGTGCGCCGCGATCTCGATCATCCGGCGGACCTTCCCCTCGATGCTCCCCGTCACGTCGGCCGTCGAGGCGGGCGTGAAGTCGATCGCGTCCAGGTCCTCCGCGGCGACGGACTCGAGGCGCCGCGCGGTGCGCACACGCTTCGGGTCCGCGGTGTACAGCCCGTCCACGTCGGCGACGAAGATCGCCCGCGTCGGGTGGAACGCCCGCGCGAGCTCGAGCATGAGCACGTCCCCAGAGCAGATCGCCAAGCCCCGCGTCCGGTCGCGCACGACGTCCCCGAACGTCACGGGGGTGAGACCCATCACGACGTAGTCGAGGAACGGCTTCGAGGCGAAGTCCGCGACCCGCCCGTCGTCCATCGTCAGCAGGGCCGACGGCGGCAGGGAGACGGGCGCGAGGCCCGCCTTCAGGAGCGCGTCGAGGACGAGCATGTCGAGCGCCTTCACGTCCCGCTGCACGCGGGCCCCGGCGAGGAGCTGGTCCTTCCCGAGGAAGCGCTCGTGGAGCCTGTGTCTCCGCGCGAGGATGTGGCCGTACGACCCGGCGCCATGAACGACGACGAGGGACTCCGACGCGCCGGCGAGCTCCTTGCCCAGCCGCACGATCGTCGTGCGGCGCGGCGTGCGGAGGCGCGCCTTGTCCGTGAGGACGGACCCGCCGAGCTTCACGAGAATCATGGGACGGCCGGCCGACACGCCCCCCTCAGCTTAATGCTTTCCGCGCAGGAGAGACGCACCCATGAATGCGAGGATCCCGCCGAGGAACCCGAACGCGCCGACCGCGAGGAGGTCGATGGTCGTCGCCCAGTACACGTCCGCGGCGCCGGGCAGCCGCTCGAGGACGTAGAGCGTCAACGTGAGGTAGGCAAGGATTCCTGAGAGGAGAAGGCCCGCTCCGAGCTCGCCGGGGGACGAACGGAGCCGTCCGTGGATGAGGAGGAACGCCACGGTGGCCCATGCCGCGATCAGAATGGGCACGAGGGCGGGATACGCCATAACGACGACGGCCTCGATCCTCTCACCGCCAGGGCGCATCCGCGTGGGGGAAGATGAACATTCGTGCGGCCTTGGGGAGACACCGGCGACCCCCGGCGCGCAGATGAACCGGGCTCCGGAGGGGAAAGCCTAAGTGCCCGACCGCCAATCATATCCGACATGTGGGGGAGACGCGGGTGCCCAGGCCATGCCCGCCGGGGCTCCGCGGCGCTAGCGCTCATCGGCTTCTTGCTTCTCGTTCTGTCCCTCGTCGCCGCGGACGTCCGGCCAAGTACACTGCCCGACGCGTCGGCATCCGCGCGTCCCGAAGACACGACGCCGCCGGTCGCGGACGCGGGGCCGGACCAGACCGTGAACGAGGACGCGCCCGTGTCCTTCGACGGCTCGGGGTCCACGGACAACGTCGGCATCGTGAACTACACGTGGATACTGCCGGACCCCGCGCGGGCCGTCGGCGACGTCCGCTCGCTGATCTCCATTGCCCCGGGCGCCGTCGCCGCGGCATTCGACCCCGTGCGCCCCCTCGTGTACGTCCTCCGGCCCGGGCTCATCGAGGCGACGAACCTCGTCACGGGGGCCGTCGACCGGACGTACGCGATCGACCACACGCCGCAATGGCCGATGTCCCTCGCGGTCGCCCCGCGCGGGACGTACCTGGCGGTCGGCATCCCGACCGGGCCGCGCGGCTACTACGAGTTCGGGCCCTACGCGTCCTGGATCGCCACGGTCGACCTTGTCGCCCAGGCGAAGATCGGGGAGTTCTTCATCGACGAGGACGTGTACCGGATCCTCGCGACGAGCGACGGCCACGTCATCGTCTCCGGCGGGTCCGGCCAGTGGGCGGACCTCCGGTACCTCGACGCGCGCTCGGGCGCCGAGGTGGGACCCCGGCAGCTCGTGTGGCAATACAACGGGATCGCGCTCCATCCGTCCGAGGGTCGCGTGTACGACGTCGACGAGGACGGGCTTTCCCCGCCCGGAATCGAGCGCAACGACTTCACCGCGGACTCCGGCTTCTACAACCACGCGTTCTGGCCCTACCACGGGGACTACTACCCCGGGAGAGGGCTCTGGGCGAGCGAGCGGATGATCCTCACGGGAAGCGGCCTCGTCCTCGGGACGATGGAATCCGGCTCCGTGGACATGGAGTACCGCGCGAGCCTCGGCTTCGGCATCTCGGCGGCGACGTTCGATCCCTTCCAGGCGCTCATCCTCGTCGTGCAAGAGACGTGGCTGCACTTCTTCGACATGGACACGCTCGTGCCCCTGGGCTCGCGGGACG
>MGVZ01000042.1:0-688 GCA_001800745.1 Euryarchaeota archaeon RBG_16_67_27
CGCGCACGCGCCCTCCAATGCGTACGTGATCGAGAGCGCGCTTGGCGAGGACTCGTTCTATCTGGCCATCCGCGCGGCGGAAATGTAGGTCGGTGAACGACGAAAACGCCAGCGTGAACGCGGACGTCCGCGCGCCGCGGCGTCGGCCCTCCATTTGGCGTGGACATCTTTGTCTTTTTGTCAACGCGGCGATAGCTTCATCATCGCTGCATTCAAGCTACGTGACCCCGGTCGGATCTGGGGGAGAGGATGATACCCGTCTATCGGTCCTCGATCAGCGCTCTTACCGCGAACCTGACCCCCGATCCGGACTGGCGGTGGCCGCGGCGGAAGTCCGCGACGAGCCTCGTGGCGCGCGTCCTCGTGGACGCCACGGGATTCATCGTGGGCTTCGCTGCGGTGATGCTGCTGCTGCCGTTTTGACACGGATCGGGCCTCGGCACAGGTACGCGGCACGGGCGGCTGGGTTCCAGCGTACGCGGGCGGACCTCCGGCCCCGGGCGGGCGGGAGGCGAGCGTCGGGCCACGGGAAGCGTTCGGTATCCGTCCCGGCTCCAGGGAGAGCCGGACCGGCCGACGTCCGACGCGCGCCTCGAAAGGGATTTACGGGCCGCAGGACATCGCTCGCGCGTGGGGGTCGACCTCTCCGGAATCGTCGAGCCTCGACCGAGGACCCTCGAGGACTTCT
>MGVZ01000042.1:859-12302 GCA_001800745.1 Euryarchaeota archaeon RBG_16_67_27
TCGCCGCGGGAATCCGACCCGTGTTCGTGTTCGACGGAGCGCCGCCGGTGCGCAAGGCCCGGACGATCGAGGGCCGTGTCGAGGTCAAGAAGCGTGCAGAGGCGGAGTGGAAGGAGGCGCTCGAGATCGGCGACATCGCAATGGCGCGGACGAAAGCGATGCAGACGTCCCGGCTCACGCACGAGATGGTCGGGCAGTCCCAGAGGCTCCTCGGCCTCCTCGGGATCCCCTGGGTCCAGGCCCCGAGCGAGGGGGAGGCCCAGGCGAGCGCGATGGCGCGCGCGGGGTCCGCGTACGCGGTCGTCTCGCAGGACTACGACGCCCTCCTCTTCGGGTCGCCGCTCCTCGTGAAGAACCTCGCGATTTCGGGCAAGCGGAAGCTCCCGAGGAAGGAAGTCTACGTCGACGTCGTGCCGGAGGAGATCGGCCTCGAGGCCACGCTCTCGGCCCTCGGCGTCACGCGGGAGCAGCTCGTCGACATGGCCCTCCTGATCGGGACGGACTTCAACGAGGGCGTGAAGGGAATCGGGCCGAAGAAGGCACTCGCTCTGATCAAGAAGCACGGGGCGCTCGGGCCCGCGATCACGGAGCTCGGCACGGAGATCGAAGGCGCGGACGAGATCCGTAGGATCTTCCTCGAGCCGAGCGTGCAGCCGGAGGTCGCGATCGAGTTCCGTGACCCCGAGCCGGACGCCGTGCGTTCGATGCTGTGCGACGAGCACGACTTCTCCCGCGAGCGGATCGATGCTGCCCTCGCGAAGTTCACGGAGGCCCGGTCGGGCCGGAAGCAGAAGTCCCTCGATCGTTGGTTCTGACGCGCCAAAGCCTTTATCCGACCCGCTCTTTGCCCGCGGCTATGGCGCTGGACCTTGTCCAGTCCCTCGTGATCAACACGGTCCTCTGCGGCACGTTGAGCGGCCTCGCGTACCGTCGGGACGTACTTACGTGGGACGGGACGCTCGCCGCGTTCGCGGTGGGCATGGTGATCGGGGTGCTCGGGGACGTGACTTGGCTCTTCCTCCTGCTGTTCTTTCTCCTCTCGAGCTTCCTCGCGACGCGGTACCGGTTCGCCCTGAAGGAAGCGATGGGGGTGCAGGAGGGCGAGCGCGGGGAGCGGCGAGCCGCGAACGTCCTCGCGAACGGGGTCGCGCCGATGGCCGTCGCGGTCCTGTCGTCCCTTGGCCTCCCGTGGTTCCCGAAGGAGGCGAGCGGGATTGTGTTCCTCTCCGCCCTCGCCGTCGCGGGTGCGGACACCCTCGCGAGCGAGATCGGCATCCTTTCGCGGCGCGTGTACATGATCACGACGTTCGAGCACGTGTCGCCAGGGACGGACGGCGGGATCTCGCCCCTCGGGCAGCTGTGCGCCCTCGGCGCGTCCCTGTACACCGCGGTCGTCGGCTGGTTCGCGCTCTTCGGCCTCGCGTCCGCGTACGGGCTCGCGCTCACGATGCCCGCGCGGGCATCGTTCATCTCGATCCCGATACTCATCGGCTTCGTCGGCTGCCAGGTCGACAGCGTGATCGGGGCGACACTCGAGCGCCGCAAGCTCGTGAGCAAGAAGACGAACAACCTGATCTCGACGAGCCTGGGGGCCGCCCTCGCGTACGCCCTGCTGGTCGCCTGGGGCGGGCTCACGCTCTGAGCGCGCGCTCGATCAGGTCCCGGCCCTCCTTGGCGAGCGCCTCGGCGCGCGCGGCCGTGCGCGCCTCCGCGTAGATCCGAAAGACGGGCTCCGTGCCCGAGGGGCGCACGAGGACGGAGCCGTCCTCGGCATGGATCTTGATGCCGTCGATCGCGTCGACCTTGCGGTCCGCGGAGAGCCGGACGATTGCCGCGAGGACCGCGTCGCGACGGTCCGCGGGCACGTGGACGCTCCCCTTCTTCAGATGGTACGCCGGGAGCTCCGCGACGAGCCGGGACATCGGCTTCCCTTCGTGCGCGATCAGCTCGAGCATCTTCGCGACCGCCATCGCGCCATCGCGGCAGAACTGGTGCTCGGGGAAGATCACGCCCCCGTTCTCCTCCCCGCCGAACGCGGCGCCGGACTCGAACATCACCCGGGCTACGATCGGGGCGCCGACCTTCGTGCGGACGACCTCGCCTCCCGCCTCGCGGACGACGTCGTCGAGGATCCGGGACGTGCTCACGGGCGTGACGACGGTCCCGCCCCGGCCGCGGAGGGCGGCCCGCGCGAGGAGCGCGAGGCTCTTGTCCCCGTAGACGAAGTCGCCCGCCTCGTCGACGAAGATCGCGCGGTCCGCATCCCCGTCGTGCGCGACGCCGAGGTCCGCGTGCGCCTCGGGGACGATCCGGAGAAGATCGGAGAGGTTCTCCGCGACGGGCTCCGGATTCCGGCCCGGGAACGCGCCGTCCCCCTGGCCATGGAGGGAGATCACCCGGCATCCGAGGGAGGAGAGGAGGTATGGGGTGACGACGCATCCGGCGCCGTTGCCGGGGTCCACGACGACGGTGAGCGCCCGCTTGCGGATCGCGTCCGCGTCGACCCGGGCCACGATCCCTCGCATGTACCGGTCGATCGCGCTCGGATCCGAACGGAGATCGCCGACCGCAGACCACTCCGCCGGGCGGGCGCGGCGTTCGAAGAAGATCGCCTCGATCGCCTCCTCGTCCTCTCGCCGCATCTCCATGCCGCCGGCGTCGATCGCCTTGATCCCGTTGAACTCCCGCGGGTTGTGGGAGGCCGTGATCACGACGGCCCCCTTCAGGCCGCCGAGTTTCGCGACGTAGTACTGCGCCGCGGGGGTCGGCACGACGCCGAGGTCGACGATGTCGCAGCCCACGGCCATGAGGCCAGCGGCCGTCGCGCGCGCGAGCATTGGGCCCGAGAGCCGGGTGTCCCGAGCCAGCGCCACGACCCCGCGGCCGAAGAACGTCCCGATTGCACGGCCGACGCCGACGGCGAGGTCCGCGGTCATGTCCTTCCCGACGATGCCGCGAATCCCGTTCGTCCCGAAGAGGCGCGTCATCCGGACACCCTCGCTCCCACGAGCCGCGCATGCGGGGCGACGTGGACCCCGTCGCCGACGATCGTGTCCTCGAGGACGGCCCCCTCGCCGATCGACGCGCCCGCCCCGATGATCGAGCGCGAGATCTCCGCCTTGTCGTCGACGCTCACGTGATCGAGGAGCGCGGCGTCCCGGACGGAGGCGCGACCGATCCGGCACCCGGGCCCGAGGACCGCGTGGGGGCCGAGCCGGCCTTCGACGAAGCACCCGCCGGCGACGAGCACGGGCGCATGCACGGTCGCGCGGGCGACGTCCGCGTCGTCCGCGACGTGGGCGCGGCCGGCCTCGAGGAGGACCGCCTGGGCGTGGAGGAACGTGGACAGCGTGCCCGCGTCGGACCAGAAGCCCGAGTAGCGGAACGCGTGAAGCCCCTCGATGACGAGCTTCGGGAACACCTCCTTCTCAAGGGAGACCTCGCGGCCCGCGGGGATGAAGTCGAGCACCTCGGGCTCGAAGATGTACCGGCCCGCGTTCACGAGGTTCGATGGGGCGTCCTCGCGCTTCGGCTTCTCGACGAAGGAGGTGACGCGGGCGCCCTCGAGCGCGACGACCCCGAATCCCGTCGGATCGTCCACCCGCCAGACCGCGAGGGAGGCGATCGTGCCGTGGCGGCGGTGGAATCGATGGAACGCCTCCAGATCGAGGGAGTCGATCACGTCCCCGTTCATCGCGGCGAACGTGCCGCCGATGTGTCCCTCGACGTTCTTCAGCGCGCCGGCGGTCCCGAGCGGCGTCTCCTCCTCGACGACGGTGACGTTCCGTCCGACGTCGGCCGACCGGAAGAAGTCGCGGAGCTGCGCATACCCGTAGTTCACCGCGACAATGACGTGGTCGACGGAGTCCGGAAGGCGGTCGAAGAGGTACAGGACCTGCGGGCGGTTCAGCAGGGGGACGAGCGCCTTCGGGCGCTGCAGGGTCAGGGGCCGCAGGCGCGTGCCGAAACCGCCTGCGACGATGACGAGCTGCATCCGCGGTCGATAGCGGGCTCCCGGATATCTATATTTCTCCGGAGAGGGCTGGCGCCCTCATTTGGGGACGATCGTGACGACGTTGTTCCCGCGCAGGACGACGGTCCCGACGCGGCGCACGTTGTCCTCCTTCGTCTCCTCCGTGTCCTCGAGGACCATGTTCATGTAGTCGTCGTACCCGACGAGCTTCCCCTCAAGGATCCGGTTGTCCTTCAGAAGGAGCTGAACGCGCTTGTTGATCGACTTCTCTAGGACGTTGAGAGGCATCACCATAAAGGCGGGAGTCCCCCTTCTCGCGCGGCGAACCCACTCACCACATTTAAAGGTTTCCAGACGCGCCGTCGGAGAGGCGGCACGACGAAGGTATTAATCGCGCGCAGCGCGATGCGCGGGCGGCGACACCATGGAGCGGGTGAAGGTCGGAGAGGTCTTCCACTTCTTCGGGAAGATCGGGGTCGCGGCGATCCGCCTGACGGATGGTGCTCTCGCCGTCGGGGACACGATCCAGATCCAGGGCCCGACGACGAACCTCACACAGCGGGTAGAGACGATGCAGATCGAGCATGCAGCGGTCACGCGCGCGGACGCGGGGCAGGAGGTCGGCGTCAAGGTCTCCGAGCACGTCCGCGAGAGGGACCTCGTGTTCAAGGTGCTGCCGGCCTGACTAGAGGAACGGCAGGGACCACCCGAACGTCGGCTCGAGGAACGTGTAGTACACCGCGGCGAGGGTGCCGAAGACCGCGACGCCGTAGCAGAGGACGGCCCAGAGAGTGTCGGCCCGCGTCAGGCCCGCGTCGAGGAGGATGTGCCGGAGCCGGTGCATCCCATGGAAGAGGCCTCCGCCGATCACCACGAGGAAGAAGAGGCGCACCAGGAGATCCGGGAATCGGGCGGCGAACGCACCGTATCCGATCCGCTCCGCGGGCCACAGGCCGAGCGGGACGGCGAGGGACAGGAAGAAGATCGTCACGGGGAGGAGGAACGCGGTGATGAAGCCGCCGAGGGAGAACAGTCCCCACACCATCGGCTCGAGGACGACCTCGCGCTCCGCCTCCTTCGCCACGGCCTCGAGGCGGACGATCTCATGGCCCGGGTTCCATGGCTCTCGCGGGACACCCACTCACAGGCCCCCGAAGATGAGGTAGAGGACGACGACAGAGATCCCGACCCAGGCGACGAGGTTCCCCGCGAACGCCTTCTGCCAGGGGATCGGCTCCTTCGTCAGCTGGACGGGCTGCGCCTTTCCGATGAGGGCGAACCACGTGATCGCGTGGACGAGGACGAAGGCGAACATGACCGCGTTGACGACGAACATCCCCGGCGTGCCCATGAACGCGAGGAACGTCGCATATGCGAGCTCGCCCTGGCTGAACTCCCGGAGCTGCCACAGGAGGACAAGGGCGTAGAGCGCGGCGAACACGCCTCCGACCTCTCGCATCTGGAACAGGAAGTAGCGCGGATTCCGGAGCCACCATCCGGCGGGCCGCTTCCATGGGAGCATGCGCGCGGGCGTCGTCTCACCTCGAGGCCGACTTCGGCATGAGGATCCGGCGCATGTGACGCATCGACGCGAGGACCTTCAGGCTCTGGATCGCGGCGGCGGGGTCGACGTCCTTCGGGCAGACCACGGAGCACTCCCCGACGAACGTGCACTCCCAGATCCCCGTCTTCGTCGAGATCCGCCCGAGCCGCTCGTCCGCGCCCTCGTCCCTCGAGTCCTTGATGTACCGGTACGCGATGGCGGATGCCGCGGGGCCGAGGAAGTGGTCCGTGCGGCTGTACACGGGGCACGCGGAGTAGCACAGCATGCAATTGATGCACATGCTCTGCTGGCGGTACGCCTCGACCTGCTCGGGCGTCTGCCGGTACTCCCCGGCGGACAGCGGGGCGTCCTCCTTGCGGATGAGGAACGGCTTCACGCCCTGGAGCTTGCGCATGAAGTCGTCGAACTCGACGACGAGGTCCTTGAGGACGGGGAAGTTCGCCATCGGGTCGACGGTCACGACGCCGCCCCGCAGGTCTTTGACGAACACGCCGCACGTGAGGACGGGCGTGCCGTTCACGTTCATCCCGCAGGATCCGCAGATCCCCATCCGGCACGACCAGCGGAAGGTGAGCGTCGGGTCGAGGGTGTCCTTGATGTGGTTCAGCGCGTCGAGGACGACTGTGTCGTCGCGGATCGGGACGCGGTAGTCCTGGTACGTCGGGCCGCGGTCGGACTCCGGGCGGTACCGGTGGACGCGGAACACGACCTCCCGCTCGGCCATCAGTACACCCTCGCCGCGGGCTGCCACCGCGTGATCGTGACGGGCAGGTACTCGATCCTCGGCGCCCCGTCGGCGCGGAACGCGAGAGTGTGATTGAGGAACCGCGCGTCGTCGCGTTTCGGGAAGTCCGTGCGGCTGTGCGCCCCGCGGCTCTCCTCGCGCCCGAGCGCACTGTGGGCGATCGCGGTGGCGACTTCGAGCATGTAGTCGAGCTCGAGGACCGTCGTGAGCTCCGTGTTGAAGACGCGCTCCTTGTCCGCGATGCCGATCCCCGCGAAGCGCTCTCGGAGGGAGACAAGGCGCGCGCATGCCTCCCGGAGGCCCGCCTCCGTGCGGTAGATCCCGACGTCGCGCTCCATGAGCTGCTGCATCTCCTTCCGGACCCCCGCCACGGTCTCCGACCCGCGCTCCCTCTTCAGGAAGCCGTCGTAGATCCGGGCCTCCTCCGCGAGGACCGCCTCCTTCGCCGCCGCACCCGAGGGCCAGTCCTTCTTGCGGACGTACTCCGCGACGGCCCGTCCCGTCGACGTGCCGAAGACGAGGCACTCGCTCAGGCTGTTCGAGCCGAGGCGGTTCGCCCCGTTGATCGAGACGCACGCGGTCTCTCCGACGGCGTAGAGGCCGGGGACGGACGTCTCCCCGCGCGCGTTCGTCGCCACGCCGCCCATGATGTAGTGCTGTCCCGGCCGGACGGGGATCAGCTCGTTCACGGGGTCGATCCCGACGTACTTCTCCGCGAGCTCGCGGACCATGGGGAGCTTCGTGTTGATCGTCCCCTCGCCGAGGTGTCGGAGGTCGAGCCCGATGTAGTGGCCGTACGGTCCGTCGAATGCACGACCTTCGCGGATCTCGGACATGATCGAGCGGGAGAGGATGTCCCGTGGCCCCAGCTCCATCTTCTCCGGGACATATCGCTTGAGGAACCGCTCCCCGTCCTTGTTGATCAGGTAGCCACCCTCCCCCCGAGCGGCCTCCGTGATCAGGATTCCTGTACCCGGGAGGGCGGTCGGATGGAACTGGACGAACTCCATGTCCTTCAGCGCGACGCCCGCGCGGTACGCGAGCGCCATGCCGTCGCCCGTCTTGATGAAGCCGTTCGTGGTAAACTCGTAGATGCGGCCGCACCCGCCCGTCGCGAGGACGACGGCCTTCGACGTGATCCGGACGAGCTCGCCGCCGCGCATGTCGAGCGCCGTCACCCCGGCGGCCGCGTTCCCCTCCCGGATCAGGTCCGTGACGAAGAACTCGTCCAGGCGGTGGATGTTGTCGAACTTCATCGTCGTCTGGAACAGCGCGTGGAGGATGTGGAACCCGACCTTGTCCGCGGCGAAGACCGTCCGCTTGACGGACATCCCACCGAACGCCCGCTGGCTCACGCGCCCGTCCGGGTCGCGGGACCACGGGCAGCCCCAGTGCTCGAGCTGGACGATCTCCTCCGGGCACTTCGAGACGAAGAACTCGACCGCGTCCTGGTCCGCGAGGTAGTCGGAACCCTTGATCGTGTCGAAGCAGTGGAGGTCGAAGCTGTCGTAGTCCCTGAGGACCGCGGCGGTGCCGCCCTCCGCGGAGACCGTGTGGCTCCGCATCGGATAGACCTTGGAGACGATCGCAATCGACGCGGCTGGATTGGCTTCGGCCGCCGCGATTGCCGCGCGCAGGCCCGCTGCCCCTCCGCCGACCACCACGACATCGTAGGTGGCGCGGTCCACGAGCAGGCCGGAAGAAGGCACCCGAAATAAGCTTTTGGCACGTATCCGGCGATTTCGGGGAGCCGAGAGGCGAATCCCGACGGGCACGCGGTCTACGCGACCTGCTCGGCGATGAGCGAGCCGAAGCGCCGGTCGACGTACAGCTGGAACGTCGCGTTGTCGGGGTACGACATGTCGGATTGCCGGAGGTCGATGTCGATCCAGTATCGGGTCCAGGGACTCCAGCGGAACGTGGAGCCGAGCTTCGCCGTGATCGTGCCGTGAATACCCGCGTCGAATGTGAACGTCTGGAGGTCGTAGTGGAATTCGGAAATGGGCAACTCGAGTTGGTCCAGGTAAATCCGTCTGAATTCAGACCCGTAGACGACGACTTGCGACCCGAGAGGGACGCGATCCTCTCCGGCGGCCTCCGTAATGTTCTCTCGCGGCAAGCGGCCCGTGATATCCCATCGTGACGTTCCCTCGATCGAAAAGCGAACCTCGAGCCACTCGGCGCGTTCGAAGGGCGGATTCGGCCGGACGAGGAAGACACTGTAGTTGACGTCGACCGCCTTGGTGAGGAGGTACGCGGACCCGGGGTAGGGCCACGACCAGGAGTACGTAATGCACCATGCCTGCGGCAGGCAAACGCCCGTGGGAAAGAGTCGGAAGGTGTTCGGAGGATCCTCCAGGTCTTCGAGCGGGGACAGGTGCCGGAACACGATCGGGAGGTCCGCACCGGTGACGTTCCTCCACAGATAGCTCACATTCGCCGCGCCCTCACGGGTTGCCTCGAATTCGACGTGCGTCGACACGGTGTAGTTCGTCGTGTTTACCGCGGGCGCGTACATGACCATGAAGGGAAGGTCCAGCGGGATGATGCCGCGGGCGAGGAGCACGGCCTGCACGGGGAGCGGTGCGGGCTCTCCGGCAGGAGGAGGTCCCTCCGGGGGCGGCGGCCGGTTCGACAGGTAGGCGACGCCCGCCACGATGAGCGCGATTGCCGCGACGAGCGCGGCGATCCTGGGCCGTTTGACCCGCCTGACTCGAACCGGAGGGATGCGCCGCTCTCCGGCCGTGCCCAGCGCGCGGTCCGATTCCGTCCGACTCCCTCCGTCACCTTTACATACAGCGTCGCGGGGGAAAAAGCCTTCGTCGGACGGCCGGGTCCACCGCCGGCCGCTACTGGGCCGCGGACGTCGTTAGCGGGTCGATCGACGCCGAATTGTACATTCGGAATTTAGGAAGGCCTCAAATGGCACTCCGGGAGAACGGGTGGCGTGGTCGACGCCGCAGTCCTCGCGCTGCTGTTCGCCTCCGGGCTCGCCACGGCGCTAGGCGCGGCGCCCCTCATCCTCGTCCGACGGCTCTCCCACCGGACCCACGACACGCTCCTCGGCCTCGCCGCGGGGATCATGCTCGGCATCGCGGGCCTCGAGCTCCTCCCGCAGAGCACGGAGCACGCGACGGGAAGCCCGGCGACGACCGCGCTCGGCATCGGGATCGGTGCCATCGCGATCTTCGGACTCGTTCGCCTCCTCCGCAGGGTCCCCCTACCCATGCCCTTCGTGGGCAATGGGGTCTCCCTGAACCCCGGTGCCGCGTTCCTCATCTTCACCGCGCTCGCGATCCACAACGCCCCGGAAGGACTCGCGACGGGGATCGGCTACGCGGACGGCCTGAGCCCCCAGGGACACACGATCGCCCTCGCGATGGCCCTCCAGAACGTCCCTGAGGGCCTCCTCGTCTCCCTCGCCGTGTACGCGGAGACGCGATCCTTGAGGGCGGCGTTCGGGTACTGCCTTCTCAGCGGCGCGGTCGAGCCCGTCGCGGGACTCGTCGCCCTCTTCGCCCTCGGAGCCGTCCCCGGGGGGCTTGGCATTGCGTCCGCGTTCGCCGTCGGCGCCATGGTGTCCGTCGTCCTCTTCCAGATGGTCCCGGAGAGCCATCGCCACGGATACCACCGCGCCGCGACGGCTGCGCTCGCCCTCGGCCTCGCGATCGCGGTCGCGCTGGATGCGGGACTCGGATGGGCGTTCCCCCAGGCGTGAGGGGTTTCTCGCGCCCGCGAGGGACGATCTCTCCCGCGCGGTGGGAGTCGATGCGCGGTCCCGCACCGAAGACTCAAGTAGTTCGAGGGCGTCCGACCCGCGCATGGACGTCGTCGAGGTCGACGGACTCGGGAAGACGTATCCCAAGGGCACGCAGGCCCTGAAGGACGTCTCGTTCCGAATCACGAAGGGGGAGATCTTCTGCCTCCTCGGCCGGAACGGCGCCGGCAAGACGACCCTCCTCCGGATCCTCGCAACCCAGCTCCGCCCGACGGCGGGCGCGGCCCGGGTGTTCGGCCACGACGTGTTGCGCGAGCCCCGCGCGATCCGCCCGCGGATCTCCGTCGTCCCGCAGGAGGCCCGCCCGCAGATGATGCTCTCCGCGTGGGACCACATCCGCCTGATGTGCATGATCCGCGGGATGGCGAAGGAAGAGGCGCTGCGCCGCACGAAGCTCGTGATGGAGGAGTTCGACCTATGGGAGCACAAGGACAAGCTCACCGCGGACCTGTCCGGCGGCCTGCGCCAGCGCGTAATCCTCGCGATGGCCCTCATCGCGGACCCGGAGATCCTTTTCCTCGACGAGCCGACGATCGGGCTCGACCCCCTCGGCCGCCGGCAGGTGTGGGCGATGGTCCGCCGCCTGACGGCGAAAGGGGTGACCGTCCTCCTGACGACGCACTACATGGACGAGGCGGAGAAGCTCGCGGACCGCCTTGCGATCATCGAGAAGGGGCAGCTCGCGTTCCTCGGGACCGTGGACGAGGCGAAGGCGATGGCGGGAACAGGGATGCGCGTGATCGTCGAATCCGCGAAGGCGAACGGGAACGACCGGGAGGTCCTCGAGCCGAAGTCGAACACGGAGATCCTCGAGATCGTCCAGAGGAGTCTGAACGACGGACGACGCGTGACGTTCCAACCGCCGACGCTCGAGGACGCGTTCATCAAGCTCGTGGGGGGATCCATTGAAGAGTAGCCTCCTCCGCCAGGCGTGGTACATCGGCCTCCTGGACTCCCTGCCGCTCCTGCGGGACCCGATGCTCCTCGTCGTGCTGTCGCTGATCTCGTTCCTGCCCGTGTTCTTCCTGTTCCTGTTCTCCGGCGGCACGGCCGCGATGCCCGCGCTCGTCGGGGCGATCGTCCTCACGCTCGCGTTCATCGGGCTGTTCGCGGCGCAGTCCGTGTACTTCTACAAGCACTGGTTCCGTTTCCAGGACATGTTCGTCGCCTCGCCCGTCTCGCCGATCGCATACACGCTCGGGCTGTCCCTGAGCACGCTCTTCTCGTCGAGCCCTTCCGTGATCCTGGCGCTCGCCGTCCTCGTCTGGAACCAGCCCGTCGGCCTCGTGCCGATCCTCGCGACCCTCGCGGTCTCCGCGCTCCTCTGGCTCTCGATGGTCTTCGCGGGCTTCGCGATCGGCGCCTCGACGAAGAACACCCGGC
>MGVZ01000043.1:0-218 GCA_001800745.1 Euryarchaeota archaeon RBG_16_67_27
CCTCGCGAGCGACGAGTCCTCGTTCATGACGGGTGCGGCGATGTCCGTCGACGGCGGAGCGACCGCTCGGTAGGCGTGAACATTATCCCGCGACCGCGGGATGACCGGGCGTGCGCCTGGACGTCGATCGTGGTCTCCAAGAGGCGTTCCCGGGACTCGACGCGCACCTCGTGGAGGTCCGCGGCCTCCAGGTCCTCGACCGGGACCCGCGGCTCGAT
>MGVZ01000043.1:291-6964 GCA_001800745.1 Euryarchaeota archaeon RBG_16_67_27
CGTACCGGGACTTCTACTGGCGCGTCGGGATCGACCCGACGAAGACGCGTCCCGCGTCGGAAGCCCTCCTCCGCCGCGTGCTCCAAGGGAAGGAGTTCCCGAGGATCAACACCCTCGTCGACGCGTACAACCTCGCCTCCGCGAAGACGCAGGTCGCCATCGCGGCGTTCGACATGGGCCGCCTCGAGGGGGACGTCCTGACGATGCGGCGTGCCCGGTCCGGAGAGGCGTTCGCCGGCATCGGCATGGACCGGTCCGTCATCCTCAGAGGGCTGGAGGTCGTCGTCGACGACGCACGGGCTCTCGTCGCCATCTATCCCTACCGGGACGCCGACGCGACGAAGGTCACGACGGCCACGCGGGAGACTTGCTTCATGACGTGCGGGGTCCCGGGAATCGAGAGGCGCACCCTCGTGGAGGCCGCGGAAACGACGAAGGCGTTTGTCGAGCGCTTCTGCCGCAGCTGAGGGAAATAGGGAAAGAGGCCCACCCGGAGGTGGGCCGTGTTCTCGCCTAGAGGTCCATCGCGGCTTCGACGGCGCCGTCCGCCTGCACGAGGCCCCAGCCCGTCTGGTGCCCGGGGCCGCCGAGGGACTTGCTCGCGTCCCACTCGTTCGCGTGCGGGAACGGGAAGCCGGCCGTCCAGGATCCGGCGGGGATCGGCGTCGCGCTGCTCCGGAGGATCATCTCCGCCTGCGCCTGCGTGAGGTCGCCCTTCACACTGAGCATGAGGGCGACGACGCCCGTCGTCGTCGGGGCGGAGAAGCTCGTGCCGCTGATGTACGTGTACACGCTCGGGATGCCGTCCGCAGGCCGCGGGTCGGGCGAGGGCGTCGCCTTGCCCGTGAGGTACGGCAGGAGCATGAAGCGGCCCGTCGCGACGACGTCGAGCTCTTGGCCGAGGTCCGGGCGTTCCACGCCCGACCACCAGACCATGAACCAGTCGTCGATCGCGTTCTCCTCGGGGTAGTCGTCGAACGTCCACTGGTTGTTCAGGGACGTCTGGTCGCCATAGAACTGCTTCCGCCAGCCGCCCACGCCGACGCTGATCACGACGGGGTACGCCCCGGGCCAGCCCATCGGGTTCGGTCCGTTGTTCCCCGCGCTCACGACGATCAGGACGCCCGCCTCCGCCACGGCCTTGAAGATGTTCTCCTCCGCCTCCGAGGAGCTCGGCCCGCCGAGGCTCATGTTGATTACGATCGGCTTCCCCATGAGCTCTCCGTCCGCCGCGTCGCCCTTCTTCAGGTCGACGACGTAGTCGAGCGCAGAATAGATCGAGCTGTCCCAGCAGTACACCCCGACGTCGCAGACCTTGATCGGGATGATCGTGGCCATCGGCGCGACGCCGGACACCGCGTACTCCCCGGGCGTCCCGGTCGCGGGGCTCGGGAAGTACTGGCCGGTCTCCGACTTGTCGTGGAGCGTGTAGCCGATGATCGTCGCGGAGACGGCGACCCCGTGCCCGCCGCGGTCGTTCTCGAGCTGGTACGGGATCGGGTTCCCGTTGTGGCCCGTGAAGCTCCGGCCCAGGTCGACCCGCACCCGCTCAGGGTCGAGGACCGAGCGCCAGCTCGGCGTGAGGCCGCCATCGAGGACGGCGACGTACACGCCCTCGCCCCGCGCGCTCGTCTTCTCCCGGTCGATCACATCGAGGTACCACGTGTGGTCGATCGGCGTTGTCGGCCCGCCTGCGGCGAACTTGTCCGTCAGCGCCGTCGGTTCCCGTACGGAGTCCGCGCGCACGCCCTTGACGAAGTCGAGGCCAAGGACGGCCGCGATTCGTCCCTGGGGAAGGTTCCCCGAGACGACCGGGAAGTTCCTGTACGCGACGCCCACGTTCAGACCGGCGCCCTGAAGGCGCGCGACGATCTCCGGCGTCGCCGGCCCGCTCAAGTCCACGAGGACCGGGCCCCCCATGTCCTTCGCCACGACCGCCGGCGCGAGGACGCCGAGGACCATGGCCGTCAGGACGAGGGCCAGCAGTCTCGCTCGAATCCGTTTCATTGACCCACTCCTCCTATCGTTCGCCCCACCCGTGGGGACTCGGCCAGCCTACGTCGTGCATGGACTTATCCCTTATGGGTGGGCGCGGGTCACTATCGGACCTGATAGCAGGAGACCCGAAGGACCAAATCCCACGGGCGGCGTGGGCTTGGTTGCATGGCGAAAGTGCGCGTCGTGTTCGCAATCCGGGGCCTCGATTGTGCGAGCTGCGCAATCGACGTGGGCCGCGCGATCCGGAAGATCCCCGGGATCCTTGAGGTCAACATCAACTACATGATCAACAAGGGTTACGTGGAGTTCGATCCCGCGCGGGCGACGTGGGACGCGGTCGCGAAGGCGCTCGCGGGCCGCGGGTACGTCGCGGTGAAGGCGCGGTGAGCCCGACGCGTGACGCCGCGATTTCCGCGACTGATTCTCGGCACGCAATCCTTAACGCCGCGCGCGGGCACATCCGCGGGCGATGGGCTGGTTCGGCCGACGGATCGCGGGATTCCTGGCGTTCGCGATCGTCAGCGCGGTCCTCGGCGCGTACGCGGTGTCCCGCGGCTGGATTTCGGGCGAGCCCACGCTGAGCACCACTTCGGGAGTCGTCATCCTGGGAGTCGCCTTCCTTGTTTCTCTCGTAGTGACGACTCGCATGAAGCGGCGGGACCGGGAGCGGCAGGCCTGGGAGGCGAACGCCCTCGCGTGGCAGGAGTACTACGCCCGCATGTACCCGGGGTACGGACGCCAGCGCTAGGCGTGCCGGGCGGAAAGCCTCAAGAGCCAGCGGCTCCTCCGAGTCACGGATGTTCCTCGAGCAGCGGGTCATTGGCACCCTGCAGAACTTCGGGTACCTGATCGGCGATCCGGAGTCGAAGGTCGCCGCGGTGATCGACCCGAGCTTCGACGCGAGGGTCCTCCAGCTCGCGGCGCGGGAGAACGGATACGCGATCGACCTGATCCTCAACACCCACCACCATCCGGACCACGTGTTCGACAACGAACGGCTCGCGGACGAGACGGGGGCGAAGGTCGCCGCGCACGCGCTCAGCATGGTCCGGAAGGACATCGAGTTCGAGGACGGTCGGATCCTCGACGTCGGGGCTCTCAAGGTGAAGGTCGTTCATACCCCGGGCCACTCGCCGGATTCCTGCTGCTTCATCGTTTCGGGGCACGTGTTCACCGGGGACTGTCTGTTCGTGGGGGACTGCGGTCGCGTCGACCTCCCCGGCGGCGACGTTCGGCAGATGTACGACTCCCTGTTCAACAGAGTCCAGAAGATGGACGACTCCCTGGTCGTGTGTCCGGGCCACCACTATGGCCGGAAGGCCCGCTCGACGATCGGCGAGGAGAAGCGCTCGAACCACGTGCTTCAGCCGAGGAGCCTGGAGGCGTTCGTCGAGTTCATGGAGGCGCCCTAGCCCGCGGCGATGTCCGCCTCGATGGGCTCGGGCTTCGTCCTTTTCTTGCGGGGCGCGCGGGGCTTCTTCGGCTTCGCTTTCGACGCGGCCGCCCGCTTCCGCTTCCCGTTCTTCGCGGGGCATTCCATGTTCAGGCACAGGATCCACGGCGGCCGGCCCCGCATGATCACCTTGATCACGGGACGGCCGCACGCCTTGCACGGCTCCTTGTCCGGGATGATCAGACCGCGCTGGGGCAGCGGGTACGTGTTGTCGCACGCCGGATAGGTCGAGCAGCCGACGAACCTCTTCCCGCGCATGGAGTGGCGGATCGAGAGTTCGCCTTGGCCGCACTTGTCGCAGCGGCCGATGAGGTTCATCTCCCGCACGGTCGGGCAGTCCGACGCGACGCAGAAGGTCGTCGACCGTCCGCGGTCCGTGTGCCGGATCATCGGGGCCCCGCACTCCGGGCAGGTCTCTTCCGCGCTCTCGATGATCCCCGTCTGAGGGAGCGGGTGCGTGTTCCGGCACGCGGGGTACCGGTCGCAGCCCAGGAACCGCGAGCCGCGTCGCGAACGGATCACGTTCAGGGTGCCCTCCTTGCACACGTTGCACGGCCCGATGTAGTTCTGCTGCCGGAGGGCCGCCTCGATCTCCTGGCCGATCGCCTGGCGATTCTTCTCGAGGATCTCGAGGACGTCGGAGAGCATCTGCTGGGACTCCCGGATGACGTCCTGCTGCGTGCGGACGCCGCGGGCGATCTCCTCCATGTCCTCCTCGAGGTGAGCGGTCATCTCCGGCTTCGTGATCCGCTCCGCATGGTCCTCGAGGGCCTGGATGACAGCCACGCCGCTCGTCGTCGGGCGCGGGTACTTCCCCTCGATGAATTTGCGGTCGTAGAGCTTCTTGATGATGTCGTGACGCGTGGATTTCGTCCCGAGCCCGAGCCTCTCCATCTCCTGGAGGAGGGAACCCTCGCTGTACCGGGCCGGCGGCTTCGTTCGGTCATCCTTGATCGCAACGGGGCCGACGCGATCGACGTCCTCGCCGGCTGCGAGTGCCGGGAGGCGGGCCTCGCGGACCTGCCAGTACGGGTAGTACTTGCGCCATCCGGAGGAGCGCAGGACGAACCCTTCTGCGACGAACGTCTCGCCGCCGAGGTCGATCTTCGCCTCCGACGTCAGGGCGACGGCGTTCGGCGCGACGGTCGCGAAAAAGCGGCGCACGACGAGCTCGTAAATCCGCCAGTGGTCCTCCCGCTTGATCTGTGCCCGCGTCGCGCCGGCGACGGGATAGATCGGCGGGTGGTCCGTCGTCTGCGTGCGGCCGCGGCTCGGCACGATCCGCTCCTGGCTCGCGAGCTCGCGCGCCTCGGCCCCGAACGGGGAGTCGGCGAGCTTCTCCAGGACCGTGCGGAGGTTCACCGTCGTCGGGTAGACCGTGTTGTCCGTCCGCGGGTACGAGATGAAGCCTCCCTGGTACAGGTCCTCCGCGATTCGCATCGCTTGGGCGGCGCCGAAGCCGAGCCGGTTCGCCTCCGCGGCGAACATCGTCGTGTTGAACGGCGGCGGTGGCCGTTCCTCACGTTCGTTCGCGAGATATTCGAGGACCGTCCCTTTCGCCGCGACGTCCGCGCGGACCCTTGCGGACTCGGCCTCCCGGTGGGCCCAGAACGGACCGTGCGCGTGGTCTGCCTCGAACTCGACGGGCGTGCCATCCACGGTCTTCCGGAACGCCGCGTGGAGGGTCCAGTAGTCCTCGGGCGCGAAGTTCGTGATCTCCCGCTCGCGATCGACAATGAGGGCGAGGGTCGGGCTTTGGACCCGCCCAGCACTCAGGAAGTCGCGGCCGAGCTGCCTCGAGGCGATGGACAAGAACCGCGTGAGGACGGCACCCCAGGCGAGGTCGATCGACTGCCGAGATTCCGCAGACCGTGCGAGGGGGAAATCGACCTCCGCGAGATCCCCGAACGCCCGCTCGACGTCCCATTTCGTGAGAGCGGAGAACCGTGCCCGGCGGACGGTGACCGACGGCCGAACCGTGCGCACGATGTCGAGCGCCTCCACCCCGATCAGCTCGCCCTCGCGGTCGAAGTCCGTCGCGATGACGACCTCGTCCGCGTCCTCGGCCAGCTTCCGGAGGGCTGCGGCGATCTTCCCCGCGGTGATCACCTTGTCCGGCTCCGCCCAGACGAGCTCGCGGAGATCCGTCCGCTCCCAGCTGTTCAGTGCCTCGGGGTAATCGATGTTCAGGATGTGCCCGCGAAGTCCGACGATCCGCACCCGGTCGGTGCCCGACGCGAACTCGAAGACCGTCGTCCCCTCGACGGAGCTGCGCTTCGCCTTCCCGTCGCTGAGAATCGTCGCGATGCGCACGGCTGCGTTGAACTTCTCCGTCACGATGAGCCGGTGCACGGGCTGACGCCCAGTCGACGGGGTCTATTTAACCCTTCGGGGGTCCGTCGCGACGCACGGAATTCTCGATGGAACGCGCGAGTCCCCACGCGCGCGCCCGCGCGCTCTATGCCGGTTTCATCTCCCGTTCGACGAGGTATGCGTCCATCGCGAGCGCCGCGCGCTTCCCCGCGGCCATCGCGTGCACGACGCTGGCGCCGCCGCCCGCGAAGACGCCCCCGCGACTTGTCGCACCCGTCTTCGGGTCCGCCTCGAGCGCGCCGTCCTTGCCGAGCTTCACTCCGAGGTCCGCCGGGAGGACCTCGAGGTCCGCCTCCTGGCTCACCGCGACGACCGCCGCGTCGCACCGGAGCATGATCGGCGCCGCGTCCGCCGGGACCGGCTTCCGCCGGCCGCTCTCGTCCGGCGGCCCCAGGACCATCTGCTGGAGTTCGATTCCCTCGAGGCGCCGGATTCCGAGGAACCGCTTCGGCGCGACGAGGAACTGGAACTTCACGCCCTCGTCCATCGCCTCCTCGATCTCCTCGTCCGCGGCCGGCATCTCCTCCCTCGAGCGCCGGTACAGGATCGTCACCTGCTCCGCTCCCAGGCGCAGGCATGACCGGGCGGAGTCCATCGCGACGTCGCCGCCCCCGATGACGACGACTCTCGGACAGATCGCGCGCCGCTCGCCGCGCTTCGACTCCTTGAGGAACTTGAGCGCCGGGTACACACCGTCGAGGTTCTCGCCCGGGATCCCGAGACGCTTCGCCTTCCAGGTGCCGATGCTGAGGAAGACCGCGTCGTTTTCCTTGAGGAGCCGGTCGAGGTCCACGTCCTTCGGGAACGACGTGTTGAACACGAAACGGACCGGGAGGCCCCGGAAGCGGG
>MGVZ01000043.1:6983-7209 GCA_001800745.1 Euryarchaeota archaeon RBG_16_67_27
CTCGTCCGTGAGGCGATACGCGGGGATCGTCCCGGACATGAGGCCGCCGAGCCGGTCCGTCGACTCGAAGACCGTGACCTCGTACCCGCGCTGGCCCAGCACCCAGGCGTTCATGAGGCCCGCGGGACCGCCCCCGATGACCGCGACCCGCATCCCGTTCGTCGGGACCGCGGGCGCGTACGGGGTCGCGGGGTCCGCGTAGTCAAGCGCGGCGCGTTTCAGGTGC
>MGVZ01000044.1 GCA_001800745.1 Euryarchaeota archaeon RBG_16_67_27
CATAGAGTGACGAAAGCGGCAACCAAGCAGGCGGTCCTCGACCTCCTCGAGCCCTTGATCCGGGACTGGTTCGGGTCGAAGTTCACGGGCCTCACGGAGCCGCAGGCATATGCGGTCCCGCTCATCCACGCTCGGAGAAACGTCCTCGTGTCGTCCCCCACAGGGAGCGGCAAGACCCTCACCGCGTTCCTCTCGATCATCAACGAGCTGTACGCGAAACAGCTCCGCGGAGAACTCGAGAATCGGATCTACTGCGTCTACGTGTCGCCTCTCAAGGCGCTCGCGAACGACATCAATCGGAATCTCGACACCCCGCTCCGGGAGATGACGGATCTCGCGGAGCGGGAGGGCAAGCCCGCTCCCGAAATCCGGGTCGCGGTGCGGTCGGGGGACACGACCGCCCAGGAGCGCCAGCGGCAGGTCCGCCGTCCGCCCCACATCTTCATCACGACCCCGGAGAGCCTCGCAATCATCCTGAGCACGCCGAAGTTCCGCGAGAGGTTCGCGGACGTGGAGTGGGTGATCCTCGATGAGATCCACGAGGTATGCTCCTCGAAGCGGGGAACCCTCCTCGCCGTTTGCCTCGAGCGGCTCCGGGAGCAGGGCGGGAAGGACTTCGTGCGGATCGGCCTGAGCGCGACGATCGCGCCGATCGAGGAGGAGGCAAAGTTCCTCGCCGGGTTCCACGACGGCAAGGTCCGCGACATGCACATCGTCGAGGTCGACACGCGGAAGTCTCTCGACCTCTCCGTGATGTGCCCGGTGAAGGACATCACCGCCGTGCCGATGGAGGTCGCGAACGCGAAGATGTACGACCTCCTGAGCGAGCTCATCGACGCGCATCGGACGACCCTCATCTTCACGAACACCCGCAGCGGGACGGAGCACGTCTCCTTCAAGCTCAAGGAGCGCGGGGTTGAGAACCTCGAGGCTCACCACGGGTCCCTCTCGAAGGACACCCGGCTCGATGTCGAGGCGAAGCTCAAGAACGGGGAGCTCAAGGCGGCGGTCTCGTCGACCTCTCTCGAGCTGGGGATCGACATCGGATACATCGACCTCGTCGTCCAGATCGGTTCCCCGAAGAGCGTCGCGAAAGGGCTCCAGCGGATCGGCCGCGCCGGCCACGCGTACGGCGAGACGGCGAAAGGCCGGATGATCGCGTTCGAGCCGTGGGACCTCATGGAGTGCGCGACTCTCGCGAAGGCCGCGTACGACGCCCGGATCGACCGCGTGGACATCCCGAGGAACCCTCTCGACGTCCTCGCGCAGACGATCGTCGGGATGGCGATGGAGCGTCGATGGGACCTCGAAGACGCGTACGCCGTCGTCCGGCGTTCATACTCCTTCCACGACCTCACGAAGAAGGACTTCGTCGCCGTGCTCGACTACCTCTCCTCGAGAAACCCGGACATCAAAGTGTTCGCGAAGATCTGGTACGACGAGGAGGAGAAGCGGTTCGGGAAGAAGAAGGGCACCCGGATGATCTACTTCACGAACGTGGGGACGATTCCCGAGGAGGGGACGTACCACGTGTACTCGGAGCGGGGTTCACCCCTCGGCGACCTGAGCGAGAAGTTCGTGGAGTACCTGAGCCCGGGGGACATCTTCGTCCTCGGCGGCCGCACGCACCAGTTCGTCCGCGCCCGCGGGACGTCCGTGTACGTGAAGGACGCGTCGGGCCGCCGGCCAACGGTCCCCTCCTGGACCGGGGAGATGCTCCCGCGGTCGTTCGATCTTTCCGTGGCCGTCGGCGCGTTCCGTCGCGACCTCGCCGCGAAGGCGCGGGCGGACGGTGAGGCCGCCGCGCGCCGGTGGCTCATCGAGGAGTACCGCGTGGACGCGGGCACGGCCCAGTCCCTCGTCTCCTACATCCAGGAGCAGGAGGCGCTGATCCCGGACCTCCCGACGGATCGCCAGCTGCTCATCGAGGGGTACATCGACGTCAAGGGCGCCCGGAACCTGATCTTCCACTTCCCGTTCGGCCGCCGCGTGAACGACGCCCTGAGTCGGGCGTACGCGTTCGCGATCACGGAGGCGCACCGGACGAACGTGCGCGTGAGCGTGACGGACGACAACTTCATGCTCACCGTGCCGAAGAATATCGAGCTCGACGGGATCGCGAAGCTCGTCGCGAGCGACGCCCTCGAGGGCCTCCTCCGGCGGGCCGTCAAGAACACGGAGCTGTTCAAGCAGCGCTTCCGGCACTGCGCGACCCGCGCGTTCATGATCCTACGGAGCTACAAGGGTCGTGAGGTCTCGATCGGCCGGCAGCAGCTCCGGTCCCAGAGGGTCCTCGACTGGCTCCATGAGATCGAGGACTTCCCCGTCGTCAAGGAGACGTACAACGAGATCCTCCACGACGTCATGGACCTCGGACACGCGCGCGAGGTCCTGCAGCGGATCGAGACAGGCGAGATCGCGGTGCGGACGAGCGAGTTCAGCAAACTCCCGTCCCCGTTCGCCCACAACGTCGTGCTCCAGGGCGTCTCCGACCTCGTGCTCATGGAGGACCGTTCCGCTCTCCTCCGCGAACTCCACCGCCAGGTCCTCAAGCGCGTGATGCCCGCAGACCAGATCAGCGCGATTCAGTTCCAGGACTCCGAGATTCAGGAGTACTTCCGCCGCAAGCTCCCGAAGGTCGCGAGGAAGTCCGACATCCTCGCCTACCTCGACCGTGTCGGCGACGCGAACCTGCTCCAGCAGAAGGGACGCAGCGTGTTCCAGGTCGCGGATGCGTCGTTCCCGGAAATCCGGAAGTGGTCCGGCGAACTCATGGCGGAGGGCCTCGTCGAGAGCGTCTGGACCTCGAAGGGGATTCACTGGGCGTTGACGGACCGAGTGCCCCAGTACGTCGCCGTGTACGCGCGGAAGCCCCGGCTCCGTCCTGCGGAACAAGCGATCCTCGAGCTCATCCGCGAGGCGCCACGGACGCACAGGGACCTCGCTCGGCTCACGAAACTCGAGAAGGGCGACCTGAACGAGGCCCTGCGGAAGCTTGAGCGAGCGTACGTCCTCGTCCGCCGCGGCGTCGAGGAGACCGTGTACGTCGCCCGACAGCCGACGCGGGCGGCCTTCGAGGACGCGCTCGACACCCTGATCCAGAAGCGGCTCGAGATCGACGGGCCGCAGACCTCGCAGGAGCTCTCCGTCGCCCTCGACCTGGAGGTCGAGCTCCTCGAGGAGGCCCTCCGGGACCTTGAACAGGAAGGCAGCGTCTCCTCCGGGCACTTCCTCGTCGGCGAGGAGTTCCAGTACATGCTCACCCGGGACCTCCAGAAGCTCCAGCGAAAGGACGAGACACGCGAGGTGTTCGACGAGGACCAGGTGAAGTCCTTCCTCCTCGGGAAGCAGTTCGGCCTCGAGGCGGCCGACGAGTACTTCGATCGGTTCCTCGAGGCGGGGATGGTCCTCGACATCTGGAACCACACGACCGCGTTCGACTACGCGGACTGGCTGGCGCGGCGGGAGAAGGGGCAGATCCTCGAAGGTCGCTTCCTGAACGGACGCGTCCGGTACGTGCGCGCGAAGGACGCACCCCTGTTCCTGTCCGCGTTCCCGCGGAGGCCGCTCACCGAGTTCGAGGCCGAGGTCCTCGATGCCGTGCGGTCGTCGGACGGGATCGACCTCTACGGCGTCGCGGCGAAGGTCCGTGCGGACAAGGAGAAGATCAAGGAGGCGCTTGCGAAGCTCGACGAGGACGTCTACGTGATCCGGAAGTTCCAGGGGGATGGCTGGACGTCCCGGAATCTGTACGTCGCGTTCGAGCCGCCGGACAAGGAGGTCCCGGACGCGGTCGAGACGATCGTCCTCCGTTTCCTCGCCGCGTACGGACCGGTGCCGTTCTCCGGGATCCGGGAGTGGGGGCGGTTCGAATGGGAGGACCTGGAGGTCCTCCTCGATCGCCTGGAGGAGCGAGGCGCGATCGCGCGGGTCCTGGTCACGGGGAAGTCGGAATCGGAGATGATCGTCCTCAAGGAGGATCTCCCCGACCTCCGCAAAGCGTCCGCGGAGCATGGCCGCGATCCGATGCGGGTGCTCTCATTGCTTGATCCGTGGACACAGCCGCTCTGGGCGCAGATCGCCGCAAAGTACGGCGAGGGCTGGTTCTTCCCACTCGTGAAGGACGGGGATCTCGTCGGGCTCGCCGAGATCTGGGAGATGAGCGGCTGCATCGAGGTCCGCGAACTCGACCTCGTGTCCCCGGAGCACCTCGACGAAGCGGTCGCCGCGCTCGACCGGATGATGGGCGCCTACCGCGTCCGCGGCGTCGACATCTTGCGCGTGACGCGCATCCTCGGGAAGGACGTCCCCGAGGTCGAGGATCTGTCCCCGTGGACCGACGCGGGCTTCGTGCGGCTCGGCGATTTCCTCGCGTGCGGGCCGATCGTGCCGCGGGACTTCGACAGGGCGGTCCTCCTTGCATACGTGTTCCGGAAGCAGGGGCTCTCCCCGGACGGGCAGTTCCGCGACCCCGTCGCCGCGGCGAAGGCGCTCGGGAGCCTGCGATCCGACCTCGCGGCGCGGCTCCGCACGAAGGAGTTCGTGCCCCTCGAGCGGCTGCACCGCCAGGGAATCCTCGCGAAAGGCCTCGCGATCCCCGGGTACTGGTCATACTGCACGGAGGATGACCTGCGGCTGTACAAGGCCGCGAAGGCGACGCGCCTCGCGAAGGAGATGAAGCACGTCCTCGGTCTCGTCGCGACGGAAGGGCCAATCTCCCGCCCCCGTCTCCTCTCCCTGTCCGATCTCACCCCGGCGGCCACCGCGGCCGCGCTCCGGAAGCTCCACGAGGGCTCGCACGTGACCCGGGACCCGGACCACCGGTACCGGCGTGTCGAAGGCTTGGAGACGACGCGGGCCGATGCGCGGAAGGAAGTCCTCCGCCGACTCCTCCTGAGCCTGGGCGTGACCTCCGCGGAGGCGCTCGCCGCCTACACGCGGTTCGAGTACAGGATGGCAGAGATCCGCGAGCGGCTCCGCGAGTTCGAGGCCGAGGGCTGGCTCGCGAAGGGCTTTCTTGTTCGGGGGGAGCGGACCGTGTACTGGGTGCTCAAGGACGACCTCGGGGACCTCGAGGACGCCTCGTTCCACCGGAAGTTCGTCCTCACCCCGATGGACAACCTCTTCCTGTTCCTTCGGTCCGAAATCGTCGAGCGGTTCCATTCCGGATACTGCTACGTCGTCTTCGACGGCACGGAGATGATCGCCGCCTTCAAGGCGCGTCGCCGGAAGCACGAGTTCGTCGTCACGGAGTTCCAGGGCGAGGCGTCCGCGCGACGGATCGTCGATGCCTGGGAGGAGGAGAACGAACTCGAGGTCGGGGAACACGTCGACCGGATCTCCGACCACGAGGTCATGGAGTGGTACCACAAGATGTACGGCCGGGGCGCCGCGGAACGGTGAACCGACCAGGTAGTTAGGCCCTCACGCGTATGTCCGGACCGGTCACACTATGACGGTTACCGGGATCGACACCGTCGCGGTCGTCGTCGCGGACCGACGCGCGGCGATTGCGTGGTACCGCGACGTGCTTGGACTGGAGGTGGCGTACATCGGCCCCATGGACGCGGCTCCGGATGGCGGAGGCACGCCGGAGGCCCCGGGCCACTGGATCGAGCTCGGACCTGCGCGGCCGCGGAGCCGCGTGCATCTCTGCGACCTCGGCGGTGGGACGGAGCCCGGGCCGACGGGGATCACGTTCCTGACCTCGGACATCTCTGCGGACCACGAACGGCTCGTCGCCCACGGGGTCCGCTTCCTCTCCGAGCCCATCCGCCAGCCGTGGGGGGAGTGGCTCTGCTGCTTCGTCGACCCCGACGGGAACGAGTTCGACCTCAAGCAGCCCGTGGACCCGGGGCAATGGGCCCCATGACGCCGCCTGGGGAACCTTTATCGACGCCATGACGGATGGACCCGCGGTGGCCACGGAAGATGTCTTCAAGCGGATCGACAAGTCGAAGGACGAACTCGTCGCCTCGCTCCTCGACCTGTGCCGCGTCCGCGCGATCGGGCCCGCGAACGGAGGGGAGGGGGAAGGAAAGAAGGCCGACCTCGTTCGCGGGTGGCTCAAGGACCTCGGGCTCAAGCCGGAGCGGTTCGATGCGCCGGACGATCGCGTGCCGGGCGGGAAGCGCCCGAACGTCGTCGTCCGGTCCGGGAAGGGCAATCGGCTCTGGTTCCTCTGCCATCTCGACGTTGTGCCGCCCGGCGATGCCCCCGCGTGGCGCGTGGACCCGTTCAAGCCGAAGCTCATGGACGGCCGGGTCTACGGGCGCGGCACCGAGGACAACGGCCAAGCGGTCGCGGCGGTCCTTGGGGCGTACCGGGCGGTCCTCGATGCAGGTGCGACGTTGGGACGGTCGATCGGTCTCGCATTCGTCGCAGACGAGGAGACGGGAAGTGGCCATGGCGCGAAGTTCCTCCTTGAGCAGGGCCTGTTTGGAGCGAAGGACACCTTTCTCGTGCCCGACCGCGGCGCCTCGGACGGCGACGAGATCGAGGTCGCGGAGAAGAGCCTCCTCTGGCTCCGCGCGACCGTGCGCGGGAAGCAGGCGCACGCGAGCCGCCCGGACCAGGGCGCCAACGCGCACCGCGCGGGCGCGTTCCTCCTCACTCTGATCGACGCGACCCTCCCGAAGCGGTTCCCGGGCTCGGACGCGAGGTTCCGCCCCTCGACCTCGACGTTCGAGCCGACGAAGAAGGAGGCCAACGTGCCGAACGTGAACACGATCCCCGGAGAGGACGTGGCGTACTTCGACTGTCGCGTCCTGCCCTCGGTGAGGACGAAGGACGTCGTCCGCGTTGCGAGGGAGCTCGCGGCGCAGACCTCGCGGACGTTCGGCGTGCAGGCGACGGTGGACGTCGTCCAGGAGGAGTCGAGCCCGCCCACGCCGGGCGATGCGGCGGTCGTCGTCGAGCTGTCTCGCGTCCTCCAGGCGGTCCGACGCCTCCGGCCGCGGCTTGTGGGGATCGGCGGCGGCACCGTCGCGGCCCCCTTCCGGCGAAAAGGCTTCCCCGTCGCGGTGTGGCAGACGACGGATCAGACCGCGCACAACGTCGACGAGTACGCGCGCGTGGACAACCTCGTTGCCGACGCGAAGGTCTTCGCGGCCCTCATGCTCGGGCGCGCATGATCAGGGCCGGCTCGCGGCGACGGCCTCCTTGACGACGACGAGGCTCATGCTGTCGAGCATGACGTGTGCGCCGCACTTCGGACAATCGATCCCCCGCCAGTCCTTCGTGCTCCTCGTCGCGTCGAGCCCGATCCGGGTCGACTTGCAGTACGGGCACAGGAGGCTGATCTTCAGCTCCTTGTCCGCGAGACGATCGAGGCCGATCTTGTCGAGGATCCGAGGCATCCGAAGGGACTCCGCCCCGGCCCTGCCTTGGCCTCCGTCCTTTATTAACCGTATGGGACGGTTCTCGAAACCAGTAATGGCCGCGCAGATTCCCTACGCGGGCTCGAGCCGCGTCCGGTCCCGGAGCGTGAGCACGCGGTCCGCGCACGAGGCGGCCTCGTCGAACCGTCCGAGCTTCGCGAGGACGTAGCCCTTGTTCACCCACGCCCCACGGTACCCCGGGTCGACACCGAGGGCGCGCTCGTAGCACCGGAGCGCCTCCTCGAATCGACCGAGGCGCGCGAGGGCGTTCCCTTTGTTGTTCCACGCGACCTCGTAGTCCGGGTTGACCTTGATCGCCGCGTTGAAGCACCGGAGCGCATCGACCTGCCGTCCGAGCTTCGCGAGGGCGTTCCCCTTGTTGAGCCAGGCGACCTCGTTGCGGGGATTGATGTCCAGAGCGTGGTCGATCGCCCGGAGGGCTTCCTCGTACCTCCCGAGCATGACGAGGGTCGCCCCTTTCCCGTACCAGGGGAGGTCGCCGCTCCCCGTGCCGCCTCCCGCGAGGGCGATCGCGCGGTCGTATGACTCGGCCGACGCCGCGTAGTCGCGCCGCTCGATGCGGCGTTCCGCCTCGAGCAGCTCCCCGCGGAGGTTCCTCGACGCGAGCGCACGGCGGACATCCGTGAGCGCGATGACCGCCGGCCACGCGCTCACCGCGACGACGCCGACGGGCCACGCCGCCGCCAGCGAGATCGCCGCGCGGGTCGCCGCGGCATGTGCGAGGGCGACGAGGACCGCTCCGGCTGCGGCGGACAGGAACGACCGGGCCGGTGTCCCCGCGAGGCGCCGGGTCGAGAGCGCGAGCGGGACGGCGGGGAGAGCCGCGGCGAGCGTGCCCGCCCCCGGCGAGAGGGAGAACACCCACGGTGCCCCGATGCCGAGGGCGACCCCCGCGAGGAGGAGAAGTCCGTCGATCCGAGTCGCCTTCCCGATCCTCGATGGAAACGAGGTGGCGAGGCCGTAGGCGACGAGCATCGCGGTCGCGAAGGCGAGGCCCCAGGCGATTTCGTCCGCTCCCCCCGAAGCTTGGATTGCGATCAGAGCCGCGGTGGCCGCGAGGACGCCGGGCGCGACGGGATCCGCGAACTTCTCGCCCGTGGGCGCCTCGCGCGCGGGGCGGTCCGCGCCGGGAAGCCGTCTGCGGCGGCCCCGGAGGTCCGCGGCATGGCGGACGAGGCGCACGGACTTCGGGGAGCGGACCACGCCGCGACCCGCGCGGATCGGTGCGCGCGACATCGGCTCGGCATGCGGGGGTGGGTCTCCCGGGCGCTCCCGGGGCGCAGGGGGCTCGCTCGGCTCGTCGGGGATGGGTCTCCCGGGCGCCCGGCGGCCCGGATCGTCCTCGGAGGGTCCGGAGCCGGGGTCGGGAGGCGGTTCGTCCTCGACCGCAAGGAGCGCATCGAGCTCCGTGAGCATCCGGGAATGGTCATCGAACGGCTCGGTCGGCTCCTTCGGGTGGACCGGTCCGGGCCGCGAGGGTTTCGATTCGGCCCGCCGTGGGGGGCCGGCCCGCAAGGGTTCGCCGCAGATCTCGCACTCCTCCCAGTCCGGCGTGTTGTCCGCGCCACAGTTCGGACAGAGGACGAGGTCGAGGATGTCCCGTTCCCCCGACCACGCAGGCTCCTCCTCCGCCTCGAATTCGACGTGGCACCGCGTGCACCGATTGTCTTTCCCCGCGACAAAGCTCCCGCAGTTCGTGCAGATGAACAGGAGTCCGCTCTCCCGGCGTTCGAGGACACCGGCGACGTCGCGGTCGTGGAGCTGTCGGGGGTGTCGGAACCCCGCGTCGACGAGTTGGAGGGCCTTCTCGCGATCGAGACCGAAGGCTCGGCTGAGGCGGACGACTGCCTCGTCGATGACGAAGGCCCCGCAGTTGTCGCACTCCGTCTCGTCCGGGGGCAGCGGCTCCTGGCAGACGGGGCACAGGGCCCGGGCCTGTTTCCCGGGCATCGATGTCGTCGTTTCCATCCCGCGGGTCGGCACATAAACCCGGCGACCTCGTTGTCAGGCCTGATACAAGGGGTGCACGGCGCTTAAGTATGCGCCGGCCCGTGAGGAACCGCCGATGCCGTCCCAGGTCGACTTCTTCGTCTCGATGGCACTCGGGGTCGCTCCGGCCTTGGCCCTCCTATGGCTTTCCCTCCGGCGGTTCGACCGTCCGAAGGTCGATTTCACCCTCTTTGACGACCGCCGCGTGTTCGGCTCCCTCGCCGTCGGGATGATCTTCGGCGTGCTTGCGAGCGTGCTGAGCCTCGCGCTTCCGCGGAGAGACTTCGCGTCTTCCCTGCTCGTCGTCGGCGGCGTGTTCCTCGTCGAGGAGCTCTTCAAGGTCGTGTACCTGAACCGGAAAGGGTACCGGGGCCGCTCCGACACCACGTTCTACGGCGTCGCCCTCGGCGCCGGCGCGGCGTCGACCGCGGCCGCGGCGACGATCTACTGGTCTGCGGAGCAGATCCTCACGGTCCCGGAGTTCCTCGCGACGTTCGCAATCTTCTCCGTGAGCCTCTCCCTAGTGAACGTGGACACGGGGGCGTTAATCGGCTTCGGGGCCGCGCAGGGAGACCTGTGGCGTGCCCTCGGCCGGGCGGTTGCCGTGCGCTACGCCCACGCGGCGTTCCTGTTCCCCTTCCTGTTGGGGGTGCCGAACCCTTGGAGCGCGGTGTCCGGGCTGACGTCCACAGGGTTCGCGCTCGTCGTGTTCCTGTACGTGTACGGCGAGCTCCTGCCAAACTCGCTCCCGGAGGACCTCCGACGGAGGGCGCGCCGGGAACGCCGCCGGGCGCAGACGGCTAAGGAATAGCCGGGACCGCGCGGAAGAAACCGGGCCGCGGCTCGTACACGACGTTCCCCTTCAGGAGTTCCTGGAGCGCCTCCTCCGCCTCGACGAGCCCGAGCCCTCCGAGTACCTCCCGCCAATCGTCGAGGGAGAACACGTCGAGCTCCCTCGTGAGCCCCTCCGCGGCGGCGCGAATCCTGTGCATGCGGTCCCCCGCGCGGACAGCGGATGCGACGACCCGGGCGTGGACGTTCCTCGACCGGGGCCGCTTCCGGGGACGGGCCGCGTCCCGATACGCGGCGAGGCCCCCCGCGATCTCGGCGTTCACTTCGCCCACGAGGCCCGGGAGTTCACGCGGGATCGAGGTCCGCGCACGCACTCTCGCGGGCACGACATGGATCTCGAAGCCGCACGGGCACGCGGTCGCCTTCTGCGAGAGGTCGACGCCCTTCGCTTTCCGGCATCGCGGGCACACGACGACACCGTACATGGACTAGACCATGAACACGAGGGCCGCGAGGCACGCCCCGTAGTGGTCCATCGGGATGCTGAGCTCCTCGATCAGGTAGTGGATCCTCCGGAACTTGATCCCTCGGAGCTTCGCCATCTCCCCCATCTTCCACTCCATGATCTCCTTGAGGGAGCGCTTCGTGCCGTACATGTGTCCTTCTGCGACGTAGCCCCCATGGCTGTCGTCGCGGAAGCCGTACGCGATCCCCGCGGCGATCGTCTCCCCTTCCCCGCCGCGCTGCTGCGCGAGCACGCAGTGCGTGATCGCTCCCATCGGAAGCTGGCGCCGGCGCGTCTGTCGGACGCCGACAGGCAGGACGGAGGACACGGAGACGATGTTCTGCTCGGACAGGCCTCCGGCGAGGAGGGCCTGGTCGAACGCGTTCAGGTCGGAGATCTTGGACACGGCCTTGCCGGACGTCACGAAGAACTTCGTCGGGATCGGCAACATGGTGCTCTGCGACCCCGGCGGAACGAATCCCGCGACTTAAGCGTTTGCAGGGCGACGGCAGCCCGGTTAGTATCCAGGTAATTTTATTTAAATCGTTGAATCTTCCACGGCCGCCGCTCGGGTTGCGATTGAGGCCGGCGTCGCCTCCCGGACGGGTTTGTGCATGCTGAAGGCGTCCTCGCCCCAGGAGTAGTACCGCGGCAGGTGGCCGTCGAGCTTGTAGTCAAGCCCGCGGTACAGCTCGATCGCGGCGAGGTTCTGCGTGCTCACCTCGAGCCGGACCGATGCGCAACCGCGTTCCATCGCGACGTCCTCCGCGATCTGCATGAGCCGGGTCCCGAGTCCCCGCCGACGGGCATCGGGCACGACGGCGACGGACAGGACGCGGCACACCCGTCCCTCGAACAGGAGCATGAGCACCCCTGTCAGCCCGGACCCGTTGTCCTCGACGAGGGTGACCGCCCGCTCGTTCGTGAGGATCCACCGCAGGTGGTCCTGCCGGAAGCGTCCTCGGTCGAAGCAAAGCTCCTCGATTCGAACGAGGGCGTCGATGTCCTGGAGTCCCGCCGGCCGCACCAAGGCGGCCTTGGACCGCGCGCTTGGTAGTTGTCTCTTTCGCTCACTCGAACGGCCGGGGCCGCACGTTCTCGAAGATCCCGAAGCGGTTCCCGCTCGGATCCTCGAACACAGAGCACGGGCCGTTCGGGATCTCGAAGGGACGGCCCTCCGGCGTCCACCCGCGTCGTTTCAGCCTCTTGATGGTCTCCCTGAGGTCCCCGACGGAGAACAGGGCGATGGAGCTCGGTGCGGGACGGTGGTCCGCGAGGAGGATGAGCGCACCCTCTCCCAAACGGAACGCAGCGACGCGGGCTCGGAAGCCCTCGAGGTTCCATACCGGCTCCGCCCCCAGGACGTCGCGATAGTACGCGAGGTCCCGCTCGAAGTCCTTCGATCCCAGGTACAGGTACTCCAGGGTCCCCAGAGGCGCGTCCACACGAGCATGACGACGGCTCGGGCGTATCCTGTTTCCGCGTTCCCGGAGCGCAGCCGGGCGCGGTAGCGCGCGAAAGGGTAATCTAGACCCACCCGAATCGCCCGGAGGCGCATGGTTCGAATCGCCGACATCCTGCACGGTGGCCATACGGGCCGCGAGCTCGAGCTGAAAGGCTGGATCTACCGCACGCGGAGCGTCGGCGGGAAGGTGTTCGTCGTCCTGCGGGACGATACCGGCATCCTGCAGGCGACGATCTCGAAGGACGCCGTGCCCGCGGACGCCTTTGCGGCGATCGCGAAGGCGCTCATCGAATCCGCGGTCACCGTCCGGGGGACCGTCGTCGAGGACAAGCGCGCTCCGGGCGGCTTCGAGATTCGCGCGACCGGCGTGCTCGTCGTCCACTTTGCCGAGAAGTTCCCGATCCAAGAGGACCTGAGCGAGGAGTTCCTCCTCGACGTGCGACACCTCTGGGTCCGCTCCCAGCGGATGACCCGGATCTTCCGGGTGCGGCATGCGACGTTCGCTGCGGTCCACGAGTACTTCCGGGACCAAGGGTTCTGGGAGGTCCACCCGCCGATGATCACCCCCGCGGGGAGCGAGGGCGGAGCGACCCTCTTCGAGGTCGAGTACTTCGGGCGCAAGGCGTACCTCACCCAGTCCTGGCAGCTCTACGCAGAGGCGCTCGCTCTCGCGATGTCCAAGGTGTACTACATCGGCCCGTCGTTCCGGGCGGAGAAGTCCCGGACGACGCGTCACCTCACGGAATACTGGCACGCGGAGATGGAGCAGGCGTGGGCCGGGATGGACGACGTGATCAAGCACGCGGAGAGCGTGATCGCGCACGCGTGCCACCGCGTCGCGGAGGCGTGCCCGGGCGACGTCGCGGCGCTCGGCCGCCCGCCGGAGGTCCTCAAGGCGGTGCGGGCGCCGTTCGAGCGCCTGACGTACGACGAGGCCCTGAGGATCCTGAAGGCGAAGGGCATGGATCTCGAATGGGGAAAGGACCTCCGGACCCTCGAGGAACGCGCCCTGACGGAAGGGAAGGCCCAGCCGATCATCGTCACGCACTACCCTCGGGTCTCCCAGGCGTTCTACAAAGCGCGCGACCCGACCCGGCCGGACCTCGTCCTCGGCTTCGACGTGATCGGCGGCGACGGCGTCGGGGAGATCGTCGGAGGGAGCGAACGCGAGACGGACCTCGAGACGATCCGGAAGTCGCTCGTGGACCAGGGGGAGGACCCGAAGGCGTACGGCTGGTACCTCGATTCCAGGCGGTACGGGAGCGTCCCGCACGCGGGGTTCGGGATGGGGATGGAGCGGCTCATCCAGTGGATATGCAAGCTCGAACACATCCGCGACGCCGTGCCGTTCCCCCGGACGCCCGCCCGGTTCGCCCCGTAGGGCTGCGCGGGCGGTCGCCGGTGAGGGCGCACCTTCTTACCCGTCGGCGGATTTTCGTGCTCCTCCATGGCATCCGGGAGTGGGAAGGACGAGCCGTTCAGGCCGCTCCTCGACGCCCACGCCGTCTGCCTCGAGAAGCTCGGGGAGCTCGAGGCAACCCTCGACGAGATGATGGCGAGGCGGGAAGCGACGGA
>MGVZ01000045.1:0-10309 GCA_001800745.1 Euryarchaeota archaeon RBG_16_67_27
CGCACTCGTGGCGCTAGCCCTCGTGTCGTCCGCCGGGATCGGCGTCGTCCTGAGTTCCTCGGATGCGCCCGCGGATCTCGTGACAATCGAGGGGAAGGTCACCCACGTCTCCTGGAATCCCCACTTCAAGGTCGCCGTGGCGTACGCGATCTCGAACGCGTCCGCGAACGCCACCTACGAGGTCGAACTCGGGCCTCCCTGGTGGTGGGCCGAGGTCGGGCTCCCGGAGATCGAGGTCAACGACACCCTCAAAGTCGAAGGCGTCCTGCACGACGGGAACGAGATCGAGGCGTACCGGATCTGGATCAACGGGGGCGACCCCATCGTGATCCGCGAGGGCGGCAAGCCGCCGTGGGCACAGGTCGCCTCGGGCCATGACGACAGCGATTCAGAGGACGACGCGTAGGCCCGGTTCCCGGTTTCGACCGGCGTCCAATAAGGGATTTAACGTAACGATCCGTCGCGGACGCGAGGTGCAAGCGATGGCCGTACCGACCTGGATCGTGGCCGTGCTGGCCGCATCCAGCCTCGCCGTCGGAGGGGCAGCCGCTGCCGGGTTCCCGGTGGCCGATCTCCTCGGCGGTGCGGACGCGAGCGACCATCCGTCGCACGAGACGAACGGCGTGCCTCCGGGACCGCCGATCTGGCTTGGCGACGCGGCACCGTACGGGCCGCCGTCGTGGCTCAACGAGACGGAGCCGCTCGGACCTCCGAGCTGGCTTGTCCCGCCGAACGCGACGGCGCCGTAGGGTGTGGATGAGGACGGGTGTCCCCGTCCTCCCTTTTGATTCCGCCCCCGTGCCGACCCCGGAGGACGGACCGAGATGTTTCCCCCGATCTCCGAGAGCCCGCCTCCGCCGATCGACCGCGATGCATTGCGCGCCGAGGCCGTGCGAGTCCAGCGTCGACGGGCCGCGCGGGCGGCGTTACTCGCCCTCATATTGGCGTCGAGTTTCGGCACGGTGTGGGTTCTGTCCTCAGGCGAGATCCCGTCGAGGTCCGAATGGGCGTTCTCGGCGACTCAGGTGGAAGTCCTCCAGCGCCGCGGTCTCGATGGCCGCGGGGTCACGATCTGCCTCGCCGACACGGGGATCGACGCGGGCCATCCCGCGCTCCGTGGCGCCCCGGTCCTCGCATGGCGCGACTTCGTCGACGGCCGCGTGCGCCCGTATGACGACGACGGACATGGGACCGGGATGGCGGGCCTTCTCGTTGGACGGGGTCCCCTCCGAGGCGTTGCACCTGCGGCGTCCCTCATCGTCGCGAAGGTCCTCGATTCGCGAGGCCGGGGAACGAGCGCGAGCCTTGCCGCGGCGATCGGGTTCTGTGTCGACCCGAACGGGGACGGCGACGCATCCGATGGCGCAGCGATCGTCAGCCTCTCCCTCGCGGCCGCGCAGGACCTGCCTGCGGGCACGGACGTCGAGGACGCTGTGGCACGCGCCCTCCTCCGCGGTGTCTTCATCGTCGCGAGCGCCGGCAACGATGGCGCCGCGGATGATGGCGACGTGCAGCGGCCGGCGTCGATCCCGGACGTGATCGCCGTTGGAGCCGTCGACGCATTCAGCGTCGTCGCCCGCTTCAGCTCGATGGGCACGGATGCGGGCCGCGCGGACCCGAATCGGAAACCCGAAGTCGTCGCCCCGGGCGTCGATCTCCTGACTGCTTCCCGCGCCGACACATACCGCCTCGTGAGTGGGACATCCGCGTCCGCGGCGGTCGTCTCCGGGATCCTCGCCCTCATCCTCCAGGAGTATCCCGCGCTCTCGAAGGCGGGGAGCCCGTCCGGCGTCGCGACGTTGAAGGCCGCCCTCATGGCCAGCGCGAGAAGGACGCCCTTTCAGGTGGCGCCCCACGACGCGCGGTACGGATACGGCATCGTCCAGGCCGCGGACCTCGCCGAGGCGCTTTGACCCGGGTCAGCGACCGTTCGCCGGCGGGAACGGGCCCGTAGGCGGAACGGGTGCGAACGAAAGTGCGAGCGGGGTGCCCCAGTCCCCCGATGCAAGGCTAACGGCAACGTCCACGCGTCGCTCCACCGGAGCCGGCGCGCGGGCGACGGACTCGATCGCCTGCAGCCGCGGGAGGAGCCCGTCGCGGTTCGCGTTCTGGATCTCGAGGCCCGGTCGGCGGTTGATCTCGAGCACGACGGGGCCCGACCGGGAATCGAGGACGATGTCCACGCCGGCGAACCCCAGGCCCGATGCCTCCTGCGCCGCACACGCGATCTCGAGGACTTCCCGCCACCGTGGGATCTGGAAGCCCCGGAGGGCGACGCCCGTGTCGGGGTGGACGGTCACGCGCTCTCCGTTCCAGATCGCGTGCGTGATCCGGCCTGACGCGATGTCGACCCCGGCGCCCACCGCGCCGCTGTGGAGGTTCGCCCGGCCCTTGGACAACCGGGTCGGGAGCCGCGCCATTGCCATCACGGGATGCCCGAGGAACGAGACGACCCGGATGTCGGGCACGCCGTCGGCGACGAGCGGCCTCAGGGACGCGTCGGGCTCGAGGAGCTCCTCCAGGATTCCGACATCCGCCAGACCGTCGTTGAAGTCGCCGTCCACGATCCGCTTGAGATGGGCCACGACCTGCTCCTTCGTCTCGACGTGGCCGTTCACGCGGAACCCGTGCGGCGTCCTCCCGCGGACGAGGAGGATGCCCTCGCCGCCATAGGAGGATGCGGGCTTGATCGCGACGCTCGGCAGCCGATCGAGGAGGGCGGCCGCTTGGGGGAGGTCCTTCCGCCCGCGCACGAAGAGATACGTCCTCGGCATCGGGATGCCCTCGGGCACGAGCAGGGCCTTCACGCGGGCCTTGTCCAGGGTCGCCATGAGACCCTTCGCATTGAAGCGGTCCACGTATTCACGGTTCCGCCGCGTCATCGTGAGGACGGTCCCCCCGAGGTCGACGTCGTCGCCGGACCGTGCACCTCGGAAACGGAAATGCTCGGACAGCCGGAAGCGGACGCGCGTCCCGAGGTACCAGTTCAGAAGGACGACCGCCGTCCACGATAGCGGGTTGCGGATCACGAAGACGACGAGAGCGTCCTGGGCCATGACGAGGTACGCGACGACGACCGCCGCGAACGTGAGGACGAGGGAACGCGCGGACTTGTACGCTCCGACGCGCACGACGTCCTCCACGAAACGTTCCGCGAACCAGGCGGTGATGAGGATCGGGAAGAGAGAGGCGTACGCGAGCGCGGGCGTCTGCGTGTACATCCCCACCAGGCTGCTCCCCACGGCGGCGAACGCGACGACGGTCACCAGGATCGCGACGCGGTGCGCTTCTTGGACGCCCTCTCGGGCGAGCGCCGCTCGTGCGAGGACGACCGCGACCAACATCCCCGCGAAGATCGCGAAGCCGATGAGAGGGCCGGCCAGGACCATGGAAATCGCCACGATCACAGCGCCGAACGTGCCGTACGTCTTCAGGCCGACGACGTTCCGGAGGATGGCGACCGCGGTGGCGCCCAGGACGATCTGGAAGAACACGTGGAGGGAGAGCAGGGAGGCGACGAAGTCGGGGACGGCGAACTGGAGCCATGCGGTGAACGCGCCGATCGCGGCGACAAACAGGGCGAACGGCAGGTGGCGCTGGGATTTCGTGGACAATGGAAGTTCCGCTCCGGTTCCCGGGGCAGGTCGCGCAACGCCCGGAACCGACTCGGACTCGCATCCGCCGTATTAGGCGTTGATTGAACACTTTTCGAAACGTGGGCGTCAGAGGCGGAACTCGCCCCACACGCGGATGAAGGTGTCCACCTGGCCCGCGGACGCAAGCTCGTACGTCGTCATCACACGGGCGACCAACTTCGGGTCCGCGACGCGGTACGATCGCTCGGGGGCCTCGCCGCGGGCGACGACGCCAGTGCCGGTCATCTTCTTCAGATGGTGCGACAGGGTCGACGCCGACACGGGGACCTGGTCGAGGATCTCCTTGTGCGTCGCGGACTCTCGCTCCATGAGGTGGGCGAGGATCCGGAAAGGGATGGCTTGGCGGAGAAGGGCAAGGATCTGCTTCTCGGTGTCCGTGAGCGCAGGCCGGGCGGTCGCGTCCCCGGGCATGGATCGGGGATAGTACCTCTTGTACTCGCCGTCCATCGTCGAGGAGAGAAGCTCGTGCTTCTCGAGGAAGCGCAGGTGGTAGTCTGCGAGGGTGATCGACAGGTTCACGGTGCGGGCGATCTCGCGGAGGTGGAACCCCGGGTTCTTCCGGACGAACTCAAACAGGTTCCTCCGGGTCTCGATCGCAAGGACCTCTTCGTCCATGGAGACCACGCGGACCTCATCGGCGCAGGGTGAACCCGTAGAACGAGGCGAGGATCCCGAGGTCGAACGCCCCCGAAAGGAGGACGAGGCCCGGGAGGTCAATCAGCGACAGGAACAGGGTCGCCGTGAGGATGAGCCCTTTCGTCGCGAAGAGCGAGAACGCGATCGTCAGGAAGAGGAGGTGGGAATCCCGCGTCCGGCGGTACGCGATTGTCGAGATGGCCATGAGGGCGATCGCGACGACCGTCACCGCCGCTACGACCACGTTCTCGAGCGCGATCACGGAAAGCACCGCGTCCCAAAGGGGAAGGGGACGTTAAGGATTCCGCGTCACGTCTGGCGCCGGCGGCGCGCGAGGAGGACGGTCGCGGCGAGGATCCCTGCGACGGCGACGAGGGACACCACATACAGCGGGAAGTCGGGGACGAGTCGCGGCTCGCCCGGCAGGCCAAGGATCGCCTCGTACGCCGTGCTAACGACCCCGAGCGTCGGGTCGTGGGCAATCCGGACGGACGCCGCCCCAAGGCCCGAGGGATACAGGAGATGGACGTCATACGACTTCTCGGAGCCCTCGTTCGAGGGGACGATCGAAGCGAGCACGGCACCGTCCCGCCCGTCGACGAGCGCGCGGTTCGTCCAGGAGAAGAACATCGTCGAGCCGTGCGCGGCGCTCGTGATGTTCATCCAGCTCTCATCCTCGCTGAAGCCCTGCTGCACGTCCCAGCTCGGCGCGTCCCAGGACATCGCGTTCTCCGCGTCCGTCTCGAGATGGAACTCGACGCCCACGCGCGCTGCGGGAGATTCGAGGGTGTGGTTCACGTACACGTCGAGCTTGACCTCCATCGGAGTCAGGACGCGGTTCTCCGCGATCCGCATGAAGCGCTCCGCAATCGTGAGGCCGAGGGCGACCTCCGAGGCCGCGCCGACGGCCGCGCGCACGAGAAACGTCTCGACGTTCCCGCCGTCCTCGTTCGACGCACTCGCGTGCGAAAGGGTGGAGTTCCCGAACGCGTCGCCGCCGAGCCCCCATTCCGCGACCGCCTCGTTCTCCTGGAACAAGCCGTCCGCGTTCCCGTCGAGCCACTCGAGGAGCTTTCGGAGCTCGACGGTGTACGAAGCGTAGGGGTCGTTCGAGGCGTTCCGGGAGTACCGGAGCTCGAAACGGCCGCTCTCGTAGGTGACGCGGAACTTGTCGTCGACGGGTGCGCCGGAGGACTCGCTCAGAATCGAGAGCGTCCGGGGAGCCGGCTCCGGAAACACGTTCGTGAGGACCGTGCGCTCCGCGAGGTCCTCGATCTCATCGGGAATCCCGTCGCCGTCGTCGGCACGCGCGACGCCCGACGCGAGGACGAGCGCGGAGGAGGCCGCAATTGCGAATGCCCAGGTGAACCAGGGGCGGGCGACCACGGAGGACCCTTCACGGCTCGATTCGGCAGAACATATAAAGAGGTTGTTCTACACTTTTCGAAACTCCCCGGCCACCGTCCATTCCTTCCCAAGGCCCCGTCGCAGCGGCGCGGGGCTCACTCGTGGACGACTTCCCCGAACCCCATGCGGCGCCCGACCCGCGTGATGCGGATCTTCACCTGGTCGCCGATCTTCGTCCCCGGGACGAAGATCACGAAATTCTGGATCCGGGCGATGCCGTCGCCCTCACGGCCGATATCCTCAATCTTGGCCTCGTAGACCTTCCCCTCCTCGACGGGCGAGGTGGAAGGTCGGAAGCCCGACCCGTTGTGCGACATCCTTCGCTCCGCGGCGGTCGATCGCCGCCGCCTCCCGTCGAATCCGGATGTGCGTATTTAATGATATAGGGGCCACCCGCAGGCGTGCGGAGCGCGCTCACGATTCACGCGGCGACCCGATGTCGTAGTCCACGTCCACGGGCTTCGACAGCCGAAGAGACAGGACGAGGCACACGATACCGACGATCAGCACGATGAGCCCGATCGCGGAGACGAGGCGGTTCACCCAGCCGAACGCCTCGAAGCTCAAGCCGCCGATCGCGATCCGGAGGACATCGTGGAGCCAGGAGCCTAGGGCAATCCCTGGGCCACCGAGGAGGATCAGGACCACGCCCATGTAGAACAGGAGCTTCGCGCGGAAGCCTCCTGACGTCTCCTTTTCGTCCGGAGCTTCCGCCGTTTCCGCCGGGCTCTCGACGTCGGGCGCCTCGTCCGCGAACACCTCGCCGCACTTCGGGCACTCCACGGCGTCCATGGGGACAATGGACTCGCAGCTCGGACACTCGGCCACGGCCTCGACCTGGGCGGACATGCTCGAACGCGTCGATGCCGCGTCCCCGGCTATAGTCGTTTCCCCCTCGGTATCGCGTTTGAAACGACGAGGACCCGGCTCGAGCGAAGACGCGCTCCGGACGGTCGATTGAAGCCCGGGGAGCGCCTCAAACCGCGCCCTTTGCCTTCGTGATCCACGGCACGTGAATCTGCCCGACGAGGTCCCGCCACTCCGCGGGCATCGGTCGACCCTCGTCATCGCGGCGATACCAGTCGGACACGCCCTCGACCTTCACGTCCCGGCCTGAGATCGCGACGATGAGCGCGTTCCGCACGTTCGCGGCGGCCTCGGCGGCAATCTCGTTCTCGAAGATCGCGGCATACGGGGTCTGGGACATCCACCAGAGGACGAGGTAGTATGTCTTCTTCGGGCCACGGCGGACCTTCTTTGACTTCATGGGCGGGGCGGATCCTCCGTTCGCGTTTCCGCGAGACGTATGGATTCGACGAGGCTCGGAGGATAAAGGCCTTCTTGGACGGTTCTCGAATCTGAGAACGTCGGGCCTGGCCGGACGCGCCTCAGTCCTCGAACCACACGCCGCACGCGCAGCGGGCCGCGTCCGCGGACACGTGGGAGCCGCAGCGCGGGCATGCGTACGTGACCCGCGGGAGATCGTCCGCGAACTGGACGTGGCATACCGGGCACTGGTCCTCGAGCGCGGGGATGATCGAATCGCACTCCGGGCACGCGAACGTCGTCGCCGACGTCGCGAATTTAACGCCGCACAGGCACCCACTCGCGGTCTCGGAGACGAACCGGCCGCAGGACGGGCACTGGAAGAGGTCGCCGCCGCCCGCGGATTCGTTTTCCTTGAGCTTGTCCCGGGCGACGTCGTGGACCCGCTGGAGGTCCGAGATGAGGTCCGCGAGGGTGCGGGACGGGGCAGGAGGCTCGCGTCGCCGCACGGTCCCACGATCACCAATCAGGCTCGTCGCGAAGGCGCCGCCGGTGCTCCCCGCGAACGCGGCGCCGCACGACTGGCATCGCTCCTCCTGGAATGGAGTGAGACGCCGGCAGTTCCAGCACAGCACGCCGGGCTCGGGTCGCGCGTCCCCGCGGGTCTCGCGCACCGCGCCCGGACGATGACGCTCCCTCGGCGGAGTCGCCCCCACCGCAGGGTTTCCCTTGGCCAAGGCGGCGGCGCATCGCGGTCCGCGCCGATAAGGGGTGTCTCAAGAATGGTCGCCCATGAGAATCAACAAGGCGCCGCGCGTCGGGAGACGTCCTGACCGTGGGACCGCGAATGGTTTATCTGCGCCTCCCGCTTGTCTCGCGTCCGCGATGGCGAAGGTCCTCGTCTGCGTCGCCTGGCCGTATGCATCGGGCCCGAGGCACCTCGGGCACGCCGTGTCGACGTTCATCCCGGCGGACGTGTTCGCCCGCTATCACCGGATGAAGGGGGATGAGGTCCTCGTCGTCGGCGGAAGCGACATGCACGGGACGCCCACGACGGTCCGCGCGGACGAGGAGGGCGTCCCGCCGTCCGCGATCGCGGGGCGGTTCCACGCGCTCCACGCGAAGAACATCGAGGAGCTCGGCGTGCGGTACGACCTTTACTGGAACACCGCGGACCCGAACCACAAGGCGCAGGTCCAGGAGATCTTTCTCGCCCTGCGGTCGAAAGATCACGTCTACGAAGCGACGATGGTCTCGCCGTTCTGCACGACGGACGGGCGGTTCCTCCCCGACCGGTACGTGGAAGGCACCTGCCCGAACTGCGGCTACGATCGCGCGCGGGGGGACCAGTGTGACAACTGCGGCCGCCTGTGGGACCCGTTCGAGCTCAAGGACCCGAAGTGCCGGATTCACGGCACGCCGCCCGTGCCCAAGGAGACGAACCACTTCTTCTTCCGCCTCAGCGCATTCGAGGAGTCTCTGAAGCGCTGGATGGCGTCGGGGAAGGACCACTGGAGGCACCATGTCCTGACGTTCACGAACAGCTGGCTGAAGGAGGGTTTGCGGGACCGCGCGGTCACGCGGGACCTCGACTGGGGGATCGAGGTGCCCGTGGCCGGCTTCGACTCGAAGCGCATCTACGTGTGGTTCGAGGCCGTGATGGGGTACCTGACCGCGACGCAGGAATGGTATCGTCGCGCGGGCCGGCCGGAGGGATGGCGGGACTTCTGGTACGACCCCGCGACACGGCACTACTACTTCGTCGGGAAGGACAACATCATCTGGCACACGATCATCTGGCCCGCGATCCTCGCGGCCTACGACGACCGCCTCGTCCGTCCCTACGACGTCCCCGCGACCCAGTACCTGAACGTCTCCGGAGAGAAGATGAGCGCGGGCCGCGGGAAAGGCGTGTGGCTGCCGGACCTCCTCGAGCGGTTCGACCCCGACCAGATCCGGTACTACGGGATCGCCACGATGCCGGAGACGAAGGACACCGATTTCTCGTGGGCAGACTTCGCGCAGCGGAACAACAGCGAGCTCCTCGCGGTGTACGGAAACTTCGTCCACCGCGCGATTACGTTCGCGGACCGGAACTTCGAGGGCAAGGTCCCCGAGGCCGGGTTCCTCGACGCGGCGGACAAGGCCGTCCTCCGAGCGATCGAGGACCAGTGGCGGAAGGTCGGCCAGAACCTGGAGTACGTTCACCTCAAGGACGCCCTCCGGGAGGCAATCCATCTCGCGAGGCTCGGCAACCAGTACATCGACCAGAAGGCGCCGTGGGACCTTGTCCGTACGGACCGCGCAGCGTGCGCGACCGCGATCCATGTGTCCCTGCGGCTGAGCCGGTCCCTCGCCCTCCTCCTCGCCCCCTTCCTCCCGGGGAGCTCCTCGCGGCTCTGGCACGCCCTCGGCTACGACACGGACGTCCACGCCCAGCGGTGGGACGAGGTCCTCGAGGACGTGCCGCCGGGACAGCGGCTCCGCGTGTCGAGGCCGCTGTTCACGAAGATCGAGCTCGACAACGAGGCTGCCGGGGCGCCTTCGGACCGGTTCGACGTCCGCGTCGCGCGGATCCTCGAGGTCCGGCCCCATCCGAACGCGGACAAGCTCTACGTCCTCGACGTGGACCTCGGTGACGAGCGCCGGCAGGTCGTCGCGGGGATCAAGTCGGACTATGCGCCCGACGAGCTCCGGGGGCGGACGATCGCGTTCCTTGCGAACCTTCAGCCCGCGAAGCTGCGGGGCGTACAGAGCAACGGGATGCTTCTCGCCGGGGAGGACGACCGCACGGTCGGCCTCGTCCTGCCGCCCGCGGACGCGCCCGTGGGGACGCAGATCCTTGGAAGGCGGGGGGCGGCCACGCTCTCGTTCTCGGAGTTCCAGACCTATCGGCTCGAGGTGGGCGAAGGCGGCGCGGTGTTCTTCCTTGGCAGGACGGGCGAGGTCCGCGTGCCTCTGACCGCGGACGGCGTGCCTCTCCGCGTCGACAAGGGCCTGAGGGAAGGGACGGGCGTCCACTAGCCCGGACCCGCCGTGGCGAGGGCGGCGAGCTGCCACTGAAGCCGGAGGGCGAGGCCGAACAGGAGCGGGCGTGCGATCCGCTCGACGGCCGGCTCGACGTGCTCGGCGCGAAGGCCCCACAGGGTATGCCGGGCGCGGAGCACCGGGCCCACCGAGGACATGATCTCCACCCGGCCACCCGGGGTCGTGTGGATCCTGTACGCGCGGCCGCCCCACTCGAACCGCCCGCGGACCCACCCGAAGCGCACGAGAATCCGTCCATCCGGGTGGCGGATCTCGACCCGGTCCCGCCACACGTCGTAGTGGACCGCGGCCTCCCC
>MGVZ01000045.1:10341-43919 GCA_001800745.1 Euryarchaeota archaeon RBG_16_67_27
CCCGCCGCTCGCCGCGGACAGGCCACTCCACGCCCGACTCCCGGATTCGGTCCCGGAGGAGCCCCATCCGGACCTCGAACGCCATCGGCGGACGATGGGACCGCCGAGCCCATAAGGTTGACCGAGGAGTCCCGTCGACCGTCCCCGCAAAACCTTTAGAGTCTCGGCCCGCTTGCCGCGTTCCCGATGCTCCTCGACCTCCACAACCACACCCGCTACTCCCCCGACTCCCGCGTATCCCCCGCGGACCTCGTCGGGATCGCGAGGCGAATCGGCCTGGACGGCGTCGCGATCTCGGATCACAATTCGATCGGCGGAGTCGCCGAGGCGGAGGCGGCCGCGGGCGACGGATTCCTCGTTATCCCCGCCTGCGAGGTGTCGACGAGCGAGGGGCACGTCTTGGCGTACGGAGTGCGGGAGGCACCGCCCCGGGGCCTCGGAGCCGCGGAGACGATTGAGCGGATCGTCGCCCTCGGGGGCGTGCCCGTCGCCGCCCATCCCTACCGGTTCTGGTCGGGCCTCGGCGAGGCGGCCGTCCGCGCGGCCCCATTCCCTGCGCACGAGACGTGCAATGGCCGCACGCTCGGCCGCGGGAACGCGAGAGCCCGGGCTTTCGCCCGAGCCCGGAACGCCGGGGAGACGGGCGGGAGCGACAGCCACTTCCTAGACGAGATCGCCCGCGCCGTCACGAGCGTGAACGCGGGACCGATGGAGCTCGACGGCGTCCTCCAAGCGATCCACCAGGGGCGGACGAAGGCCCAAGGCCAGGACCGCGGACCCTCCGCCACCGCCAGGTACGTGACGAAGTGCGTCGGGGAGTGGATCTTCCGCGGGATGCGTCGGATCTGACTACAGGCTCTCCTCGATCCTCGGTATGTACTTCTCGATCGCCGCCTCGACCTTCCCCGGGTCCGCGCTGGCCGGCAGGCGCAACGCGAGGACGGTCTTCCGCCCCGTGCGCACGACGAGGCATTTCCCGCCGCTCGTCGAGATCACGACGCTGTGCAGCCCCTCCTTGAGCTCCGCGGCGACTGTGTCCGCGGAGCCGATGACGACGGCGAACATCGAGGCGAACGTGTCCACGTAGACCCCCTTCGGGGCGGTCCCCGCGAGGAACGAGCCGGCGAGGGACACGAGGACGCAGTTCTGGACGCCCTCGTTCCGCTCAATCTCGGAAAGGATCGACTCGATCGCGGCAAAATCGGCCATAGAGATCCGTCCTCGGCCCTCGTCACGGCGGGCTGCGCCCCGATTGCGAGGGGAGGGGATTAAACCTTTGCGCCCTGATTTCCATCGAGCGAACCGTTCAGAGACCCCGGAGGAGCTCGTGCATTGCGACCACGGCGTCGACCGCGCGGCTCGCGCTGTCGATCCGGGCTAGCGCCTGCTCGTCCGACATTCCCGGCCCCGTGATCCCGAGTCCGACCGGCTTCCCCGCGCGGAGGGCGATGTCCATGAGGCCCGAGCACGACGCGGTCATGATCGCCTCGTCGTGGAGGGTCTCCCCCTTGATGACGGCGCCGATTGCCACGACGCCGTCGACGTCCCCGCGCTCGAGGAGTCGCTGCGCGGCGAGCGGGATCTCGTACGCGCCGGGGACGCGCACGACCGCGGAGACCTGGACACCCCGCTCGCGCGCCCTCGCGAGGGCCCGCTCGACCATGCGGTCGACGACCTCGCGGTTGAAAAGCGACGCGACGATCGCCACCCTCAAGGAACCTTCACCCGCAGAGGACCCGCGTCCGCGTACCCCTCGCGCTGGCCGGTCCCAGCGCGGGCGCGGATCGCCTCGGGCCGGAAGAGGAGGTCGTACGCGTTCACCGCGTGCTCCCGAGTGCGGCGGTCGAACAGCCACGCGAGCTTCTCGTCGTCCGGAGCCTCCTCCTCGTGGACCATGACGCCGATCACATGGCGACCGACCTGGGCCTGGACGAGCTGGAGACCAAAGTCCGCGGCGAGGGCGCAATCCTTGTCCACGGTCTGCTGTCCGACCATGCCGACCGCGATCACGAGATCGCAGCCCCGGTCGAAGAGGATCCGCGAGCCTGCGGCGAGGTCCTTGATCCCCGGGACCGTGTACCGCTCGACCTTGAAACCGCCGCCGAGCTTCCGGAGCTCGTGGACCGCGGAAGCGGCCATGTCGAACCGCGCGAACGACGTGTCGACGATCCCGATCCGCTTCAGCGCTTTCGGAGCGGCCCCCGTTCCTCGGCCGGCGGTTCCCCTTCGACGTGCCTGAGCTTCTCCTGCAGCGCGAGCCACTCGCCCACCTTCCTCACGATCTTGCGCGTTCCGTCGAGGTCTCCCTCGAACTTCGGCAGACGCACCACCCGCGTGCCGAGACCCCGCCTCCCACACTCCTCGAGGATCCGGTTCTCGTCATGGGCCTGGTCGAACCCGAGCACGATGATGTCCGGCCGGACCTCCTGGAGGATCTCGTAGATGTTCCCCTCGTGCCCGAGGAGCACGCGGTCCACGGGCTTGAGGGCGGATACGATCTGGACCCTGGACGCCTCCGAGGTGATCGGCTCGTGCTTGAACTTCCGCGCGGTGCTGTCCCGTGCGACGACGACGACGAGCTCGTCACCGAGCCTGCGGGCCTCCTCGAGGAAGTAGATGTGACCGGGATGGAGGAGATCGAAGACCCCCGTCGCCATTACGCGGACCATGCGCGCCACGCCTGGAGGATGTCCTGTCCTTCCAGGAACACGAGATTTCGCTCTCGCGCATATGCCTTTGCATCCTCCCGGGTCCTGGCGAGGCCGTCGTCGGACATCATCTCGCAGATCGTGGCGCTGGGGACGAGTCCCGCGATGACCATGAGGGCCGTCGTGAGCTCCGTATGCCCCCGCCGAGACGCGAGGAGGGGCTCCGCGGCGTTGAGGATCGGAACGTGTCCTGGCGAACGGAACTCGCGGGTGAACGCGGCCGCCGCCCAGCCGTTCTCGCGACCCAATGCCTCTCGCGCGAGCGCCGCGACGCGGGAGATCGTGAGGGCCCGGTCGCGGTCCGTGATCCCCGTGAACGTGTCGCGATGGTTCACCGTGATCGAGAACGCGCTGTGCCGGTCGTACCGCATGTCCTCCGTCGCGACCGCCTCGAGGAGCGGGTACGCCCTGCCGGCGGTCCGGAGGATGTCCGTCATCAGAGGCAGGCCGAGCCGCGAGTGGACCCCGCCGGACAGGGTCACGCACACCAGGCCGCCCGCATCCTTGCGGAGGGTTCGGACCGCCGGAGGGCTCACGAACTCGCTCGCGAGCGTGAGGTCCGTCTCCTCCTCCCGGCCATCACCGTCGTAGACGAGGACGAACTCCCCGCGGCGAAGCGCCTCGACGGCCCGGACGATGTCGCCCACGAGAGGCCCGACGTGTCCGGCTCATATCAATGTTTTTGTAACTACCCGATTCTCGGTTGCGAGGGTCCGGTCGGAGGCCTTATGTCCGCAGGCCCGCTTCGACCCGCGTTGCTCGAGGCGTCTGCGGTCGCGAGGACGGATCCCGGGAAGATGCGGGAGATCATCGCCTCGATGCCCGAGCAGCTCCTCGAAGGCCTCCGGCGCGGGATCGGGACCCATGCGCCGCTCCAGGATGCGCGCCACGTGTTCGTCGTCGGGATGGGCGGGTCCGCGATCGCGGGGGACATCTTCCGCGCGTGGATCGCGAGCCGCTCGAAGGTCCCGATCCAGGTCGTCCGGGACTACCGTCTTCCCTCGTACGCGCAACCGGGGGACGTCGTGGTCGCGGTGAGCTACTCCGGGGAGACGGAGGAGACGCTCGCGGCGACCGCGGACGGGATCAAGCTCGGCTGCCACCTCGTCGCAGTCACGTCGGGGGGAACCCTCGCGAGCCTCGCCCGGTCCGCAAAGGCGGACGTCGTCGAGATCCCGGGCGGCTTGCCGCCGCGGGGCGCGTTCGGCCACCTCTTTGGAATCCTCCCCGGGATAGGCGAGGACTGGGTCTACGGGGACCTCCGCGGGGAACTCGAACGCGCGGTCGTCCACCTGAAGGGGCTCCGCGAGCGGCTCAGGCCCGACACCCCGAAATCGAGGAACCGCGCGAAGGCGCTCGCCGTGCGACTCAGGGGGAAGACCCCCGTGGTCTACGGCGCCCCGCCCTTCACGGCGGTCGCGAAGCGCTGGCAGACCCAGCTGAACGAGAACGCGAAGGTCCTTGCCTTCTCTTCGGAGTTCCCGGAGGCGGACCACAACGAGCTCGTCGGTTGGTGCTCCGACGGAACGTCGCGGCGGTTCGCGCCCGTCTTCCTGCGCGACTCCGACGAGACCCCGGAGATGCGCCGGCGGCTCGATGCGACCGCGGCCCTGATGGCGCGCGGCGCGAAGGTCGAGCAGCTCGAGGACGAGGATGACGAGCTCCTCGGGCGGATGCTCGGGCTCCTGTTCCTGGGCGACTACGTGAGCCTGTACCTTGCGACGCTCCGGCGCGTGGACCCCCTGCCCGTCGCGCCCATCGACGAGCTCAAGGCGCGGCTCGCACGGCGGCACGGAAAAAGCTGAACGCCGAGGGGGAGACTTTCAGGCAGCCGTCATCAGAGCGGCGGGAGCCTTTTGAACTCCCGGGGCCTTGCGACCACCAGCTCTCCAAGCTGGCGCCCTACCGGACTAGGCGACCTCGGCACCCAGCGCTCGCGCCATCGGCTCCGCTGTAATAAAGGTTCTCCGTCAAAGGTTCTCCGCCGGGTTCTCACTTCCAGAGCTTCGGGTACGTGCCCGGGTCCATGAGCACGCGTGCCGTGTCCGCGGCGATGCCCGACTTCGCGACGACGACCTCGTCCGTCGTCAGGAGGGACTTCGCGAACGCGACCGCTTCTCCTTTAGCGCTGAACACGCCGACGGCTTGCCCCCGCCGGATGCCCGGGGTGAGCCGCGCGATGCCCGGGACCGCGAGGTTCGCCCCGTGGCAGATTGCGTCGACCGCCGTGTCCTTCACGACAATCTGCGGGAGGTGTGCGAGGAGCCGCTCGAAGGGCACGAGCGCCTTGCGGAGCGGCGCCTCGTCCCCCTCCTCCTTCCAGAAGGCGATCGCGTCCCGGTACGCGTTCAGCGGAAGGGCCTCCGTCTCCCGGAACGTCGCGGTGCGCGTCCTGCGCAGGTCGACCATGTTCGCCCCGACGCCGAGCGCCTCTCCGAGGTCCGCGCAGAGCGTCCGGACGTACGTGCCGGATTCGCAGCGCACGCGGAAGAGAACGTTCCTCCCCGAGATCTCAATCGCCTCGAACTCGTACACGTGACGGGACCTCCGCTCGCGCTTCACCGCCGACCGGACCGGGGGCGTCTGGTAGACCTCCCCCACGAAGCGCCCGATCATCGTGCTCAGCCGGCGGGCGTCGACGTCCTGATGGAGCTGGAGCACGCCGACGTACTCCTTGTCCCCCTCGAGCACGGCCTCGAGCCCCCGCGTCGCGTCGGCGAGGGCGACGGGGAGCACGCCGGTGACCCGGGGATCGAGGGTGCCGGAGTGTCCTGCACGCGGCACCCCGAACATGTCCCGCACCCAGGCGCTCACCTGGTGGGACGTCGGCCCCTGGGGCTTGTCGACGAGCGCGACGCCGAGCCGGATCGCGTCCCGGATCGCGCGCGCTTCAGGCCGGGTGCCGTGCTTCGAGTCCGGGGTGTCGTGGAGGACGACGAGCTCGGTCATCCTGCCACCCGCGCGAGGATGGTCTCGACGATTCGCTCGGGGGTCTTTTCGGAGGAATCGACGACGAGGTCGTACACGCCGCGGTCGTCGAGGTCGATGCCGTAGACCTCCCGGTACCGGGTCCGCTCGGACCGCTCCCTCACCTCGATCTCGTGGCGCGCGGCAGCGGCGCTCCCGCGTTCCCGTTCCTCGACGCGCCGCGCCCGGACATCGACGGGTGCGTCGATCCAGACCTTGAGGCACGGGATCCGCCGCTGGGACAGGAGGTATGCCTGGATCCTCCCGTCGACAACGATGTCGTCGCCCATCGCGTCCCGACGGAGGACCTCCTCGAGGACGAGGCGGTCGAGCTCCCGGTCGATTCCGGGGTCGGCCTCCGCGGCCCGGGAGAACGCAAGGATGTCCATGCCCCGGGCCTTCGCCATCTCCCGGAATCGTGCGCCGGCGGACACGAGGGCGTAGCCGAAGCCCTCCGCGAGGCGCTCCGCGACCGTCGTCTTCCCGCTTCCAGGAGGACCGCCGATCGCGATGATCATCCGGACCCCTCAGGCCCGGTCCGGCTCCGCACGGAGGGGTAGCCCCATCTCGCGGAGGCGACGGCGGAAGCGGACGTACTTCATCACGCGGGAGACGATCTGCCCGAAGGGGATCGCGAGGAGCGAGTAGAGGAGGACCCAGGACGGGAACACGTAGATCGACGGCAGCCACACGTTCGAGGACCACGGGACCGCGATGAACTGGTTCCCGTTCGCCGACAGGGAGAAGTCGACGAACGTCCGGAGCCAGCTGAACATGACGATGAACACGAACATCGTGAGGGCCATCGACTTGTATGGCGAGAACATGAGGGCCATCTGGTCCTGCTGGAACCCCTTCTGCGCCTCCATGAGCTGCTCGAGCCGCGCCTTGTTCCCCTTCCGGACCGCGTCCATCCGCTCCCTGCTCCACGCGCGCATGATCTTCTGCGTCCGCGCCTGCCGGACCCAGTTCGTGAAGTAGTCCCGGACGATCGACGAGAGGGTCGTCGTGAACATCCCCGCGAGGAGGATCGTGATCACGGGGATCGCCGCGTTGAACCCCAGGAGGGGCGTGAGAACCGCACTCGCCGCGTTGCCGGCGATCTGTGCGAGCTGCGGGTCGAAGAGCGTCCAGAACGCGAGGAGGAAGAGGAAGATCATGACGAACCGAGAGAGGCTCCCCTTCGGCATCGCGGGGGCGCGGGGGGCGGAGGGCTCCGCTGCGTCGGGTCCGTCCGGGGTCTCCGAGGCGTCGGCCACGCACTGACGAAAGGGCCTTTCGATATAAGGATTTCCAGGCCGACTCAGCCGGCCTGGGGAGCCGCCGCACCGCCCAGCGCCTGCTGGATTCTCTCCCCGAGCTGCTCGTAGCGCTCCGTGAGCGCCTTCTCCTGCTTCTGGATCGACTTCACGCGAATCGTGATGGTCTCCTTGTGCTCGTCGAGCTCCTCCTTGAGGCCCTTGCGGTCGTCGCTCTTCACCAGGAGCATCCCGATGCTCTTGTAGATCGTCGTGTCGGGCCCGACCTTCCCGAGCTCGTCGAGGGTCCCCTCGACTTCGCGGAGCTTCGCCTCGAGCTGGAGCCGCTGGGAGGCGAGGACCTGGATCTGCTGCTGCAACTGCTGGTACTGGGCGATCTGGTTCTGCAACTGGGGGGAAATCTCCTTCATCGGCTCACCTGTTCGCGGACGCGCATGGCGACGTCGGACCAACGCAGGTACGAGTTCACCGCGGCACGGAGCGCACCTGTGTCCTCCGCGTCAATCCGAATCGAGACGCGACCCCTGCGTCCCGCGACCGCGACGCGGGCCTTCGGGACGTCTCGACCCGCCTCGGGACGAAGGGCGCCCGCGACGACGTCGGCTCCGGGCCCCTCGAGCACGATCTCCGCGCGGCGCATGGTCACCGCGCCTTGACGACCTTCTTCACGTTCGGTCGTTCCTTGTAGAAGATCTTTGAGCCGCAGCGCTCGCACTGGATCCCGACCGTGTTGATGTTCGCGCGGATGGGCTCGAAGCAGACTGCGCACTTGTACACGTTCAGGCCTCCTCCGCCTTGGGCTCTTCTTCCTCGGCCGTGGCGGGGACCTCTCGCTTGAAGCTCGTCGTCACGACGGGCCGGTATGCCCCGCCCGCGAACACCGTCCCGCAGTGGCGGCACGCCCAAACGCCCGAGGACTTCCGCTTCACGGCGATGGCCTGGCAGTTCGGGCACGTGTGCCGCGCGCGGAGGACCTCCTCGATCTCCTGAACGCGGCGGCGGATCCGGACGCCATAGCGCGGACCGTAGCGACCGACGACGCCGACCTTGCGAGTGCGACGGGCCATGGACGACCTCAGGGACGCAGGGATGGGCGGAGCGCGCGACCAACCTTCTGGCTGGTCTCGATGATCCGCTTGACCTCGTCGTAAGAAAAACTCCCTTTTAAGCCTTTTTGCATCGCGCGGATGTCCCCGTTCTCGTCCGTCGTCACGGTGAGGCGCGCATCCGCCATCCGCTCCTCGTCGAGGCCCGGGTCGACGACGAGGAGATCCTTGATCTTCGCCGTCGTCACGCTCACGGGCCAGTGCTCCACGGGGAGGGGGAAGTCGTCTCCGAGGCCCTGGGCCTTCGCCGGGACGATCGTCGTCGCGAGGGCCGCAGCGGCGCCATACGACGACGCATCGAACAGGTTCCCGTCGAAGTCGAGGACGTGGATATCGATGAACATGACCCAGACCTTCTCCTTCGGCGTGATGCAGAGCTTCGCCACGTTCACCATCTTCGACTCGCGGATCCCGCGGTCGACGACGCGGGCGAGTTCGATCGCGTCCGGCCTCGGAGGTCCTGCCTCGAACGTCGGGCTCGCCATCGGGATGAGCTCGACGGTCGTCGAGAGGACGCCCGTGTTCGGGGTGTCGGGGTACGGCTGGCCGACGGACATCTTGATGCCCACGATGACATCCGTGTTCCCGAGCTTCACCCGCGCGCTCCCCTCTGCGGTCTTGACGACGCCGTGCTCGACGGCGAGCTTGCGCGGTTCGTCGAGGGCACGGCCGTCCGTCCGCCGCCCCGCCTTCGCGGATCGGTAGACGTAGTCCCGCATGAGGTCGGACAGGATGTCGTCGCTCACGCGCCCCCCTCCCGGTCCTCGTCGAGGGCGTCGAAGTCGAGCTCCGGCTCCCCGACGATCTGGGTGGACATCTCCGGTAGCTCGGTCTCGCGCGGCGGCGCGGCCGGAGATTCCTTCATGATCTCGTCGATCGACAGGGAGTACCGCCGGCGGAGAGCGTCCCGCTGCATCTCGTAGATCCTCTGCGTCGCGGCGATGCTGAGCTCCATCGCCTTCTGGAACTCATCGTACGTGAGGTGGCCGTCCATCTGGAGGAGGACGAGCTCGCCCGTCCTGGGAACGATCGCCATCGGGCAATCCGCCTCGCCGAAGTTGTCCTCGTCCTTGTTCAAATCGAGGCACACGACCCCCCCGATCTTCCCGGAGGCGCACGAGGTCACCAGGTCGCGCATGGGTACGCCCGCGTCCGCGAGCGCGACGGACGCCGCGGTCAGGCCGGCGCACCGGGTCCCTGCATCCGCCTGGAGGACCTCGATGAAGATGTCGACGGACGTTCGCGGGAACTGCTCGGCGAACACGACGGAGGCGAACGCCTCGGAGATCACCTTCGAGATCTCGACAGATCTCCGGTCGGGGCCGGGCCGCTTCCGGTCGGACACGCTGAACGGCGCCATGTTGTAGCGGCACTGAACGAGGGCCCGCGCGGGGTCCTGGAGATGCCTCGGGTGCGCCTCCCGCGGCCCGTACACGGCGGCGAGGACCTTGTTCCCGCCCCACTCCACGTACGCGGACCCGTCCGCGCGGCGGAGGACGCCGGCTTCGATCCGGATCGGTCGGAGCTCGTCGTGGCGTCGGCCGTCGAGGCGGACGCCCTTCTCGTCAATCAGCTTCAGTTCCTTCGGGATGTGCTCGATGTCTACCATTCGTATCCTTCCATCAGGCGGAGGGTCGTCCGTCCGCGTGTCGGTACGCGGATTCCAGGAACTCCCGCACGGACTCCGTGAGGCCGAACGCCTGGGCTCGCTCCTCGATGAGCCGGATCGCCCTCGCGGCGATCACGGTGTCGCCGTCCGTGCCATCGAGCCAGATCCGCCCGTTCTGGCCGACGTAGATCCGACAGTGCGTGAGGTCCGTGACGAGGGAGATCATGCTTCCCTCCTTCCCGATGACGCGCGGGACTTTCGCCGGGGAGACCTCGAGGAGCTGCCCGCCGCGGAGGCGCCGGGACTCCGGGGAGTTCATCGTGACGGAGACCCTCTTAATCTCGTCCACGCTGGAGACATGGCCGAGGATCGCGTCGCCGACGTTGAGGAACCGGGCGGTGTCGCCGAACTCGACGTGCCACGGGACCTCCGTCGCATGGAGGGGCGCCGGGTAGGGCGAGTTGATGTCCACGAGCCAGTGCGACGGGCCGATGTCGACGATCTCGCCGACGATCGCGTCGCCGCGCTGCGGGATGTACCGCCCGGCGAGCGGAATCACGCTCACGAGGCCGTCGCGTTCGCTCAGGATACCGAGCTGGCTCGCGAAAATCCGGCCGCCTTCGCTGTACGTTCCGGGTCCCGGTTTCAGTCGGGGACCGCCCACGGCTTCGCCAGGGATGACGATCGGGCGAACCGGGCCTTTGCCTTCCATCGGGTTCTCTCTCTCACGCGAAGGCGTCGAAATGGCGACGGCTACTTGAGGTTTTGGGTAAGGGCGGGCCCGCCCGCCGCGTCTACACCTTCTGGTCCGCCTTCAGGGTCCGGGTCTCGACGTTCCCTTTCGTCTTCGCGTTGAGCCGCTCGAGAAAATCCGTCTGCATCCCCGCGGGCATCTCCACGATGCCGATCCACGCCCCCGAGGGCTGCCATTCCTCCTTGAGGATCGTCCCGAAGGTCTTGAGGTCCCCGTAGCACTTCGCGCCGTCCTCCGCGCTCAGCCGGACCGCGATCCGGACCTTCTCGAAGCGAATCGGGATGAGCGGACGGAGGGCGTCGAGGACGTCCTTCACCTGGACCTCGAGCCCCTTGAACGGGTCCACGTGGACCTTGGCCTCTTCCATCGCGATCTCGATCCGCAGGGGGGGATGCGGTGCGCCCGTCTGCGGATTGATCGCATTCGCCGCGATGTACTGGACGATCTGCTTCCGCTTCACCTCAAGCATCTCGCGTCGCTGCTCCGTCGTGAGCTGGATCTCCCCCTTCAGGATGATCTGCTTCGCGACCGCGAGAGGCTCCGTCGTCCCGAAGAGCTCGTTCATCTTCTCCTCGGACGCCTTCGAGCCCTTGTGCGCGTCCCGGAAGACCTCGTCGATCGCGAGCTCCGCAAGGATGTCGACGTCCTTGCCATCGCGGAGGCGCTGGACGGCGCCGGGCTTCACAAGCACCTCGAACTTCTCGCCCGACCTCTCCACGCGGGCGATCACGTACTCCTTGAAAACGTCGTCGCGCCGGTCCGTTCGGAGCTCCTTGGGCATGGACTGCCCCTAGGAGGCCCCCGGAACCCTGGAGAGGTATGCGCTGACCTCCGCCTCCGCAAGGCGCCGGAACCGCTGGCCTTCGACGACGACGCCGACCTCGATCGCGCGGGCGTCAAGCTTCTCGCCCTCGGACGCCTTCTGCAGGGCCTCGAGACCGAGGAGGACCGCGTCATCCTGGGCCATCCCGTCGCGCCACTTCTCCTCGAACAGCTCCATGACCGCGTTCCGGCCCGCGCCGATGCTCCCGGCCTTGTACGAGACGAGGGCTCCGCTCGGGTCCGTCTCGAAGAGATGGGTGCCGAGGTCGTCCACGCCCGCGACGAGGAGCGCGGTCCCGAAGGGCCGCACGCCGCCGTACTGGGTGTAGTTCTGCTTGTAGTCGCAGATGCGCTTCACGAGGAGGTCCACGCCAATCCTCTCGCTGTACGTGACCTTGTTGATCTGCGCGACGAGCCGGGCGTAGTCGACCAGGACGCGGGCGTCGGCCACGAGGCCGGAGGTCGCCGCGCCGATGTGCTCATCGATCTGGAAGATCTTCTCGATCGAGGACGTCTCGACGAGGCGCGACCCGATCTTCTTGTCCGCCATCAGGACGATCCCGTTCTTGAACTTCAGACCCGCGGTCGTGTTCCCGCGGGTGACGGCGACGCGGGCGTACTCGACCTGGAACAGGCGGCCATCGGGACTGAACACGGTGATGGCGCGGTCATACGCCATTTGACCCGGCTGCATAAGGTGCCTCTTCGCCGCCTAATAAGCCCCTCGTTTATAAGGATTAGTTCGCGGCGACCGGGTGGAGAGAATCACGCCGGCCGAAGATACTTTGCTGTCGCCCTGCGAATAGTGCCTGAAGTGCCCAGCGTCGTGACCGTCACGGGTGCCCCCGCGATCGCCGTGATTCCACGGAGGGACCGAATCGCGAGGTCCTTGGAGAGGTTCGTGCATCGGGCGAGGCCTTTCGATCCGCGAAACCCGACGAGCCACGGACGCCCGGCCTCTGAGCGGAACGCGGCGAGGACCTCCTCGTACGCGAACTCGCGGGGTCCGTCGACGCGGAACGCGATGTAGCGGTACCTCGGGCGACGAGTGCTCACGCTCGACCCGTAAGGAAAGGAAGGAAAAGAAGTTTGAGAAAGAGGGGAGGAGGGTTCAGCGTACCTCGTCGACGTCGCTCGATGTCGCGACGGGGCCCGTGAACACGTCCTTGCCCACGATCGACTTCGAGCGCACGCCGGTGATCACGAGGAGGACGCGCACGCTGTTCGAGAGATCCTCCTCGACGGTGCAGCCCCAGATGATCCGGGCCATCGGGTTGATCTTCTGCCCGACGATTTCCGCGGCCCGCTCGGCCTCGGAGACCGTGAGATCCGGTCCGCCGACGACACGCACGAGCGCGCCGCGGGCGTGGGTCAGATCGACCTCGCCTAGGAGCGGAGACTCGAGGGCCTCGTTAATCGCGTACTCGATCCGGTCCCTCTCTGCCTCGCTCTCACCGATCCCGATCATCGCGACGCCGCCGCCCTTCATGATCGTCATCAGGTCCGCGTAGTCCAGGTTGACGAGGCCCGGCTTCGTGATGATCTCCGTCATTCCCTTGATCGACTGCATGAGGATCTCGTCCGCGACCTTGAACGCGGCGTTGATCGGCAGACGGGGCACGAGCTCGAGGAGCTTGTCGTTGTAGATCACGATCGTCGTGTCGCAGAACTTCCGGAGCTTGTCGAGGCCCGCTTCCGCGTTCTCCATCCGGATCTTGCCCTCGGACCTGAACGGCATCGTGACGACGCCCATGACGAGAGCGCCTTCCTCTTTGGCGACCCGGGCGACATAGTATGCGCTGCCCGTCCCGGTGCCCCCACCCATGCCGGCGGTGATGAACACGACGTGGGCGCCACGGAGGAAGTCGCGAATTTCCTCCTCGTTCTCATGGGCGGCCTGCTCTCCGACCTCGGGGAGCGCTCCGGCGCCGAGGCCTTTCGTCAGACGCTTGCCGATCAGGATCTTCTTCGGGGCGTGGACCGCGAGGAGATGCTTCGCATCCGTGTTGATTGCGGCCATCTGCGCGCCGCTGATCCCCGCCTCGCCGCACCGGGTGATCGTGTTCGATCCGCCGCCGCCGCAGCCGACGATCTTGATCGAGACGTTAATCGAGTCGACGATCTTCTCGATTTCGTCATCGTCCGCGTTCTTTGGCTTCTCGGCCTTGGCGAGCGCCCGCTTCTCCTCTGCCTTGTCCTTGGCCTGCTCCTCTTGGTGGCGGGCCAAGGCCTCATTGAGAATCGACTTCATCGAACCATCCCATCCCGATGGATTCTGACGGCCGGGAGCATCTGCGTGAAAGTATTTAAAAGTAGTCATACAATCGTCAGACAAATCCTCAAAGAGACGGCCGCCGGTGTGACGCCGCCCGCGGCGGCGTCACAGTCCCGAAGGCGGGGACGCGGTCGCGCCGACGTGCACCCGCACGCCGGCGTTCGTGATGTCAAACGGGAACACGAATTCCTCGTGGCTCGAGCCCTTGTACTTCTCCACGGAGATGAACCGCTTGATTCCCGACTCGTCGCGGAGCTTGTGGAGCCGGATCTCCCCGCGGGCGAGGAACGCCTCCGAGGGCGCCTCGCCGGAGTCGGGGAGCTCGAGGGAGAGGATCGAAGTCACCCCGGCTTCCGTCAGGAACCGCATGAACGACTGCATCGTGACGGTCTCCTCGAATTCCCGCATGCAGAAGTACTTCAGCGCGGTCACGGAGTCGATCACGACGCGGTGGTACTTCCTCCGGAGGAAGAGCTTCTTCAGAAGCTGCTGCAGGGAATGCACGGTTACTTCGTGGCTCTCGAAGTCCGGGGTCTTCCGGATCCTCTCCTCGAGCTCGCGCATCTTGATCGGCTCAGTCTCCGTGGAGATTTCGAGGATCGGAGTGGGCTCGAACCGGCGGATGTCCGAGTTCGCGTCGAGAATCTCGAGGTCGTCGAGGTTCCACCGGAAGGCGCGCATGTTCACCTTGACCTCGTTCGGCGGCTCCTCCAGGGCCACGAAGAGGCAATGCTCGCCCCCCTCGAGGCCCTCGCGGAGGAACTGCATCGCGAGGATCGTCTTCCCGGATCCCGGCGGGCCGGATACGATGTACGGCCGTCCGGCAATGAGGCCGCCGTGGAGCATCTTGTCGAGTCCCGGGACGCCCGTCCGGATCTTCGTGAGGCCGGCTACCCTCCCACCCCCGGAGGCTTCGGCAGCGAGGCTGGGGGAGGCGGCGGCGGGAGTTCTCCCATCCGCTGTTTGATCTGGGCGTCGCAAGCGAGCGCGGCCTTGAGCGCCTTCTGGTAGTGCCGACGCTGGAAGTGGACCATCGCGCGGGAGACCGCGACCTCGATGTCCTTCACAGGTAGCTGGCGGCGGTGCGCTTCGTCGATCTGACGGAGAACGGAATCGAGGAGGTTCGACACCTCCTCGATGATTCGAGACTCGAGGAACGACTCGCCGACGCGGAGCTCGGACGACGTCCCACGGAACGCGGCCTGCGCGTTCGGGAACACGACGATTCCCGCGTTCCCAATCGTCATCGCGCAGATGCGGTCGTCGAACGACGAGCCGCGGAACTTCTCGATCGAGAGCGCACGACGGATCACGTTCCCGTCCAGCCACTTGTGGAGCCGGATCTCGCCCCGACTCAGGAAGAACTCCGTCTCGATCGTGTCTCGCCGCAGGTGCTCGGCGACGATGAGACTCGTCGCTTCGAGCTCCGCGAGGAACCGCATGAACGACTGGATCAGGATCCGGCTGTCCTCGCCCTGCATGGAGAACATCTTGAGCGCGGTGAGGGAGTCGATGACGATGCGTTTGTACCGCTGGCTCGTCTGCTCGAGGCGCTGCGCGAACTCCTGTTTGATCATTTTCTGGACGCTGTGCACGCTGACCTCGAGGGCATGGATCTGGGACGGCTGGCGCATCCCGTTGACGTCTTCCATGTCGCGGACGTCCATCGTCGTGCCGACATCGATCACGGACCGCACGCGCTTGTGCGCACGCACGTCGGGCGTTGCGTCGAGAATCTTGAGACGGCCGAGGGACCAGCCGAGGACGGCCATGTTCGCCTTGATCTCACTCGGTGGCTCGTCCATCGTGACGAGGAGACACGGTTCCCCCTGCCGGAGGCCTTCGAGCAGGAAGTGCATCGCGAGGATCGTTTTCCCGCTCCCCGTCGGGCCCGAGACCACGTACGGTCGCGCGGGGAGGAATCCGCCCTTGAGCATGGCGTCGAGGCCTTCGACTCCCGTGTTCACGCGATCGCCCATTGTCGGGTCGGCCGCGGACGCGAACCCGCGCCGATAAAGGTTTTGACGTGAGAATCAGAGGAGGCGCGCGACTCGCCGGATCTCGAGGACGCATGGCCGCTCCGCCCACGGCCGGCGGGATAGCGGGGGATGGATGTCCCGCGGAGGAGGTGCGGCCTCCGCCGCTTTTGAACCATCGATCTCCGGGTGTCTCACCGGGGACCTGGGCGTCCCGAGCTATGAGCCCGACGGGATATCCTGGCTACCCCACCCCGCTGCGGTCGACCGGTCGCGGGGGAGCGGCGAGCCCGCCGAACGGTCCCTGATGGATAAACCTATCGCGGGATTAGAAGAACTTCCGGAACCGCGCAAGGTCATCGAGGCTCCCCTTGAGCTTGACCTTCCCGAGGGCGTACGCCTTGAACGGTCCCATCTCCCGCAGGATGAGGGCGCGCAGCGTCTCCGCGTCCGTGATGATCGTGATGTCCGCGCCCGCGGCTCCGCCGTCCTCGAGCCGCTCGACGCGACGGTCCTTGAGCGTGAAATGCCACTTCGTGCCGTCCTTGAGTTCGATCAGGACCGTCTTGGTGAGGCCGCCGATCTCCTCCCGGAGCGCGGGATCGGAGGCGACCTTCGCGTTGAACTTCGAGATCAGGCCCTCGAGGAGCTCTCTCAACCTCGCCCACCACCGAACTCGTCGAGCTTCCGGATCCGCGCGTCCCCCAGGAGCCGTTTCGCCGTGTCCCAGGAGGCCCGCGTGTGCGGCGGCAGACCCCCCTTCTCCTTGATCCATCTTTCCAGGAAGGCGACGGTCACCGGGTCCGAGGGGTACCCGGACCCGATCGGCTCGCCGAGTTCCGCCTCGATCGATCGCACCTCGCGGTCGCGGCGGACCTTCGCGAGGATGGAGGCCGCGCTCACGACGGGGAAGAGGTCGTCTGCCTCGTGCTGAGAGATAACCTCGACGTCGAAAGGCAGCTGCCGGAGGATCGCCCGCTTGAATTCGATCTCGTCCACGTCGACGGCGTCGACGTACGCCGTGTCGGGGTGGAGCTTCTCGATGATCGACGCGAAGAGCTTCACCTCGAACTCATTCAGGGTCATCTCCGCACGCATGATGTCGATGTCCTCCGCCGGAACGACGATGAGCTCGTGCCTCGAGATCTTCTCGATCTCCGGCGCGAGTGCTTCCCGGCGCCCTGGGGAGAGCTTCTTCGAGTCGCGCACGCTGAGCTGACGGAGGGCCACGTCCGACTCGACGGCCACGCCGGCGACGACGAGCGGCCCGATCACGGGACCCCGCCCAGCCTCATCGACCCCGCAGATCACGAATCATGCCTCGTAGAGCTCGCGGGCGGTCTCCTGCGCACGCGCGACCACGTCCGCCTCGTCCACGCACCGGACGTGCCCATCCGACATGAGGACGCGCCCGTCGACGATCGTCGCCACGACATCGCTCCCGCGACAGCTGTAGACGAGATGGCTGATGAGGTTCGCCGGATAAAAAGGAGTCGTGTGCGGGCCGCGGAGCGACACGACCGCGAGGTCCGCACGCTTCCCGACCTCGATTGAACCGAGTCGGTCCCCGACGCCGAGCGCCTCCGCTGCACGAATCGTCGCGAAGTCGAGGGCGACCTGCGCGGGGACCACCCGAGCGTCCCAGCGGGTCGCCTTGTGAAGGAGCGCGGCGACCTTCATGTCCGCGAACATGTCCATCCCGTTGTTCGAGATCGGCGAGTCTGTGCCCAGGGCGACCGTGACGCCCTCCCGGAGCATCTCGGGGACCGGGGCGACCCCCCCGGAGGCGAGCTTCATGTTCGACACGGGGCAATGCGCGACGCTCACCCCGCGCCGCGCGAGTGTCCGGACCTCGTTGAGGGTGAGCCACACCCCGTGCGCCGCGGTGAGGCGCTCGTCGAGGAAGCCGATCCGCTCGAGCCACTCGACGGGCCGGAATCCGGTCTTTGCCGCATGGTCGTACACCTCGCCCCGCGTCTCGGCGAGATGAGTGTGGAGCCGGACGCCGTGCCTCACGGCGACATCCCGCGCCCGCGCGTACGTCTCCTCGGACGCCGCGTAGACGCCCTGGACGCCGACGGACGGGGTGACGAGGGGGTCGCCCTTGTGCTTCGCGACGAACGCCTCGGCGTTCTTCACGGGATCTCCGCGCTGCGTCGTGAGCGCCTCGTCGAGCGTCGCCCAGGAGAGGTACCCGCGGACGCCCGACTCGCGAACGGCCCGAGCGACTTCGTCCTCCCAGTAGAACAGGTCATGGAAGCCCGTCGTCCCCGACCGGATCATCTCGACGCATCCGAGGAGGGCGCCGATCTGGACGTCCCGCCGCGTGAGCTTCGCGTCGACGGCGAATGCCTTCTCGAGCATCGGCTCGAGGGGGAGATCGTCCGCGATGCCGCGGAGGAGGGTGTTCGCGACATGGTGGTGAGCGTTGATGAGTCCGGGGAGGACAGCGCAGTTCGAGCAGTCGATCGTCTCGTCCGCTCGGGCGCCCGCGTCGCCCACGGACACGATTCGCCCGCCCTCGACGAGGACTCCGCCGGGGATCACGCGGCGCTCCTTGTCCTGGGTGACGACGAAGCCACCTTCGAGCAGCAGGGACATGCGGGGGCCCGGCGATGCGTCGTGCGCTAGAAAGGTTTTGCGTGCGAACGGCGATCCGGTGAACGATGGCCGACCCATTCGGCACCGCAATCGTCCGATGCCTCGCGCGAATCCCCCGGGGTCGGGTCACGACCTGCGGAGCGATCGCACGGGCCCTCGGGGACGTCCGTGCGGCGCGAGCCGTGGCGGCCTGGATCCTCGACCATCCGACGAGGAACGGGCACCGGGTCGTGCGCGGGGACGGGACGCCGATCCGCCGGGACGCGGGAGCGCGGTTGCGGGACGACGGCGTCACGCTCCGCGGCGGGCGCGCGAGCGGCTCCCGATTCGCGGATCCCCTTCCGGCCGTCGGATTGCTCGCGGCGCTCCGAGCGGAGCAAATCCGCCTCGCAGGCCAGGTCCTCGAAGCGGACGAGCCGGCGCCGCCAGAGACCGTCGCGGGGGTGGACGCGAGCTACGCCGGCGATTCCGCGTTCGCCGCAGCCGCCGTGTACGGGATCGACGATCTCGATCTGAGGGAGACCGCGACGGTCCGGATGCCCGTCGACTTCCCGTACATCCCCACATACCTGGGCTACCGGGAGCTGCCCCCCATCGCGGCCGCGCTCGCCAGGCTCTCACGACGTCCGGACATGGTCCTCATCGATGGACACGGGCGTCTCCATCCTGCTCGGTTTGGCGTCGCGTGCTTCGCCGGCGTCCAACTTGGCCTCCGGACGATCGGCGTCGCGAAACACCCGCTCGCGGGCTCACCGCGACGCCAAGATCGGGGGCGCGCAGACGCGGTTCCGATCGACCTCGACGGGCAGCTCGCGGGGTTCGCATGGACGCCTCCCCAAGGCACTCGGCCCCTGTACGTCTCCGTGGGCCACCGGGTCTCTCTCGAGAGCGCGCTCGACCTCGTTCGGCGGACGACGAAGGAACGCATGCCGGAGCCGTTGAAGAGCGCGGACCGGATTGCACGAGAAATGAAAGGGAAGGAAAAACGGGAAAGGGGTTCAGAACGGTGATCCGCCGGAGGCGGATCGCATCAGTGTCGTGAGGGCCTATCGCTTCTTTTTCTTGCCCTTCTTCTTCTTTGCCACTGCGTTCCTCCCTTTGCCACGGATAGATTTCATGAGTAGATAAAAGTAGCGAAGCACGTTCAGCGACGCGTTTTTCGCCATTTTGGGATTTTTATAAAATTCGGGATATGCGATTCCGATGTCGAAACCGTTTTAGTCCGCTTCATGGATGGGCCGGCGTGCGCGTTCTCGTGTTCGGAGCCGGCGCGATCGGGAGTCTGCTCGGCGGACTCCTGAGCGCGAGGCACGAAGTCCTGCTGATAGGGAGGAAAGCGCATGTCGACGCAATCCGGGAACATGGCCTCCGAGTCTCGGGGAAGACGGTCCGGCTTGCGAAGCCCGATGCCGCGACTCGCGTCCCGGGGGGCGCGGAGGCGGACCTCGTCGTCGTTGCCGTGAAGGCGTACGACACGTCATCGGCGATGACGCACCTGCGCGGCCTCGCGAAGTCGGCGACGTTCCTCACACTCCAGAACGGGCTCGGAAACGCAGACGTGATCGGGCGCACCGCGCTCCGCGTCGTCGCGGGGACGACCGCGCACGGAGTGACGTTCGTCGGGCCGGGGGAGATCCGCCATGCGGGCGTCGGCGAGACGGTGATCGGCCCGTGGCGCGGCGTCGACGAGGCGGACCTCGTGCGGCTCCGCGACGTGCTCGACGATGCCGGCATCCCGACGCGGGTCACGAGCGACGTCCGGACCGAGCTGTGGGCGAAGGTCGTCGTAAACGCCTCGATCAACCCCCTCGCGGCCCTCGCCGGGGTTCCGAACGGCCGACTCGTCCGCGACAAGCGACTCCTCGCCACCGTCGAGGCCGTCTGCCGGGAGGCCGCTGCGGTCGCCCGGGCGGAAGGCGTGGCGATCGACGCGGCGGAGACCGTCCACCGGACGACGCTGATCGCGAGGCGGACCGCGGCGAACCGCTCGAGCATGCTCCAGGATCTGGACCTCGGCCGGCGGACGGAAATCGACGCGATCACAGGCGCGATTCTCCGGGCCGCGGACCGGCATGGGCTGGCGACCCCCCTGAACCGGGCGTTGCACGCCCTCGTGAAGGCCCGGGATAGCGCGGCCGCGTAGGGAGCGCGGACGTCGAGAACCCGCCTGGAGCCCGCGCCAACGTTTATAAAGTCCTATTTAAATCGGGCCCGCGCCCGCCGGACGAAACGGCCTGTCCGTGGCCCGACATCCGCGGAGGTGTCACCCTGGCGAAGATCAAGATCGAGAACGTCGTCGCATCGACGTCCCTCGGAGAGCAGCTCGACCTGCAGGCGATCGCCCTCGCGCTCGGCGGCGCGGAGTACGAACCGGAGCAGTTCCCGGGACTCATCTACCGCCTGAAGGAGCCGAAGACCGCGACCCTGCTCTTCCGAAGCGGGAAGGTCGTGTGCACGGGCGCGAAGAGCCTCGAGCACGTGAAGCAGGCGATCGACATCGTCGCCAAGCAGATCGAGGCCGCGGGCATCCCGATCAAGAACAACCCGGAGATCGTGGTCCAGAACATCGTCGCCTCCTCGGACCTCGGCGCGCAGATCAACCTGAACGCGATCGCGATCTCCCTGGGCCTCGAGAAGGTCGAGTACGAGCCGGAGCAGTTCCCCGGGCTCGTCTACCGGATCGACGTGCCGAAGGTCGTCGTCCTCCTCTTCGGCAGCGGCAAGCTCGTCTGCACAGGCGCCCGCAAGCCCTCGGACGTCGAGCAGGCCGTGGAGAAGATCACGGCCGAGCTGAAGGCCGCCGGACTCCTGCGTTGACCTCGCCGATCCCGGCCGGACGGTGCGCCTCGGGCGTGTAAGTGCAAAGGCCTTATCCCGCTCCATCCCCTAGCAGACCCGAGGGCGAGCGAGGATGGCCCGACGGCTGCCGATCTTCGACAACCACATGCACCTTCGCGCGGAGTTCAAGGGCGTGGAAGCCGCAAAGGCGTTCGAGAAGGTCGGCGGCACGGCGATCATGCTGACGCACACGCCCTACGACGATGTGCCGATCAGCCACGGCAGCGACTACGAGCGCGCGTACCGGAAGACCCTGCAAATGGCGGAGGCGGTTCGCGCGGCGACCTCCCTGCAGGTCTTCGTCGCCCTGGGTCCGTATCCGGTCGAGTGCATGCATCTCAAGGAGGTCGTCGGGCTCGAGGGCGCCGTCGAGGCGATGCGCCAGGGAATCGACCTCGCCGCGCGCTACGTCGCGCTGGGAAAGGCCGTGGCCCTTGGCGAGGTCGGTCGGCCGCACTTTCCCGTGGGCCCGGACCTCGTGCACGCGTGCAACGACGTGATCGAGTACACGATGGCGACTGCGAAGCGGCTCGGCTGCGCGGTCATCCTCCACACCGAGGACCCCACCCCGGAGATCTTCGGGGAATTCGCCGCGATGGCCGAGAAGGTCGGCCTCGACAAGAACCGCGTCGTGAAGCACCACTCGACTCCGCTCACGCGGCCGGAGGAGAACCACGGGCTCGTCCCTTCGATCCTCGCGAAGGAGGAGCTCGTCGTGGAGGCGCTCAAGGGCGGCTCCCGGTTCATGCTGGAGACGGACTATATCGACGATCCCGATCGGCCCGGGGCGGTCCTCGGCCCCGCGACCGTGCCGAGGAAGACGCGCGCGTGGCTCGAACGGGGCGTGCTCACGGAGGAACATGCCTGGACGATCCACAGGGAGACCCCCGAGCGGACGTACCGGATCCAAATCGAGTGATCGTCCCTCCGGCGCTCCTCGTCGATCTCGATGACGAAAAGGGCCGGCCAGACGCCGCTCGTCGACCTGCGCAGGTTCCGCGGGGGCCGGGCCACGCACCGCGGGTGGGCGCCCCGGGCGCCGCGCGGGCCTGCGCGCGAGAGTACGAAGAGTGCGACCGGACTAGTGCCGGATGTGGAACCCGCGGAATTCCCCCGTCGGCGCCGCCCACCGCACGTCCACCGATTCCACGCGGGCGTGCGGCTGCGACGCCCGGTTCCACTCGATGCACTGCTCGATGAGGTCACGCTCGCCCTCGAAGACGGCCTCCACGCTCCCGTCCGCGCGGTTGCGCACGTAGCCCTCGAGTCCGAGACCGCGGGCGTTCTCCTCGCAGTGCGCGCGGAAGTACACGCCTTGCACGCGCCCGTGGAACGTCACGACGGCCCGGACGCGCATCGAGCCCGAATTCCGCGGGCCACCGAAGAACCTTCTTATACGGTCGCTCGCTATGGACCACTCCCCTCCGGCGTGGTGTCATGAAGCGGCTCAAGGTCCAGGACCTCACGGTATCCGCTTTCATGACGAGGGAAGTCGTCACGGCGACCCCGAGCGAGACAATCGGCGACGTGCTCGGGAAGATGAAGAAGCACGACGTCCACGAGGTGCCCATCCTCGACAAGAAGCGCATCGAGGGCGTCGTGACGATGCGGGAGCTCATGAAGCGGCGGAACCTCCCGCCCTCGACGAAAGCCTCCACGGTGATGCTCGGCGGTCCCGAGCTCGCGGAGGACACGCCCCTGCCGGAGGCCGCGGAGACGATGCTCTCGAGTGGATTCCGCACCCTCCCCATCCTGAAGAAGAAGACTCTCGCGGGGGTGATTTCGCGGACGGACCTCGTGCGTGCCCTCGTCGAGACGGAGGCCCTCGCCTCCCTGAAGGTTCGCGACCTCATGACCCCGAACCCCCAGTGCGTCGGCGAGTCGGACACCGTCGACCACGCGGTGAAACTCATGCAGTCCCTCGGGGAGCGGTCGATCCCGGTCGTGGACCGGAACCGGCATCTCGAAGGCGTCGTCGGGCTCAAGGACCTCGCCGAGTTCTTCGCACGACCGAAGACCCGCGAGCGGTACGGGGATCGTGCCGGCCGCGAGGAGAGGGTCGCGATCGAGGTCAAAGGCGTCATGCGCTATCCGCCGGTCATGGTCGGCCCCGAGGCGGACGTGCACCGCGCCGCGGAACTCATGCTCCGGCACAACGTCTCGAGCGTGATCGTCGTGGACAAGGACGAGCCGGTCGGGATCCTCACGAAGGCCGACCTCATGCACGTCCTCGCGGGATTCCAGGAGCGCGAGCAGCTGTTCGTCGAGGTCAGCGGGCTCGAGGACGAACCCACTGACGCCTACGACGCGATGTATGCAACGATCCAGAAGGAGATGAAGAAGATCGCCGAGCTCACGACTCCACGGACCCTGTCCCTGCACGTGCAGAAGTACAAACCCGACGGCGACCGGTGGAAATACTCCCTCCGGTGCCGCTTCGCGACGGCCCACGACATGTACTACGCGCACCACTTCGACTGGGACCTCAACCTCGCGCTCGGCGCGCTCCTGGAAGGCCTGTACCGGCGCATCGTGAAGGAGAAGGAGCGCAAGATCACCGAGAAGAAGCGCCACCACTCAGCGTAGGTTCCAGAACGCCTCGTGCGCGCGCCTCGTCGCGGCGATCGCGGACCCCCCACTCCCTTTCGAGTCGATGTGCTGCGTGAGCTCGAGGTCGATCCGGGTGCCGCGGAGACGGGCGACGGTCCCCACGAAGACCTCCGCGAGAGCCTGGAGGTGGTAGCCGCCCTCGAGGGCAACGACGAAGCGGTCGCCGCACACCTCGTGGGCGACCTCGGCGCTCCGCGCGACGAGGTCCACGTAGCCGGGAGACGAGAGGGCGAGGGAGGTGAGGGGGTCGCGGTAGTGCGCGTCGACCCCGAGGCTCACGAGGATCGCGTCCGGGCGGTACGCGCGGACGATCGGCTCGACGAGCTCTTGGAAGGCAGCCTCGTACGACGCGTCCCCGCAGCCCGCGCCGAACGGGATGTTCACGTTGAACCCGCGGCCCTCGCCCACGCCGACGTCCTCCGCCGCCCCCGTGCCCGGATAGATCCCGTACTGGTGGGTCGAGACGTAGAGCACGGTCGCCTCATCCGCGAAGATGTCGCTCGTTCCGTTGCCATGGTGGGCGTCGTAATCGAGGATCGCGACACGCTTGCCCTTCCCGACGAGGTCCGCGGCGGCCACAGCGACGTTGTTCAGGTAGCAGAAGCCCCCGCCGTAGTCGGGCCCCGCATGGTGACCCGGCGGACGGACAAGGGCGATCGCGGGCTTGCCTTCCGCCAGGGACCACCGCGCGGCCTGGAGGGTCGCCCCCGCGGCGAGGAGCGCGACCTCGAATGTCCCGGGATGCACGGCGGTCTCCGGGTCGAGGAACCCGTCCCCGAGGGTCCGGAAGAACTCGAGGAACGGTTCTCGGTGGACCCGCCTGACCTCCGCAGGGGTCGCGGGAACGGGCCTCGCGACGTCCGTGAAGAGACCTTCCTTCCGAAGCCGCGCGACGATCGCCTCGAGCCGTTCCGGGCGCTCGACATGGAGGGGGGAGGCGACGTGCTCGACGAACCTGGGGTCGTAGACGAGCACGGGCCCACGCATGACCGCGCGGGACTTCAACCCATCGACTCGCAGACAGATGTCCGACGTGGCTCCCGGGAGGGACCGCATAAAAATCACCGGTGAAAATCACCCGGCGAAACAAGTGAGAATCGTGTCGGCGCCTTTAAGGCGGCCCCCTCGAATACATTCCGCTCGTTCCGACAGGGACAGGGATGAAGGGCTCGAGCGCGTCGCACGCCATGGTCGTCTTCGTCGCGGGCGCCGTGGCCCTCGGTTCCCTGTCCCTTTTTCATCCGGAGGCGGACGCGGAAGGGATGAGCCTCTGGGAAGCCTATGCCCGCGGACTCGTGAGCATCACCATGGCGGAAGAGACGTATCAACGGGGGGAGGACACGGTGACCCTGCCTGTGGGGATTCGTGTCGTGAACGCGGCCGGCGTCCCGGTCGCGGTGGAGGAGGAGGCGGTGCTCATGAGTCCGCACCCATCGGAGCCGAGACCCGCGGGGAGGACGACGCAGGACGGAGTGCTGTCCGTCGCGTCGATCCCCGCGGGCGGCTCCCTCACCTATCACTACGGCGAGGATGTCCTGCGCGGGTTCCTCGCGGACCCCCCATGGTGGTGCCTGGAGGAGTTCCAGTTCACGACGGCGGACGTCGCGTTCCGCCTCGGAGGGGAGACGCTCCCGTCCGCGCTGCGGCCGCTCCTCGCGAACCGCCACTACGAGGGACCGGAGTCGAACACCCAAGCGGACCTGTGGGCGTATCTCCGGGCGCACCCCGCGGTCGTCGTGGGGAAGGACCCCCTCTGGCGGACGGTCCGGACGACCGCGGGGGATCGGGTGCCGGTGACGCTGCACGCGACGAACGTCGCCGTGTACACGTTCGACGACGCGGTCACGATCGACGTGAACGTCACCCAGGGGGCGATCGAGGACACCGTGCCTGCGGGATGGGCCGTGGAGGAGGGGAGTCTCTCGCCCGCGCCGGACGCGATCGTCGAGCTCGAGGACGGGTCGCGGACGATCCGTTGGCTCGTCGACCTCCCGGCGGCCCTCGAGTCGGAGGCGGAGAACCCGATGTTCCCGACGGAGTACGAGACGGTCACGTTGTCGTACGTCCTCGTGACGCCTGGACTCGACGCGGGTCGCGCCGAGCTCCCGCGCGCGAGGTCCGACATGGATGGAGACGGCACCCCGGACGCGGAGTCCCGGCCTGCCCTCCTCGACGCGGATGCGGCGAGCGGGCGTCCGGACGCGGACGCGGGCGGACCGTACGCGGGCGTGGAAGGGGAGGCGATCCCTCTCGATGCCTCGGCCTCCCGGGATCCGGACGGGGACGCGCTCGAGTTCCGCTGGGACTTCGAGGACGACGGGACGTTCGAGACGGGATGGTCCTCCTCACCGCAGGCGCAGGCACGGTACACGGACGACTTCTCCGGCTTCGCCCGGGTGGAGGCGCGCGACGCCACGACCACGTCGACCGCGGTCGCCGCGGTGACCGTCTCCAACGCACCCCCGGAGATCCACGGCCTCGAGATCGCGTCGGTCGCGGAGCTCCGGATCGCGATCGCGGGGGAGCGATGGCATGACCTCACGCTTACGATCCTCGCGGAGGGCAAGGCGGTCGGGGAGACGCGCATCGTGCGCGAGCCCGGCAGCCCTCGTGAACAGAGCGCGACGACGGGGCCGCTCGAACTGCGCCCTGACCTGGGGGCGATCGTGGAGTACACCCCGGGGGACGATCCCGCGAACGGCGGGTCGAACGGAGACAACCCCGCCTGGCTCACCGTGGAACGCGAAGGGCTCGAACCGATGCGGTTCCGCCACAATTTCAACGTGCGGCACGAGGGCACGTGGCGCTGGGAGCTCCGGGACCTGGGCGTCGCAGTCGCATCGTCCGGCCTCCTCCTCCGCGCGGGCCTCCGAGACCCGGGGAAGGATGACCTCACTGCGACGTGGGACTTCGGTGACGGGACGGTCGAGACGCAGACGTTCCCCGCGGACACGGCGCCTTTCGAGATCGACGCGAGGATCGCGCACGAGTTCCCCGGCCCCGGCTCCTACCGCGTCCAGCTCGTCGTGCGCGATGACGACGGGGGGACCGCGGCGGCGGAGATCCCCATCGAGCTCTGACCGGGACGAAAGTTCTTGTGCCGGAGGGCGTGTCGCATGCCCGTGATCGAGACCGCGCGCGCCCTGCGCGGGACACGAGTCGTCCTACGGCCGCTCGCCCCGGGGGACCTTCGCCGGCTCGTGAAGTGGTACAGCGATCCCCGGGTCATCCACTTCCTCGGCCGGTCGTCCGCGATTACGCTCGCGGAGCAGGAGCGCTGGTTCCGAGACTACGAACGGAAGGCGGACGATCAGGTGTTCGCGATCGAGGTGGACGGGAAGCACGTCGGCAACCTCGGACTCCATCGCGTGGACCGGGCGCACCGGAAAGCGGACCTCGGGATCGTGATCGGGGAGACATCGTTCTGGTCCCGCGGGTACGGGACGGAGGCGATACGCCTCGCGCTCCGATACGCGTTCGATGCCCTGGGGCTGAACAAGGTGACCCTCGACGTGCTCGAGTACAACGTCCGCGGGATTCGCGCGTACGAGAAGTGCGGCTTCGTGCGGGAGGGGGTGGCCCGCCAGGACGTCCACAAGAACGGGCGGTTCTACGACGTCGTGCGGATGGGGGTCCTCGCGGCGGAGTTCCGCGCACTCGACGGGCCGGGGTGAGCCGCGTTAGAGCTCGAAGAACTCGCGAGGCGCGGTCGTCATGTACCTCGGACCGGACCGTGTGATCAGGACGTCGTCCTCGATGCGGACGCCCCCGAAGCCGGGCACGTAGACGCCGGGCTCGTTCGTGAAGATCATGTTCTGCTTGAGGACGGTCGTGCTCGACGGGTTCAGCGCGTCACCGTCGTGGACGGCAAGGCCGATGGAGTGGCCAAGGCCGTGGATGAATCGGCCTTTGTAGGGCCCCCGGTCGATCAGCTCCCTCGCCGCGGCGTCGACGGCGTTCCCCCGGCCGCCGGGTCGCATCTTCCGCAGGGCCGCCGCTTGGGCGCGCGCGACGGTCGCGTACATGCGACGTTGCTCGTCCGAGGCCTTGCCGAGGACGACCGTGCGCGTGATGTCCGAGCAGTACATGTCGCACATCGCGCCGAAGTCGATCACGACGAGGTCGCCCCGCCTAAGCTTCCTCGGTCCCGCGGTGTAGTGAGGCTCCGCGCCGTTCGGGCCCGACCCGACGATCGTCCGGAACGAAGGCCCGGTCGCTCCGCGCCTCTGCATCCGGTACGCGAGCTCCGCGGCGACGTCGGACTCCTTGACACCCGGCCGGATGAAGGGGAGGAGGTCCTCGAACGCGCGGGAGGCGACGTCGCATGCCTTCTGGACGAGCCCGATCTCCGTCTCGTCCTTCACGACGCGGGTCCGCACGACGGCCTCGGAGATGTCGACGAAGGTCGCGTTCCTCGGCGCGAGCTTCCGGAGACGGGAGAACATGTGGTAGGTGAGCTCCATCGCGTTGATCCCGATCCGCCGGTGGCCACGCAGGCGGGCCTTCATGAGCGTGAGGTTCTCGTCCCGTGTGCGGAACACATGGAGGGGCAGGTCCGCCTCCTTCGCGGCCTCCTCTTCGAGGGCGGACGTCGTCACCTCGCAGCCGCCGTCGGGTGTGAGCCACGCCCCGCAGCTCTCGAACAGCCCGTCCGTGATCCCCGTGGCGTAGAAGAAGGAGAGGTCGATGTGCGGCTCAACCGCGTTCATGAAGACAATCAGGTCGAGGCCGTCGTTCACATTGCGGAAAATCCGCTTCACGCGGGAGCGCATCCGAATCGTTGCGAGGAAGCCGCCTGCGTAGTTAAAGGTTGGGCGCGGCGCGCCCGTGGACCCCCAGGGAAGGGTTTTTGTCGAGCGGCGTCCCTCGGCCCGCGGATGGCAGCGCGGCGGCACCGCGGGCAGGAACGGAGGATCGCCACGGAGCGGATGACAATCCTCTTCCGCCTCGCCGAGCGGGAGGCGCTTCTCCGGCATGGAGGCCGCGCGCGGCGGTACGTGGACCTCGCGCGGCGGATCGGGATGCGGTATAATGTGAGGACCCCCGCGGAGTTCAAGCGTCGCTTCTGCAAGGCGTGCGGTGCCTATCTCATCCCCTCCGCGAACGCGCGCGTCCGCGTCGGCCACGGGCGGATCGTTGTCACGTGCACGGGATGCGGCGCGGTGCAGCGCATGCCGTTCTACCGGGAGCGTACCGCCCGGCGGAAGCGCGGCTGATCGATCAATACGACGTCGTCATGTCGATCTTCCCGGCCTTCCTCGCGACGTACTCGCCAATCCGGAAGATGATAACGCTCAGGGCGAAGAAGACGAGGGATGAGGCGAACAGGAGGAGAAGGATCGTGAGGTCGTCGTACGCGTTCAGTGTCCTGTCGATCGACGTGCCCGGGACGAGAATCCGACGCGTGAGGTCGAACCAGTACGTGAGCGGAATCGCCTGGCCGACGGACCGGCCCCACTCCGGCAACGCGGAGAGCGGGAAGAGGACCCCGCAGAACACGTAGAACAGCCCGGGGATTCCCTCTGCAAGCCCGTGGACGTGCTTCGCGGTCAAGAACGAGATTCCCCCGAGGCAGATCCCGATTGCGAGGAGGACCGCGATCCCGAGGACGAAGGCGGCGACGAGGACGGGAACATCCGCGAGGGAGAGCCCCATCTCCACGCCGAGGAAGGCGATCCCGAACGCGAGGGTCACGACTACCGCGAACGTCGCGACGGCGACCTTCGACGCCGCCCTCCCGAGGATGTACACGTAGTAGGAGATCGGGGAGATGTACACGTAACGAATCGTCTGGTACCACTCCCGGTCGGACTGGATCACCTGGAACGTGCCGAAGAGGGTCGACGCGACGAAGATGAAGAACGCGTTCCCGACGTACATGTACGCGAACATCGACGGGTCCTCCGTGTTCCCGATCGTCGCGAAGACGACGTACATGAGGACCAGGATGAACGCTCCCGCGACCGGTTTCAGGATCGAGTAGAGGACGAAGAGCCAGGGCTCCGTCCAGTTCGAGTCCATCTCCCAGCCGAGCCACGCGGCGACCTTGAACGTCCTCCAGTACGTGCTCATTGATGGCGTGAGGTCAGCTTCCCCTCTCGCTTCGCGAGGACCTCTAGATACGCGAGGGCGTACCTTGCGAGGACGAGGAACACGACGGCGAGGACGAGGAGGATCGCGAGCTCCACGTCGACGCTGAACAGCCACATCTGTCCGCCGAACGCCGTCGGGCCGAGGGCGAGCTGGCGCATCGCGTCGAGACCGAGGCCCGCGGGGATGAAGGAACCCGCGATGGCAACGGCGGATCCCCATACGGGCACGCGAGTCAGGCCGCCGATCGGGAAGTAGAACCCGCTCGCGAAGAAGATCGGCTCCTCCATGAGCGCGGACAGGTGCCAAGCCTCCCGACCCCACAGGAGGTAGAGCGATGCGAACATCATCCCCATCCCGTACAGAGCGATGAGGGTGACAAAGAACACCGCGAGGAGGGTGAGCGGGTCGACGATGCGGTACACGACCCCGAAGACGAGAACTCCTGCGGCGAGAGTCGACACCGCGCGCACGGAGGTCATGAACATCCCTCCGAGGGCCATGCCTCCAAGGAGGGCCATCCGGCTCATCGGGGCCATCATGTAGAGCTGGAGGTTCCCGATCTCCTTCTCCCAGTACAGCTGGCTCGCCATCGACCACAGGACGTTGAGCCAGAACGCGACCATCGTTCCCCCGAGGACCACGGACGCGATCAGGGCATTCGTGTTCGCCTGGATCTCCGCGACCTTCGCGGGGTCCGTGGCATTCGCGAGGGCCCGCTCGCCCAGCGCCTGGTAGATGAACACGTACGCGGCGATCCCGAGAAGGGGGAGGAAGGCCTCGAAGATGATCCATGACGGTTCGCGGTTCGCCCCGATCACCCGCGGATACGCGCGGCCGACCATGGCTCGGAGGTTCAGGGCGATCCGGGCACGCAAGTCGTTCCGCCGAGCGACCTCGGTCACTCGAGTCCCCTCCCGACCATGCTGATGAAGACGTCCTCGAGCGTGGGCTCCGACTTCTGGAGGGAGTGGACCTTCGAGGCTTGAGTCGTAATCCGGCTCAGGATCTCTGCGACGGGCGACTCGTCCTCGAGGATGAACGTGAGATGGGCTCGGTTCGTTGCGATGTCCTCTCTGTGGGAGAAGTTCTTCACACCCCGGATCGAGCCGAAGGACGTCACGTCGTGGAGGGTGTCGACCTCGAGCCGGAAGGTCGTGTCATGGCGGATCATCCGCTTCAGGTTCGCCGGGGTGTCGCAGGCGAGGATCTTCCCGCGATCGATGATCGCAATCCGGTCGCACATCTCGTCCGCCTCCATCATGTAGTGCGTCGTGAGGAGGACGGTCTTCCCCGTCCGCTTGCGGACCCAGTTCATCACGTAGTCCCGGATTACACGGGCTGCGTTCACATCGAGACCGAGGGTGGGCTCGTCCAGAAAGAGGATCGACGGGTCCGTGACGAACCCGCGGATCATGTTCATCTTCTGCCGCTGACCTGTCGAGAGCATCCGGACCTTCGTGTCTCGCTTGTCCCACAGTCCGAACACGTGCATGAGCTCGTCGATCCGCGCCTTCGACACCTTGCTCGGGACCCCGTAGAACTGGGAGAACATCCAGATGTTCTCGCGGGTGGTGAGGAGCCCATATCCCGAGGTCTCGCCGCCGCAGACCATGTTGATCTGCTGGCGGATCGGGAACGGATCCTTCGCGACGTCGTGGCCCGCGACGTAGGCCTCCCCGGACGTCGGGAGCAGGAGGGTTGCAAGGATCTTGATCAGGGTCGTCTTGCCCGCACCGTTCGGGCCGAGGAGGCCGAACAGTTCGCCGTCGTGGATCTCCATCGCCACGTGGTCGAGCGCAGTGACGGGGCCGGACCCGTCCTCACCCTCCGAGGCGTGCCGCTTCCTGCGGATCCGCTTCTTCCCGGCGAAGATCCGGGTCAGGTCTCTGGTCTCGACGGCAAAGGGCATGTCGCACCGCGTCGTGCCGCCCGCGGGAATCCGGTCCCCCACAGGGAAAAGTCCTGCGGGATCAGGCTTCATGCCGCTGTCGATACCGGGTGACGTAGCCGGCGATCCGGTTCCTCATCATGATGCTCCGGACGTCCGTGAGCTCGGATACCTTCCGCTTGTTGTTCTCGTAGTCGTCCGTGAACGCGTCGGGATGGGTCTCGACGAGCTGGATTGCGATGCGCTTGATGTACGTCGGCCGGATGTTGCCCAAGCCTTTCACTCCGTTATCCCGGGTGGCGGACATTGTCCAAGGAGGGGGAGGTAGATAAACGTTCTCGAAACGTCCGCGACTCGGCGCGCATCGCGTCCGGTCCCGCGGGCCGTCGCCGAGGAAACGACAACCAGCGGGCAAGAGTTAAATAGGGACCCCTGATACGCCAAATCCGCCGGCGACGCGATTGCGAGGCTAACTCCATGGAAGAACCTCTGGTGAACGTCGAGTTCATAAAGAGTTCGAACCGGTTCATCGCGCGGATCCAGAGCGAGCTCGGCGGCATGCGCGAGTACAGCAGCTCCTCGTTCGAGGAGGTCCTCGAACAGGTCGTGATCGACCTCCAAGAGGAGTTCGAGTCCTACTGATCACTCGCCCTTCCACGTGGGCGTGCGCTTCTCGAGGAACGCCCGCATTCCCTCGATCTTGTCCACCGTCGACCCGACAAGGCCGAACGCCGCGGTCTCGAACGCGAGGCCGGAGGACAGCGACATCTCCGCCGCCGCCCGCAGGCATGCCTTCGTCAGGGCGACGGCCATGGGGGGCTTCGAGGCGATCTTCGCGGCGAGCGCCCTCGCCTCCGCGAGCAGGCGGTCGTGGGGTACGACGCGGTCGACGAGGCCGATCCGCTCCGCGGTCGCGGCGTCGACCATGTCCCCCGTGAGGAGGAGCTCCGCGGCCTTCCCGGCGCCGACGAGCCGAGGGAGCCGCTGGGTGCCGCCGAATCCCGCGATGATGCCGATGTTGATTTCCGGCTGGCCGATCCGCGCCCGGTCCGACGCGATCCGAATGTCGCACGCCATCGCGAGCTCGCAACCTCCCCCCAGGGCGTATCCGTTGATCGCGGCGATGATGGGCTTGTTGCACGCCCCGAGCGCGTCCCCGAGCCTCCGCCCGCGCTCGGAGAACCGCTGCATCTCGGGGCCGCTCAGGTCGACCATCTCGCGGATGTCCGCCCCCGCGACGAACGCCTTGTCCCCCGCGCCCGTGATGACGATCGCCCCGACGTCCCGGGCCATCGCGAGGTGCTCGATCGTCATCGTGAGCTCGTTCACGATCTCGGAGTTCAACGCGTTTAGGGACTCCGGGCGGTGAATCGTGATGATCGCGACGCGGTCCTCCATCTCGACCCTGACGAACCCGGCCATGGTCCCCTGGCCCGGAACGCTCCCGAGGGCGATGAAGCTTCGGACGCCGCCTCACGTCCCGCGGTAGTCGTACACGCCGCGGCCGGTCTTCCGCCCGAGCCGCCCCGCGCGAACGTACTTCCGGAGAAGGGGCGCAGGCCGGAACTTCGCGTCCCCCGTCTCGCGGAACAGGACCTCCATCACATCGAGGCAGATATCGAGCCCGGTGTAGTCCGCGAGCTCGAAGGGTCCCATCGGCATGTTCGTGCCGAGCTTCATCGCCTTGTCGATGTCCTCCGGGCTCGCAATCCCCTCCTGGAGCAGGTTGAAGGCCTCGTTCAACACGGGCACGAGGAGTCGGTTCACAACGAATCCCGGGGACTCCCGGACCTCCACGGGCTCCTTGCCGAGCCTCCGACACAGATCACGGATCAGGGAGACCGTCGCGTCGCTCGTCTCGCTCCCGCGGATGATCTCCACGAGCTTCATCACGGGCGCGGGATTGAAGAAGTGCATCCCCACGACACGGTCCGGCCGCTTCGTCGCGTTCGCGATCTCCGTGATGCTCAGACTCGAGGTGTTCGACGCGAGCACGACGTCGGGCGGGCAGAGCGCATCGAGCTGCGCGTACAGGTCTCGCTTGACGTCGATCCTCTCGAAAACGGCCTCGA
>MGVZ01000046.1:0-9154 GCA_001800745.1 Euryarchaeota archaeon RBG_16_67_27
CCCCAGGTCGGCAACATCCTCTTGCAGAACGAGGAGAGCCGACAGAAGGTCCCCGCGATGCCCCTCGACGTGTGCGGGGCGGAGAGCCAGGCGCAGATCGGCTACATGCTCCAGCAAGCCCTGGCGAATGAATTCGCTGCGCGCGGGATCCGGAAGGACGTCGCGAGCGTGATCACGCAGGTCCTCGTCGACGCGGACGACCCCGCGTTCTCGAACCCCACGAAACCGATCGGGCCGTACTATGCGCGGGAGGACGAGATCATCGTCAAGCGGGCGAAAGGGTGGAAGATGGTCTTCGACTCCCGCGGCGGCTGGCGCCGGATCGTCCCGTCCCCGCGGCCCGTCGAGGTCGTCGAGAAGGACGTGATCGCGAAGCTCGTCCACGACGGGGACGGCCGGGTGATCATCGCGGCGGGCGGCGGCGGCATCCCCGTGATTCGGAGGGACGGGAAGCTCGTCGGGGTCGAGGCCGTGATCGACAAGGACCTTGCATCCGCGGTCCTCGCGAAGGGCATCGGCTGGAAGACCCTCGTCATCGTCACGGACGTCGCCCAGGTCGCGCTTGACTTCGGGAAGCCGACGCAGCGCTCCCTCGACCGACTGAACCTGAAGGAGGCGAAGGCGCACCTCGCGTCGGGCCAGTTCCCTCCGGGGAACATGGGGCCGAAGATCCAGGCGGCGATCGAGTTCCTCGAGGCCGGGGGCGAGCGGGTGACGATCACGGACATGGAGCACATCGTCTCCGCGGTCGAAGGCAAGGCGGGCACGCAAGTCGCGAAGAAGTGACCACGGAACCTTCTTGTGCCGCCAGGCCGTTCGCGCCACGGGCATCCGGGGGAGGCCCATGGCGAAAATCGTGAAGCCCTGGTGGGAGTCGTTCTTCGGCCCGGACTACCTCAAACAGTACGTCCACGCGGACACGCCGCGGGAGGTCGACGGGATCGAGCGAATCCTCCACCTCCGGGAAGGTGCCCGGGTCCTGGACCTCGCGTGCGGCGCAGGCCGGCACGCGATCGAGCTCGCGAGGCGCGGGCACGACGTGGTCGGCTTCGACCTCTCGGAGGCGCTCCTCCGGGAGGCGCGGGCGGCGGCTCGGAAGGCCCGCGCACGTGCGACGTTCGTGCGGGGGGACATGCGCGAGCTCCCCTACCGCGCCGAGTTCGACGCGGCGATCAGCATGTTCACGTCGTTCGGATACTTCGATCGCAGCGAGGACGACCGGAAGGTCCTTTCCGGGGTCGCCCGAGCCCTGCGGCGACGCGGCAAGTTCCTCATGGAGCGCTTCAACCGGGAGCCCCTCGCGTACGAGCTGCCCATGCAGGGCTGGCGAGTCCACGCGGACGGGAGCGTGATCCTCCAGGAGGACACGTTCGACCTCCTCCGCGGGCGGTACGACACCCGGCAGATCGTCATCGACCGCGAGGGCACTCGGGAGCACCGAGGTTCCGTTCGCGCGTACACGCTCCCCGAGCTCAAGGATCTCTTCGACGGCGTCGGCCTTCCAGTCCACCGGGTCCTCGGCGGGCTCGACCGTTCGCCGTACACGGCTCGGAGCCCTCGGATCGTCCTTTACGCGGTGAAGGGCATCCAGCCGGAGGGAATCCGGACGGTCTGGTAGCCGCGGACGAAGGAACCTTTTTGCGGTTCCGTGGACTCATCCCACGCAACGGATGCCGAGTCTCGAGGAACAAATCAAGGCGATCGAGGACGAGATCCAGCGGACGCCGTACAACAAGGCAACCCAGCACCACATCGGCAAGCTCAAGGCGAAGGTCGCGCGCCTGAAGGATGAGCTCGAGACGAGACGCCTCAAGTCCGGCGGGGGCGGGGCGGGATACGCGGTCAAGAAGAGCGGGAACGCGACCGTGGGCCTCGCGGGATTCCCGAGCGTGGGGAAGTCCACGCTCCTGAACCAGATCACGGACGCAACGAGCGCCGTCGGCGCGTACGACTTCACGACGCTCGACGTGATCCCGGGTGCGATGGAGCACCGCGGGGCGACGATCCAGATCCTCGACATGCCCGGGCTGATCCGCGGCGCCTCGAAGGGACGCGGGAGGGGCCGGGAGGTCCTGTCCGTCGCGCGGGCGTGCGACCTCGTCCTCCTGATGATCGACGTGTTCGAGACGAACGTGGACGTCCTCGCGGACGAGCTCCGCCAGGGCGGGATCCGGTTGAACGAGCGACCCGCGGACGTCGTGTTCACGCGCGCGACGCGTGGCGGGCTCACGGTGAACTCGACGGTGCCCCTGACGAAGCTCGACGTCGAGACCGTCGAGGACATCTGTCGGGAGTGGGGATATCTGAACGGCGTCCTCGTCGTCCGGGACGACATCTCGGAGGACGACCTGATCGACGTCCTCGCGGGGAACCGGGTATACATGCCCTCACGCGTCCTCGTGAACAAGATCGACCTCGTGGGGAAAGCGTACCTCGCCGAGCTCCGGAAGAAGCTCTCCGGGTGGCCCCTCATCCCGATCTCCGCGACCCAGGGGGTCGGCCTCGACCGATTGAAGGACGAGATCTACGACGCCCTCCGGTTCATGCGGGTCTTCCTGAAGCCCCAGGGGAAGGAGGCAGACATGGCGGACCCCCTGATCGTCAAGGAGGACTCCACGGTTGGGATGGTCTGCGACGCGATCCACCGGGATTGGCGGCGCCGGTTCCGGTACGCGAACGTCTGGGGCCCGAGCGCCCGGTTCCCCGGCCAGAGGGCGGGAATCGAGCACGTACTGCGGGATGCGGACGTCATGACCGTCGTCCTGGCGAGGGGATGAGACGCCGATGCGAGCGTTCGTGACGGGGGGTACGGGCCTCGTGGGCCGACACCTCGTCCACGCGCTCCTCTCAAAGGGCTGGGAGGTCACGATCCTCACGAGGGACGCGTCACGGGCGCGCGACTTGGCCTCCCGAGGGGTCCATGTCGCCGTCGGGGATCTCACCCGCCCGAAGTTCGGTGCGGAGATGTCGAGGGCGGACGTTGTGTTTCACACCGCGGCTTGGTACGAGGTCGGCGTGCGCGACGGCCGAGGGGTCTTCGACGTGAACGTCACGGGCACGGCGAACGTGTTCGCCACGGCCCGGAAGGAGAACGTCGGCCGGGTCGTGTACACGAGCACGGCGGGGCTGTTCGCCCCCGCGGCGAAGGCGCGACCCGCGACGGAAGCGTCCTCGCCCGCGGCCGCCGTGGACGATCCGTACGTCGGGACGAAACTCGAGGCTCACCGGATTGCCGTGGGGGAGATGCACGCAGGCCTGCCCCTCACGATCGTGATGCCGGCCGCGGTGTTCGGCCCCGGGGACACGGGCGCACTCGGTCGGACCTTGGCCCTCCTCGTCCGCGGGCGGCTCCGCGTGCTTCCGAGGGGACTCGGCACGAACACGTGGGCGCATGCGGCGGACGTCGCGCAGGGGCACGTCCTCGCCGGGACGAAGGGACGCGCGGGCGAGGCGTATCTCCTCGGCGACCGCGTCCTGACGATGGCGGAGTTCTACGGGGTGGCGGCTCGCGCGGCGAATCGGTCGCCGCCGAGGGCGATCGTCCCGATCACGTTGGCTCGGCTCGCGGCCCGTCTCGCGGAGTTCCGGGGTCGCATGGGAAGCCGAACCTCCCTCCTCTCCCGCGCCGCCCTCGATCTCGCACGTCTCGACGTCGTCGTGGACGCGACGAAAGCGAGGCGGGAGCTCGGCTGGAGCCCAGCGCCGTTCGCCGAGCGGGTCCGGGAGACGATGGCCTGGTACGTCGAGCGATACTCCGACCCGCGCGCACACCTCCCGGTCAAACGAGGCGGTGCATCCGCCTGAGGTCGGGTCCGTACTGCTCGAGGGCCGCGGGAACCGCGACCCCGGGCCACTCCACGTTCAGGCTTGCGCCGCGATCCCGCTTCGCCTTCCAGATTTCCGAGTTGAAGGCGAGGATCGCATCTGTGGCCTCCCGGCGCGCGGCGGGGATCCCGTCGAGCGGGCGGGGGAAGAGCTCCGCGTGGACGCTTCCCCCGTACACGGACCGCCAGATCCGGTCCGTGGAGAAAGGGATGACCGGCGCGAGGAGGCGGAGGAGCCCTCGGAGGCACGTGTGGAGGGTCCACCGTGCACCCGGGTCCCCCGCGTACCCGCGGGCCTTCACCATCTCGACGTAGTGCGGGGCGAACAGGTTCCAAAGGAACTCCCGGCACCGGTTCGACGGCAGGAACAGGTTGAGCTCCCCGTACGCTCCGCGGCTCTCCTCGATCAGATGGTTCAGCTCCGCGAGGATCCACTCGTCCGTCGGGAGGAGCTTGCCCGCGGGCGGCTCGTCGAAGGAAGAGATGAACCGGGCGACGTTCCACAGTTTCGTGATGAACTTGCCCGCGCCGCCGATCTTCGCTTCCGAGATCCGGAAGTCGTCCCCGGGGTTCGTCTCGCTCGCCGCGAAGAACCGGAGGGCGTCCGCGCCGTGCTTCTCGATCAGGGGCCATGGGTCGATCACGTTCCCGTGGGTGCGGTGCATCGCACGCCCCCGCGCGTCGAGCCCGAGCCCGTGGATGAATACGTTCCGGAAAGGCCGCGTCCCCCGGACGACGAGGGACTTCAGCGTCGAGTAGTACAGCCAGGTGCGGACGATCTCTCGCCCCTGCGGCCTCAGCGAGGTCGGGAAGTTCGCTTCGAAGAAGGCGGGGTCCGTCCGGTACCGCGTCACGAACAGGTTCGAGACGCTCGAATCCATCCAGGTGTCGAACACCCGGTCCTCGCCGACGAACTCCGCGCTGCCGCACTTCGGGCAGCGATCGAAGGGCGCAGGATCCTTCCACGGGCGGTAGTACTTCCCCGGCGGCGGCGCGAGGACCTCCCCGCACGCCTTGCAGTACCACAGGGGAATCTCCGTGTGGTAGTACCGGCGCCTCGAGATCGGCCAGTCGATCGTGAGGCTGTCGATCCAGTCCAGGAGGAGCTGGCGGTGCCGCGCGGGCTGGAACTCCATCTCCCGCGCGAGGCGGCGCAGCTCGTCGCGGAACTCGAGCTGTCGCATGTACCACGCGTCCGAGGAGACGAACTCGATCGGCGTCGCCGAGCGGGAGCAGAGCGGGGTCTTGTGCTGGATCGGCTCCGTCCTCTCGAGGAGCCCCGCGGATTCGAGGTCCTCGATCGCCCGCTGCCGCGCCTTCTCGACCGTGAGGCCTTTCAGGGAACCTGCGGCTTCCGTCATCCGGCCCCGTTCGTCGATCGCCTTCACGGGATCGAGCCGGAGCTCGCGGAAGAGCTGGAGGTCGACCATGTCTCCGTACGAGCAGATCATCGCGGCACCGCTTCCGAAGTCAGGCTTGGCCATCGGGTGGGCCACGATGGGGACCTCGTGGCCGTAGAGGGGGACGCGAGCCGTCTTCCCGTGGAGAGCCGCGAAGCGATCGTCGTCCGGATGCACGATAACCGCCCGGCACGCCGCGAGGAGTTCGGGGCGGGTCGTCGCGATCGGGACGTGGCCACCGGAGCCGAGGGCGAACTTCATCCACACGAGCTTGGACGCCCGCTCCTCGTATTCGATGTCCGCTTCCGCGAGAGGCGTCTCGCAGTACGCGCACCAGAACGTGGGCCGCTCCCCGCGGTAGAAGAGGCCCCGCGGCCACAGCTCCAGGAAGACCGCCTGGCTGAACGCGCGATACTCGTCCGAGTCCGTGTAGTAGACGTGGTCGAAGTCCGCGGAGAGTCCGGTGCGCCACGCGAGGTCGAGCATCCCCTGGCCGATCGCCTGGATCTCCTTGCGGCACGCTTCGATGAAGGCCTCCCGATCCCATGTGTGGAGAGGCTTCTTCGTCTTCTTCTCCACCGTGCGCTCGATGTTGATCCCGTTCCGGTCCAGGCCGAAGGGGAACAGCACGGCGCGACCGAACATTCGCTGCGCACGGGCGATCATGTCGATCGTGGAGTAGGCCATGACCGCCCCGATGTGCCATGAGCCGCTCGGGTACGGGGGTGGCGTGTCGATCACGTACACGGGCTTGGCGGGGTCAGGACGGAACCCGTAGAGCTCGGGCTCGGAGCGCCAGGTCTCGACGAGGGCCGCCTCGAGCGCGGGATCCCACCTGGTTTCCTTGAGTCGCGGATCGCCCATCGACGGAACCGTCGAAAAGCCGGGGTCCATAAAAGGCTTACCGGGCCGCCGGCGGCCCCGCTCCGCGCTCCTCCGTCCCTCGAAACGGAACGTTGGGGAGGGAGGACGCCATGAGTCCGGGCGCTCACTCGATGTACCGGAGTGCCTCCGCCGGCGGCATGCGGGACGCACGGAACGCGGGCTCGGAGGTCGCGAGAATCGTCGCCACGGAGGCGATGCCGACAATCGTCGCGAGGTTCGCCCACGGGACGCTGAACACGACGAGGTCCGCGAAGTATACCACGTAGACCTTCCAGGCGAACACGACCCCGAGGCCGACGCCGATCGCGATCCCGAGGACCGCGATGAGGGCGATCTCCAGGAGGAACACGGAGAGGACCATCCGGCGCGTGAAGCCGATCGCCCGCAGGGCGCCGATCTGTTGACGCCGCTCGACGACCGCCCGGAGGGTCACGACGGCGAGGCCGGCGATCCCGACGAGGAGGCCGATGCCGAGGTACGCCTGCATGAGGGCAAGGACCTGCTGGGAGGCATCGAACGCCCGCCCGATCTCCTCCCGGATGTCGATCGTCTGGAGGCCATAGGCGAAGAAGACACGCTCGAGGCTCGAGCGCAATGCCCGAACGTCGACGCCGGGCGCCACCTGGAAGAAATAAGCGGTGAAATGCGCGTCCGCGGGGAACGCCGTCGTCACGACGCTCTGGTCGACGAACACCCCGGAGGTGAACTCGAGCGCCTGCTCGAGCACCCCAACGACGGTGAGGTTCACGGACCTCCCGGCGGCATCCGACGCGCGGATGAGATCTCCGGGGGCGACGCGGAGACGGTCCGCGTCCGGGAGAAACTGGTTCGCACCCGCGGCGCTCCGGTCGACAATCGCGAGGGATCGGTTCCAGGAGAGCGAGAGCCAGACGTCCTCGCGCGTCGCGAGCGGTCTCGCGGCCCCCGCCTCGTCCACGATCGAAGGCAGGTGGCTGTAGAAGCCGTACGTGTTGCTCCGCACGAGGAAGTTGTCCACGCCCCAAAGGGTGTAGTCGAATGTGCGGTTCGACCCGAGGGCTCGGACCCTCGCAGGCATCACGCTCGCGCTCGACACCCCGTCCCACCCTCCGAGGAAGAGATCCTCACTGAAGTTCTCCTGGAGGGTCGCGCGAAAGCTGGGAATCTCGCCGTAGGCGGCGGTGTACGCAATCACGTCGTAGCCTCCGCTCTGCTGGGCGACGAAGCGCTCGATGCTCGACTGCTGGAGGCCTTGGACCATGGAGATCAGGGTGACCATGAACAGAATGAGAGCGAACATCGCAACGGTCATGCCCGTGCGGAACCGCTTCTCGACGGGGTACGCGACCGCGGTGCGCAGGACGGGCCGGCCCGCCGTGCGGTCCACCCGCCGCACGAGCGCGCGAAGCCCCTCGCTCATGTTGAACACCACGACGAGTATCGCACTCCCCACGAGAATCAGCCCGGTGACGACGAACGCGACGGACACGTCGTCCGTCGCCTCGTTGAGGAGGCTGAACGGGGCGAGGATCCAGCCGAGGTTGAACAGGGCGGCGACCGTGAAGGCCGTTCGGGCCCGGCCGACCCCGGACGCGATGACGGCGAGCCCGATCCCGATGAGCGGCGGGCCAGGGATCGTCCCGAGGCCCGTGGCCGCGGCCGCGCCCCAGAGACTCAGGCCCGAGCCCCCAGCGGCGACCGCGGCGCCCGCTGCAAACACCCGCCACGGCCGGCCGCGCGGGGAGGACTCCGGCAGATCCCGGATCGCGCGGACGATGTTCAGGCGGCTCACCCGCCAGGAGGCGGCGAGGACGGTACCCCAGGTGAGGGCGGCGCCGGCGACGAACGCGAGGAAGACGCTCGCCGGGTCGAAGTGGAACGTCACGGGGACCTCGCCATGGGGGACGAGCCGGTCGAAGAAGTACACCATGACGAAACCGAGGCCAAGGCCCGCGAGGGCCCCGAGCGCGGCGGCGACGGCAGCGTAGAACGTCCCCTCGAGGGCGAAGGTCACGAGAAGGTCCCGACGGAGGAACCCGACGGCGCGAGATACGCCCATCTCGGGCTTGCGCTCCTCCGCGAGCATGACGAAGATGTTCACGATGAGAAGCACCCCCGCGAGGATCGAGAACGCCCCCATGACAAGGAACAGCTCCGTCGCCTCGCGGCCAATCGCCTCCGCTTCGCGGATGCCCCGTGCCTTCACCTCGTCGACGCGGAGGCTCCAGTGCTCGTCCGCAAAGATCTGACGCAGCACGCGGCTCACGTCGGCCGAGTGCACGACGCCGTCCACCACCCCACCGAGGTTCGACACTTTGATCAGGGACACGCGACCCGTCTCGTTGAACGCGGACTGCGCTTCGCGCAGGTCCATGAAGACGATTGGCCGCCGCTCGTATGCGGCCTTGCCCTCGTCCCGGACGACCTCCGCCACCCGCGCGGTCACGAGGGTCTGGCTCGTCGTCCCGTAGAACAGGGTCAGGTTCTGGCCACGGGTCGCGTTGAGCTCGGCGGCGGCGCGCTCGTTCAGGAAGACCTCCGCCCGCGCGAGGTCGTCAACGTCGACGCGTGATCCCGAAGTCGTGGTGAGCGCGCCGAATCCCGCCTCGTGGGACGCGTTCAGGCCGAGGACGGTGATCTGTTGGTTCCCTTTGTTCCCCGCCTCGTTGCGCACGGGCATGACCTTGAGCAGCACGGGTGCGATCCCGTCCACGGGGACCTCCAGGACCGACAGCCGGGCGACGATCGTGTCGAAGTACGCCTCGGGGAAGGCGACGAGGCTGCCGCCGAAATCGTCCCGGACGACCTCGTCGATCGCGTCGAGCCGGGCGTACACATCCTGGACGAAGATGTAGCTCAGGGTGTCCCCGACGACGAGGCTCGAGGAGATGATCGCGGTCCCGACGAGGAGGCCCGCGAGGACGATGACGACGCGGATCTTCCGTCGGCCGACGTTCCGCGCCGCAAGCCGTGCAAGAAGGGGTCGCGCGAGGAAAATCCCCGCACCGGCCGCGAGCCCTGTGACGACGGCCACCAGGGCCCACATCCCGAGGGAGATTGGCTCAC